>CAIMBE010000057.1 GCA_903839085.1 uncultured beta proteobacterium | reverse complement strand
GATCTTTCCAGAATTCAAGACACTTGCTTTCGTCATCGCGAGGCCGTAGGCCGTGGCGATCCATGCCGCATGACTTCCTGGATTGCCGCGTCGCCAGGCCCCTCGCAATGGCGATCCGGACTGTCATGATTTATGAAAGTCTCAATAGGAACCACAGTTCACTCGGTCAGCCTTGTCGAAATCAATCGCAGCTGGGGCCGGACCAGCAGTCGCTCGCAAAGCCGGATTCCTAGTGGCACAACAGAACGGAGTCACCCCTTGGACGCCATCTTCGCGCTCGATCCGCCTTGCGAAACATCGACCCCTGGCTCCTGACGGCGACCGATGGAATAGAAGATCAACTGTGCCAGGCCGATTGCGATAGGGATCAAGCCCCACGTCGCTCTGGCGCTATCACCATTGAGGATCATGGCTGCCGCGATGGCCAAACCCAACAACAACCAGATCAAACCCCAGCGCAAGTTGCTGATGAGTGAGGTCTCGGACTTGCCTCGTCCATGAAAGAACTCAGCTGGCAAGGGCGGCACCTCCATGCCCCGCTCAATTGCCATCAATCTCTCCTTGTGGTGCAATTCAAATATGTGAATCTTTTTTTGGTGGTCCAGCCAGAGGGCCAGCATCCCGACGCCGATGCCCATGATGATGGCAACCAATGGAACGAGGAAGGGCAGAACGTGACGAAATTCAGACATATCAGTTTCCTTGTGGAGTGAGTGATCAGCGTTGATACTCGCTGCGCAGTGAGATGGTTTCAGATGTGTCGAAAAATATTTCTGCAAATTGATGAAACCGATTGGAGTCCCTGAGGTACCAATGTACATGCAGGCCGCCTTGCCAGTCAGACCGGATTCAGTGCCAAGCAACGCTGCACTGCGCGATGCTGATGTTCAAGCGAAACTGCAGGCAGGCCTGACATCGGAAGCGTTTTCGGCGCTCTTTGATCGTTACGAGGCCAAGGTATTTCGACTGTGCATGTCCATATTGCGGGATTCAGCTCTGGCGCAAGAAATCGCTCAGGAGGTCTTTCTTCGGGTCTGGCGATTCCTGCCCCGCTACGACGGCCGTATCGGCGCCTTTTCGACCTGGATTTATGCAATTGCGCGCAACCAATGTTTGTCGGCCTTGGGCAGGCAGCATGCCAACGAGGCCTCACTCGATGAGTCTGAAGTGTGGCAACAGGCAGCGCAAATGCCGGTTCCCGCTGCTGCAAACGATGCCGCCTCGTTAACCTGGCTTCGCAGTCTCGTGGACGCCTTGCCAGCAACGTATCGGACCACTCTGATGCTTTACTATTTCGAGGAGTGCTCGGTGGCGGAGGTGGCGATTTTGCTTGGGGTACCCGAGGGGACGGTCAAAACCCAACTCCATCGCGCCCGAAGCATGTTGCGCCAAACCCTGAAGCAGCACGGTCTGGCTGACTTCGCACTCTGGTCATAAGGAGGACGCACCATGTCTGATGACTTGACTATGCCGGCTGACCTTGCCACCCATTCAACCGGCCCTGATTCCTTGGATCGCGCACTGCGTCAAGTCATTGCGCCGCCATCAGTGCCGACAGAATTCAGGTCAAAGGTGATGGCGATGATCCAGAACGATGTTTCTGACCTGGAGACTCGCCGTTGTGACCTGCAAGCTCAACATCAAAGGGAGGCCGAGCGCCTTCAGTCGGGCTATGTTCAATTGCGGCGTAACAGCCTTGCCGCTGTCATTGCAACCACGTTTGCCATGGGCGTCTGCGCGAGCTTGCTGGGGCCATGGCTTTATGACCAGGTGGGCTCGGATGTATCCCTGACTATGCCGCTGGTCGCAGCTGTGATCGGAATGGCGGCAGGCGCAAGCGTCTGGATTGAGCGGTTCGGTCGTGCTGCACGACCGTGACGAAGGCCGGATTGACTCAGCGAACGAGTTGCTTGCTCCCGTATCGACTTTGATGCAACCGCAGCGAGAAAGACGGAAACCAATAAAGCAACAGTTGCAGTCGAACTGATCGCTTCGGCCTTGACTTTGGAATTTCGGGCCTGGATACTGGTCCGGCGCTCATTGCGCCATGGGGAGGCTTCATGTTCAATACCAAAATGTTTCGATCACTTTCCACGGCGCTGCTATTGACGATTGGGCCTGCAGCCGGATTGGTCGCACAGCCATTGACCGATGCGCCGCCGCCAAAGGAGCAGAAGCGCACGGACCTCACTGGCGCGCCGGGCATGGAAGTCATTGCGGCATTGAGCGAGATCAGGCCGGGCGAAAGTGGCAGTTTTCACATTCATCATGGTGTTGAAGTGGCTTATGTGATACAGGGCGCCTTGGTGCAGGTTCCCGGTAAGGATCCGGTGATGGTGCCCGCGGGTTTTATCACCATGAATCTGCGAGACGTAGTTCATGGGAACTTCAAGGTTGTGGGTGAAACGTCGTTGAAATCGTTCGCTGTGTACGTCGTAGACAAGGGTAAACCGCTGCTTGATCGAAAAGAGTAGCGCGGCACTCAAGGTCTGCGACTCCGGTCCACGTCAGCGACAGCGATCGGGAAACCTGAGGGAGCGCGGTCGCTGCACTACTGAATTGCGTTTTGATCCATTTCATCAATGCATGTTGTCGATCTGCTTGCGCCCAACCCGACATTGGCACAGGTAGGGTTTTTCCCTCTCCTATTGAGATATTCATAAATCATGACAGTCCGGACCGTCCTTGCGAGGAGCCTGGCGACGCGGCAATCCAGGAAGTCATGGGGCATGGATCGCCACGGCCTGCGGCCTTGCGATGACGAAAGCAAGCGTCTTGAATTCTGGAAAGATTAATATTTTGGGTATTGACGACCCTGTTCTGGAGGTGCCAAATGCTTTTCACGCAAAGGTCGAGCGGTCACGCTCAAACCCAAAGTTCGTGGGGCTTGACTCAGCATGACGTGCAACGCTAAAAAATGAATACCTCCGCTCTGGGTCTGCGCGTCCTCGTTACCGCTGGTGCCGCTGGAATTGGTCGCGCCTTGGCATCCACCTTCCACGAGGCCGGTGCCAAGGTCTTCGTTTGTGATGTCGATGCTGACGCGCTGTCCGAGCTGCGCGCCGAACACCCGGAAATCGGAACCACCCTTGCAGATGTGGCAGTGCCGTCGCAGGTAGACAACATGGTCGACCTGGCTGCAGCGTTCCTGGGCGGGCTGGATGTCCTGATCAACAACGCCGGCATCACCGGCCCGACGGCAAGAGTAGAGGACATCCGCGTTGCTGACTGGGATCGCACGATCGCCATCGACCTCAACGGCATGTTCTATTGCACGCGCCGTGCGGTTCCTATGCTGAAAGCCTCTGGCGGAGGGAGCATCATCAATCTGTCCTCGATTGCAGGCCGCCTGGGATACCCGCTGCGAACGCCTTATTCAGCCGCGAAGTGGGCCGTTGTCGGGTTCACGAAAAGTCTCGCCATCGAGCTTGGACCTTCAAACATCCGTGTCAACGCAATCCAGCCCGGTGTCGTCGAAGGTGACCGAGTGAATCGGGTGATCGCCGCCCGGGCAGAGGCCGCGGGTGTGGATTTTGAAACGTCCCGTAAGCAATTTGTTTCGACGATCTCGCTGCGTCGCATGGTGAGCGCCCAAGACATTGCAAACATGGCTTTGTTTCTGGCTACCCCCGCTGGCGCGAGTATTTCGGGGCAGGCCCTGTCTGTCTGCGGCGATCATGGAGCGCTCGCATAGGGCGTTGACCGACGGCTATTTCGAGACCGCAGGATCGCAGACAAGCTGTGAATACTTCTTCGGCTCTCGGTACAGCGAAATGTTTCCGGTCATCTGAAACAGGCTCTGTTTCATTTGCGAATTGTCAATACTGAGTGCGTTCTTGGCATCAGTATTCTCATTCCGACTATTTTCATCAAGGAGCGAAACCATGACCTATCGCGTCACACCACGGGCCGCTGTTCGCTGCATCGCTGCCGTCGTAAGCACACTGGCGTTCGCCATGGTTGCCGGTCCGGTGTTGGCGCAGAAGGTGGACCGACCTGATGTAAGGGTGGGTGATCAATGGCAATTCGCGTCCGGTTACGTTGCCCCGACGGAGCCGAATCGAACTTGGATAGTCACGGCTGTTTCGGCTACCGGGATTGAGGGAACGGAGAACGGACAGCCGTTAGTGCTGACTCGAGATTTGAACGAGGTCGATTCACCACGCAGAGCCGACTCCGACCAGCGCCGCCTTAGCTTTCCGCTCGAAGTGGGCAAGCAGTGGAGCTACAACTCCGAGTATCTGATGAAGCGGCCGGGGGTGAAGGGTCGGACTGAGGGCGAAGTGCGGGTGGTCAGTTACGAGAAAGTACTGGTTGCTGCCGGTGAGTTCGACGCCTTCAAACTCGAGTCGAGGGCGGAATTCAAGGGGACCTCGCACGAGGGACCGGTTGCTGGCGTGGGGACGATGACGTATTGGTATGCTCCTGCGGCGCGCGCGGTCGTGAGATCCATCTACAAGGATCAGTATCAGGGTCAAATCACCACCGATCTTCTCGGATTCAAGCTCCAGCCCTAACCCGTCGAAATGTGCTTCTGCCGGACCGGTCAGACTGGTACGCGCATGTCAGTCAGACCAAGAATTGACCCGCCCAAGAGCAGGCACTGGCGACCGCCTCTTCCCGCTGCACATCCGCAGCACATCCCGATCCATCGCAGCCCTTCAGCCTGAATGTCGGCTTTGGAGAAGGCTGATCGTCGGCCCTTAGATGCTTGCGCGCATGCCAGGGGTCCAGCGCCAGGTCATTCCCGGGTCTCAGGCGCCTTGGGCGATGGCCCGCATGGTGATGGCCACCCCGCCCAGCACGGCATTGCCAGAAAGCGGGTCGCGCAATTGGTCGTCCAGCAGTGCGTTAAGGTTGGCGCCGGGGCGCTGCGCGGCGAGCTTGAGTCGGGCGCCGGGCAGGTCGTGGCCCCAGCCGTGCGGCAGGCTGACCACGCCGGGCATCATCTCGTCGCTGATCCGAACCTGGGCCTGAATGCTGCGCGGGCCGCTGGTGATGTGGGCCATGGCCCCGTCCTTTAGCTTCAAACGCTTGGCATCCTTGGGATGCAGCAGTGCGGTACAGCGGAACGGTCCTTTGGCCAGGGTGGGCAGGTTGTGCATCCAGCTGTTGTTGGTGCGCACATCACGCCTGCCGATGATCACCAAATCGGGCGCCGGGCGTGCCAGGTCGGCAGCGGGGCGAGCAAGGTCAGCCAGCAGTGATGGCGGCGCCAGTTCCACCTTGCCGCTTGGCGTGCGCAGCATCTCCGGAATACGGGGTTGCAGCTCACCCAGGTCAATGCCTCCTGCGCTGTTGGAGGCCATGATCTTGGCCAGCGTCAGGCCCTCGGGCTTCATGCCAAACATGTCGCCATAGGGGCCGGTTCGCAGCGCGACTTCCAGCAGGCGCTTTGGGCCTTTGAGGCCGCTGGTGGCCCGGATGACCGCAGCGGCTTGGGCTCCGGCCAGGCGCTGGGCATCTTCGGCAAACTGGGCGTCGTCCAGCGCGTTGGGGTCGGCCTGCGCACCCTCACCACGGACGATGGCTGCAAGTTTCAACAGGGTCTGCCATTCTTCGGGTGCGCCATCGGCGCGCTCCAGCACGGGTGGGCTGTAGCGGGCGTGGTTGCGCCAGGAGAGTTGGGGGAACGCCAGGTCGTAATGAAAATCTTCCAGTGGCGACACACCCGGCAAGATGACGTCGGCATGGCGCGTGGTCTCGTTCAGGTAGATGTCCATGCTGACCATGAAGTCCAGTGTGTCCAGCGCAGCCGCCAGGCGCGGGCCGTTCGGGCTGGACAGGACCGGGTTGGTCGCCACGGTGAAAAGGACGCGAATTTGTCCCGGCCCGGCTGTCTCAATTTCCTCCGCCATGCACGTCATGGGCAGCTCGCCATACACCTCGGGGGCGCCGCTCGCGCGCGCAAAGTGACGCCCTGTGGTGACGCCTTTGCCAATGCCGGGTTTGCCGGCGGTGTTGGATGCGAATGCAGCCGCCTTGGCAAACATGGCCCCACCGGGCGTATCGAGGTGGCCGGTCAGCACGTTGAGCACATCCACCAGCCAGCTGGCCAGGGTGCCGTATTCCTGGGTGCAGGTGCCGATGCGGGCGTACACACAAGCCCGCTGCGTGCTGGCAAGTTCGCGTGCCAGCGTGCGAATGGTGCCAGCATCAACGCCGCAGCGCGCGGCCACGGTCTCGGGCGTAAATGCCGCCACCGCCAGGCCGACTTCTTCCACGCCGTTGACCCAGGCAGCAACGCTGCCCAGGCGCACCAGCTTGTCAGCAAACAGGGTTTGCACCATGGCGGCCAGCAAAAACACATCGGCGCCCGGGCGGATGAAGTGGTGTGCATCGGCTACGGCGGCGGTTTCGGTGCGGCGCGGGTCGATGACGACGAGCTTGCCGCCACGCGCCTGCATGGCCTTGGCCTTGCCCTTGAAATCGGGCACGGTCCACATGCTGCCGTTGCTGGCCAGCGGGTTGGCGCCAATGACGAGCAGCAGGTCGGTGCGCGCAATGTCGGGCAGGGCGATGGAGAGCCAGTGGCCAAACATCAAGCCGCTGGCGAGTTGTTTGGGCATCTGGTCCAGGGTAGAGGAGGAAAAGATGTTTTTGGTGCCCAAGGCACGGGCCAGCTTGCCAAAGTAGGTGAGCAGCCCGATCTTGTGGGCTGATGGATTGCCCACCACCACCGCGCTGGCGTTGCGCCCGTGGGCCGCCAGCAGTGGCGGCAGGCGGCGTTCAATCTCGGCAAAGGCTTCGTCCCATGTGGCCTCTACAAATGTGCCATTGCGCCTGATCAGCGGGGTGCGCAGCCGGTCCGGGTCTTCGTGCAAGTTCTTCAGTGCTACGCCCTTGGGGCAGATGTAGCCTGCGCTGAACACGTCTTGAGCGTGGCCTTTGATGCTGGTGACATTGCCACCCTGCACTTTGATTTCCAGCCCGCAGCACGCTTCGCACAGGGGGCAGATACGGTGGTGAATGGTCTCAAGCATGGCTCGCCTCGCGGGGATAAGTTGCGTCAGAGCGGCATTTACGCACCCAGACAGTGGCCGTGTCGAGAACGCAGGTGACAGCAGCCTCTTGGCATCGGCCAATCCACGCGGTGAACCGCCGATCTCTGCCCCCAACAAAAACAAAAAAGCCGTCTTTCGACGGCTCATTTGCTTTTTGCTGGCAGCGCACCGGTTACAAACAGCGGATCACATTTCTTTGGAAATCTGATCCGTGCGATTTGCCTGAAATCAGGCGGCTTTTGGGGCCAGGGCTTTCACCTTGGCAGACAGGCGGCTCTTGTCGCGAGCGGCCTTGTTCTTGTGGAAGATGCCCTTGTCGGCCACAGTGTCAACGACCGCCTGCATCTTGCCGAACAACTCGGTCGCCTTGGCCTTGTCGCCAGCGACAACCGCTTTCTCGAGATTTTTCACGGCGGTGCGGTATTTGGAACGCAGCGAGGTGTTGGCGGCGTTGATTTTGACGTCCTGGCGGACGCGCTTGCGGCCCGACGCCAGGCGCGGGTTCTTTTTCTTGGGTTTGGTAGAGGCCATATCAATTGTTCCTAGGGTTTGTCGATGTTGTCAGCAAAACCGGGCATTCTACCAGTTGACGCCGGGGCGGTGGCGGCCTTGGCGCCGGCTCGCTGTGCGCGGCTACACTGGGCGGCGTGAGTCTCCTAAAGTCCGCTTCCCTTGTTTCGCTGCTGACGCTGGTGTCCCGTGTCACCGGTCTGGTGCGCGAATTGCTGATTGCCTCCACCTTTGGCGCCAGCGCCCTGACCGACGCCTTCAACGTCGCGTTCCGCATTCCCAACCTGTTTCGCCGCTTTTTTGCCGAAGGCGCTTTCAGCCAGGCCTTTGTCCCGGTGCTGGCCGCCGCCAGGGCGCAGCATGGCGCGGCGCCGACGCAACTGCTGATCGATCGCACCGCCACGGTGCTGGCCTGGGGCCTCCTGGTCATCAGCGTTCTCGGCGTGGCGGGCGCCCCCCTGCTGGTCTGGGCGATGGCCAGCGGCTTGCAGAAGAACCCGCACAGTTTCGACGTGGCGGTGCTGATGACGCGCTGGATGTTTCCCTATATTGCGTTCATGTCGCTGGTGTCACTGGCCGCCGGCGTGCTCAATACCTGGAAGCGCTTTGCGGTGCCTGCCGCCACGCCGGTGCTTCTCAACCTTTGCATGATTGCCGCGGCCTGGCTCGGCGGGCCGTGGTTCAGGGCCCTGGGGATCGAGCCGATCTACGCGCTTGCCGGCGGTGTCCTGCTGGGCGGCCTGTTTCAGCTCGGCGCGCAATGGCTGGCGCTCAAACAGATCGGACTGGTGCCGCGCATTGGTCTGCGCTGGCAATCGCTGCGCCAGTCCTGGGCCGACCCCGGCTGCAAGAGCATCGTCCGTTTGATGGGGCCGGCCCTGCTGGGCGTCAGCGTGGCGCACATCTCGATGCTGATCAACACGCAGATTGCCTCGCATCTGGCGCCTGGCAGCGTCAGCTGGATCACTTATGCCGACCGCTTGATGGAATTTCCAACCGCCTTGCTCGGTGTCGCGATGGGCGTCGTGCTGATGCCGCAACTGGCGCTGGCCCGCGCCGCCGGTGATGGCGCAAAATACTCGGCCATGCTGGACTGGGGCTTGCGGCTGGTGGTGCTGCTCGCGCTGCCCTGTGGCATCGCGCTGGTCGCGTTCGCCAGGCCGCTGGTGGCTGTGCTCTACCACTATGGCGCCATGACCGGGCACGATGTGCAGCAGATCACGTATGCCCTGATGGGCTGGGGTGTGGGCCTGGTCGGGATCGTCGCCATCAAGGTGCTGGCGCCAGGCTACTACGCGAGCCAGGACACCAGGACGCCGGTGCGTGTGGCCATCATGGTGCTGGTGATCACCCAGTTGCTCAACATCGCCCTGGTGCCCCTGTTCTACCAGGCCGCGAATGCAGGGCACGCCGCGCTGACGCTCTCGATCGGGCTGGGTGCGCTGATCAATGCCGTCTGGCTGCTGCTGGGGCTTCTCAAGCGCGGCAGTTACCGGCCAGAGCCCGGTTGGGGTGCCTTCGGCTTGCAGGTGCTGGCCGCCTGCAGCCTGCTGCTGGGTTTTCTGCTGTGGGCCAATGGCGCCTTCGACTGGACTCAGTTAAGGGACGACAGTCTGCGCCGGATCGGCTTGCTGGCCCTGATTCTGCTGGCATCGGCGGCGCTCTATTTTGCGGCGCTCTGGGCCTTCGGACTGAAACTGCGCCAGTTTGTCCGTCGCTGAATCGGCTGGCCTGTCGCCATCCATGCATGGACTGCCGGGCTCCGATTGCAATGACAGCCCCTTTTCGCGTTTCCGGGTGTCTTCGATGCCACGACGCTTAGCCTGTTTCAAGGGCGCTTTCGCAACAGGCCGAGCGCGACAAGGCAGAACGCGAGGCCTGCCAAAAAGGTGAACGGGGCGCCAAAGCGGTCCCACAGGAAGCCCGCCAGCGCGCTGGCGATCAGCATCGCCAGGCCGCTCAGCAGGTTGAAGAAACCGTAGGCCGTGCCGCGCAGGTCGGCTGGCGCGGTATCCGCGACCATGGTTGCCAGCAGGCCCTGCGTCATCGCCATGTGCAGGCCCCACAGCGCAATGCCGGCCCAGACCCAGACCCCCTGATCGCGCCATGCCAGCAGGGCATCGGCGGCGATCAGCAGCAGCAAGCCCCAGGTCAGCAGGGTGCTGTGCGCCATCCTGTCGGCGAGTTTGCCAAACGGGTAGGCGTAACTGGCGTAGATCGCGTTCATGCCGATCAGCACGGCCGGCGTCCAGGCCAGCGCCAGGCCGCCCTGCTGCACCCGCAGCACCAGGAAGGCCTCGCTGAAGCGCGCCAGCGTGAACACAGCGCCGATGCCCACCACCCACCAATAGCGCGCGCCAAGCCGGGCAAGATTGGCGCGACTGATCGGGTTGACGCGAGGCGCGCCGGCCGAGCGCTCGGGCTCGCGCACGCCCAGCACCAGCAGCGCAACGCACAGGAAGGCAGGGACCGTTGCGACCCAGAACACGGCCCGAAAATCGTTGGCCCACAGTAGCATCAGGCCCATCGCCAGCAGCGGCCCGACCAGGGCGCCGGCCGTATCGAGCGCCTGGCGCAGGCCGAAGGCCGCGCCGCGCAGCGCCGCCGGCGTGATGTCGGCCACCAGTGCGTCGCGCGGGGCGCCGCGTATGCCTTTTCCGATGCGGTCCAGCAGGCGTGCCGCGAGGACCGCCCCGTAGCCTCCGGCCAGCGCGAACAGGGGTTTGGACAAAGCGCCCAGCGCGTAGCCAAATACCGCCAGCGGCTTGCGTTTGCCCCAGTAGTCGCTAAGGACACCGGAAAACACCTTGACGATCAGCGCCGTGGCCTCGGCGGCGCCCTCCATCAGCCCGACCACGAAGACGCTGGTGCCCAGCGTGGTGACCAGAAAAACCGGCAGCAGGCTGTGGATCATTTCGCTTGAAATGTCCATCAGCAGGCTGACAAAACCCAGCGCCCAGACACCGGCTGGAATGTGTTTGAGGCTTGGCATTGGCAAACGATAGCAGATCCGTTTACGTCATTGCGCTGCCCCACTCGTCACTGCGAGCGAAGCGCGGCAGTCCATGCATGGATCGCCACGGCCTGCGGCCTCGCGATGACGCGCCAGTGGTGCGGCAGTGGTGCGGCAGTGGTGCGGCAGTGGTGCAGCCTCGAGATGACGATGTTCAGCTCACGACGACGCTGGCTCCCTGGCCGCGCGCGGCGATGACGCCGATCCGGTGGACCTGCTCGCCGCTGGCGCTCAGCGTGGCGGCGCAGGCGGCGGCATGGGCGGCGTCGATCACCACGACCATGCCGATGCCGTTGTTGAAGGTCCGGTTCATCTCGATGTCGTCGATGCCCGCGGTTGTCTGCAGCCAGGCAAAAAGCTCGGTCTTCGGCCAGCTGCCCTTGGCCAGGTGCGCCGCCATGCCGTCGGGCAGGACGCGCGGAATGTTCTCCAGCAGGCCGCCGCCCGTGATGTGGGCGAGCGCCTTGATCGGATGCAGGGCGAGGGCGTTCAGCACGTTCTTGACGTAGAGCCGCGTCGGCTCCATGATCGCCTGCCTGAAGGCCTTGCCATCGAGCGCCGCGGGCAACTGGCCCGCGGCGCGCTCGATGCACTTGCGCACCAGGCTGAATCCGTTTGAATGCGCGCCGCTGGAGGCCAGTCCCAGCACCATGTCACCCGGCTTGACGTCGGCGCCGCTGAGAATTCTTGATTTTTCGACAGCGCCGACACAAAAACCCGCGAGGTCGTATTCGCCGGGCGGGTACATGCCAGGCATCTCGGCCGTCTCGCCGCCGATCAGGGCGCAGCCGGACAACTCGCAGCCGCGGGCGATGCCTCCGACCACCGCCGCGGCAGTCTCGACATCGAGTTTGCCGCAGGCGAAGTAGTCGAGGAAGAACAGCGGCTCAGCGCCCTGTACCAGAACGTCGTTGACGCTCATGGCGACCAGATCGATGCCTACCGTGTCGTGCAGGTTCCACTCGAAGGCCAGTTTGAGCTTGGTGCCCACGCCATCGGTTCCGCTCACCAGCACCGGCTCCTGGTAGCGCTTGGGAACCTCAAACAGCGCGCCGAAGCCGCCAATGCCCGCCAGCACCCCTTCGCGCATGGTTCTTCTGGCCAGCGGCTTGATGCGTTCGACCAGTGCGTCGCCGGCCTCGATGTCGACGCCGGCATCTTTGTACGAAAGGGCAGACGAGGGTTGGGGATTTGACATGAAAAGTGCTCGGCGTAGTGCAGTGTGTCAGGCAGGGTCCGTGGTCCCTATAGAATTTGCCTGATTCTACGGGCTCGTACTGAACATCCACATGCAGCTTTCCCCCGCTCAAAAAAGGGCCGTCGCCTGGACCATCATCGCCACAGTCTGCGCTTGCGTCCTTTGGCTGCTCAAGGCCGTGTTGACGCCATTCCTGATTGCGGCGGTACTGGCTTACGCGCTGACGCCGCTCGTGGACCGGCTCGACGCGCTCGGGCGAGGCTGGCTCCCGCGGGTGCTGGCAGTGCTGCTGGTGGAGTTGCTGTTCATCATCGTGCTATTGGGAATCGGCCTGCTGATGGTGCCGATCCTGGCCAAGGAATTGCCCCAACTGCGTGAGCAGGTGCCGGTGCTGCTCGACGGTGTCAATGGCTGGTTGAAACCTCTTCTGGCCCAGTTCGGCCTCAAGGTCTCGCTCGATGTGGTCAGCATCAAGGCCTTTGTTCTCAAATACCTGAGCGCCAACGCCGAAGACGCCCTGGCGTCGGCGCTGTCCTCGCTCAAGCTCGGAGGCAGCGTGGCCTTTGCCGTTTTCAGCAATGTGGTGCTGGTCCCGGTGGCGCTGTTCTATCTGCTGATGGACTGGCACCGCTTCATGGACCGCCTGCTCGACATGGTGCCGCAGCGCGCGCGCGCGGCGTTCGACAGCTTCACCGGCGAAGCCGACGCGGTCCTGGGCCAGTACCTGCGCGGTCAGTTGCTGGTGATGGCTGTATTGGCCGTCTATTACAGTGCCGGACTGGCCCTGTTCGGGCTCGATCTGGCCATGCCGATCGGCATCTTCACGGGTTTGGCGGTGTTTGTGCCCTACGTCGGATTTGGCCTCGGTCTGCTGCTTGCCCTGTTGGCCGGACTGCTTGAGTTCGCTGCGACGGTGGGCGCTGCCAAGGCGTTGATCATGGTGGCCGCGGTGTACGGCCTGGGGCAATTGATCGAAGGCTTCTTCCTGACCCCCAGGCTGGTTGGGGAGCGCATCGGACTGCATCCGCTTGCGGTCATTTTTGCCCTGCTGGCGTTTGGGCAACTGCTTGGTTTTGTCGGTGTCCTGATTGCCCTGCCGGCCAGTGCCCTGCTGCTGGTGGCGCTGCGCCGAGCCCAGTCAAGCTACCGTGCCAGCAAGCTCTACCTGGGATAGCCGCGCTGCATGAGACAGATCGCCCTTGACATCGGATTGGCCAACGGGCCGACCCTGAAGGGCTTTTTTGCGGGTCCCAACGAGGCCGCCCTGAGGCATCTCGAACTCTGGACAGGCGACGCCCGGTCGGGCGCGCCCGCTCGCTCGCCTGTGCCAAGCTACCTTTGGGGCGCCGAGGGAAGCGGCAAGACCCATCTGCTCAAGGCGGTGCAGGCGGCCTTGCGCGAGCAGGGCGCCAGCAGCGGCTGGCTCGACGCCGGCATGCTCGATCCGCCAGAGTTCAGCGAGGGCTGGGCGGCGGTGCTGCTGGACCAGGTGCACCTGTACAGCGCGGCACAACAGCAGACTGCCTTCAACTGGTTCGTCAATGCACAGACCCACCAGCGCGGCGTGCTGGCCGCCGGCGCGCTGCCGGCGGCGGATCTGAAGATCCGTGACGACCTGCGCACCCGCCTTGGCTGGGGTCACATCTTTCAGTTGCAGCTGCTCGGCGAGCCCGAGCGGCGCGCCGTCCTGCGCCAGGCGGCCGATGGGCGCGGCCTGTTCCTGGGCGACGATGTGATGGACTTCATGCTGACGCGTTTCAGCCGCGACCTGGGCAGCCTGATGGAACTGCTCGACCTGATCGATGGCTACGCCCTGCAGACCAAGCGGGCCATCACCATTCCCCTCATCAAGTCCATGATGGAGGACCACTGAGCCCATGAAGCTTGCCTTGTTCGATCTTGACCACACCCTGTTGCCGATCGACTCCGACTACGCCTGGGGCGTCTTCACGACCACCATCGGATGGACCGACCCGGTTGACTTCAGCCGCCGCAACGACGAATTTTTTGCGCACTACAAGGCGGGCACGCTCGATATTCATGACTACGTCCGATTTGCAACGCAAGCCGTCCGGCGCCAGGGCGAGGTCAGCGCACATGCGGCGCATGCCCACTTCATGCGCAGCGTGATTGAACCCGCCCTGCGGGCCGAGGCGCTGGCGCTGGTCCAGGGGCACCAGCGCGCCGGCGATGAGGTGGTGATTGTCACCGCCACCAACGAATTCGTGACGCGCCCGATTGCGCAGGCCTTCGGCGTCAGTGAGCTGATTGCGGTCGAGCTCGAACGCGCTGGCGGGCCCGGCGGCGACGGCTGGATCACTGGCGAGATCAAGGGCGTGCCCTCGGCGCGCGAGGGCAAGGTGACGCGGGTCGAGCAATGGCTGGCCGGACGCGATCTGACCTGGGCGGCTGTCGAGAGCACTTTCTATACCGATTCGATCAATGATCTGAGTCTGCTCGAAAAAGTGACGCACCCGGTGGCAACCAATCCGGATGCGCCCCTGCGCGCGCTGGCCGGCGCGCGCGGATGGCGCATACTTGAGTTGTTTTAAAGTGTCGAGGACAGAACCGACCCGGTTCACGACGTCGTGCCCTGTCCCGCAAGCTTCCTACCCTAAATGATCAAAAAATTCATCGAAAAGCTGCTCGGGAAATCTTCATCGACGGCAAAAGGCAAGAAGAACCAGTTTGGCAAGCGCGCCGAGGTCGGCGTCGCCGAGCATGGCATTGACCTGTCACTGGTCGACGAGCGGGCCGCCAACGTGGTTCGCACGCTCAAGAATGCCGGCTACGAGGCCTACATCGTCGGGGGCGCGGTGCGCGACCTGATGGTCGGTCTGCGCCCCAAGGATTTCGACGTCGCCACCAACGCCACGCCGGAGCAGGTCAAGAGCCTGTTCCGGCGCGCCTTCATCATCGGGCGGCGCTTTCGCATCGTGCACGTGGTGTTCGGGCGCGGGCGTGAGAACGACGTGATCGAGGTCTCGACCTTTCGCGCCTATATGGACAACGCGGCGGCCGAGGCGGTCAGCGGCAACGAGCGCACCAGCAAGAGCGAGCTGGCCGGCATGAAGCACGCGGTGGACGCTTCGGGGCGGGTGCTGCGCGACAACGTCTGGGGCCCGCAGGAAGAGGACGCGGTGCGGCGCGATTTCACCATCAACGCCATGTACTACGACCCGGAGACGCAGATCGTGGTCGATTATCACCACGGCATCTCGGACGCCAAGAAGCGCATCATCCGCATGATCGGCGACCCGGCGACGCGCTACCGCGAAGACCCGGTGCGCATCATTCGCGCGGTGCGTTTTGCGGCCAAACTCAGCGCCCTGGGCTTTCAGCTGGAGCAAAAAACGGCGGCGCCGCTGATCAAGTCGCAGGAGCTGCTGGCTGAAGTGCCGCAGAGTCGCATGTTCGACGAGATGCTCAAACTGCTGCAGACCGGTCACGCGATGGCGTCGATCGAGCAGTTGCGCAAGCTGGGCATGGCGCGCGGCATCTATCCGCTGCTCGATGTCGTCGTGGAGCGCGCCGACCAGGTCTTTGTCAAGGCCGCGCTGCAGGACACCGACCGCCGCGTCGGCGAGGGCAAACCGGTGGCGCCGAGCTTTCTGCTGGCCTGCACCCTGTGGGCCGATGTGCGCGACGGCTGGGCGCAGCGGATCGCGGCGCGCCAGCACTCGCACCCGGCGCTGCAGGACGCGATCGACGAGGTCTTCAACGCGCGCATTGGCGACGTTTCGGGCCGCGGAAAACTCGGCTCCGACATGCGCGAAATCTGGATGCTGCAGCCGCGCTTCGAAAAGCGCGTCGGCAGCACGCCGTTTGGCCTGGTGGAGCAGCCGCGATTTCGCGCCGCCTTTGATTTCATGCGCTTGCGCGCCGATGCGGGCGAGATTGATGAGGTGCTGGCGGACTGGTGGCAGGAATTCAGCATGGCCGACGACAACCTGCGCCAGGACATGGTCGATCAGGTGCGCGAGGAAATGCAGCAAAGACCCCGAGCGGCGCGTGCGCCGCGGGTGCACAAGGAACCCGTCGGGGCGCAGGGCGACGCACCCGAAGCGGCCCCCGCAGGGCCGACAGAGGCCCTCGACGCACCCAGAAAGCGTCGCCGCCGGCGACGCGGCGGCGCGGCCCGTGAAGGCAACGAGCCGACGCCCGACGCGGGAGTTTGAGACAACCCGTGCGTGAGAGCGTCACTGCCTTTGTTGCGCTGGGCGCCAATCTTGGAGACCCGGTGGCAGGCGTGCTCAGGGCGATCGATGACCTTGCCGCTCTCGGCGGAATCACACTGCTCAGGCGCTCATCGCTGTACCGCAGTGCGCCACTGGCGTCCAGCGGACAGGATTACATCAACGCTGTCGTGGAACTGGAAAGTGCGCTGACTGCACCCGCATTGCTGGCCGCCCTGCAGCAACTCGAGCAGCAGGCCGGGCGTGAACGACCCTATCCCAACGCGCCGCGCACGCTGGACCTGGACCTGCTGATCTATGGCCATGCCAGCGTGGACAGCGCGACACTGGTGCTGCCGCATCCGCGCATGTTGGAGCGGGCTTTTGTGCTGCTGCCGCTGTTCGAAATTGCGCCGCAGCGCGTCACCTCGGCCCAGCTAGAGGCGGTCCGGGCACAGGCGATCAAGCGGATCGATTGATATTTTCGGAATTCAAGCCACTTGCTTTCCTCATCGCGAGGCCGCAGGCCGTGGCGATCCATGCAGCCGGACTTCCCGGATTGCCGCGCCCTTCGGGCTCGCAATGACGAATTCAGGTTCATGGCACGTATGTAGTCTCTGCTGCCCGAAACAGTGGGCTCGCAATGGCGAAGCCAGGTTCATGGCCCGTATGTGGTTTCTGCTGCCCGAAACAGTGGGCTCGCAATGGCGAAGCCAGATTCATGGCCGTATCTATTGGTCTTGCCAGAATTCAAGAACCTTGCCTTCGTCATCGCGAGGCCGTAGGCCGTGGCGATCCATGCTGGCAGGCCAAAGACATGGATTGCCGCTTGCCGCTCAAGAGTTCAACTCCGCGATCAGCTCGATTTCAACGCAGGCACCCAGCGGAATCTGGGCCACTCCGAAGGCGCTGCGGGCGTGCGCACCGGCGGCGCCAAAAACTTCACCCAGCAGTTCGCTGGCGCCGTTGGTCACCAGATGCTGCTCGGTAAAGTCGGCGGTCGAGTTGACCAGCGACATCAGCTTGACGATGCGCCGGACCCGGTTGAGATCGCCGACGGCGGCGTGCAAAGTGCCCATCAGATCGATCGCAATGGCGCGCGCTGCCGCCTGGCCTTCGACCGTGCCCATGTTCTTTCCGAGTTGGCCGACCCACGGCTTGCCGTCCTTCTTGGCGATGTGTCCGCTTAGAAAGACCAGGTTGCCGCTCTGCACAAAGGGCACGTAGGCGGCGGCTGGCGCGGCCACCGGTGGCAGGGTGATCTGGAGTTCGTTCAGTTTGGTGTAGATGCTCATGCTGCTTCCTTTCAGTTCTGGGTCTGGGTCTGTGACTGGGTCTGATCCCGGAGCGCCGCCCTGGCGTCCAGGTCCGGCGCCGTGTCGTCGGCCACCTGCTCGACCGTGACAGCGACGAACAGCGTGTGGCTGGCGCCGCCATGAATGACGCCGCGCATCGGGGAGACGTCGGCAAAGTCGCGCCCGCTCGCCAGCGTGACGTAGTCCTCGCCCGGCGAGTGCCAGCCGCAGCGGCTGTTGGTGGGATCAAAATCGCACCAGCGCTGGCCGGGTGGCAGGTCGGGCGCGTAGACCGCCACCCAGGCGTGCGAGGCATCGCTGCCGGTGAGCTTGACGCTGCCGGGCGCCGGCTCGGTCAGCACATAGCCGCTGACATAGCGCGCCGCGACGCCCATGCTGCGCAGGCAGGCCAGCATGATGTGGGCAAAGTCCTGGCACACGCCACGCCGCTGCGCCAGCGCCACGCGCGCCGGCGTGTTGATCTGGGTGCTCTGGCTGTCGTAGCGCAAGTCGCGATGGATCCGCTGCATCAGGTCGGTCGCTGCCGCCAGCAGGCCCCGCCCCGGGCTGAAACTGGCGCTGGCGTAGGCTGCAAACGCCGCCTCCCGCGGCACAAAGGGCGAGGCAAAGACGAACTCGTTGGCGCTGTCGAAATACCCGTTGGAGCGGTACTCGAACAGCGCCCGGGTCTGCTCCCAACCGATGCTGCTGGGCGGCAGGGCGCGGTTGCGGGTGGTCACAACGCTGCGGGCCACGACATCGAGCACTGTGTGTGGCGTCTGCAGGGAAAAAAAGCAGCGCGGATTGCCAAAAACGTCGAGCGTCTGCGACATCTGCGCCGGCGTCGGGCTGATCGACAGGGTGTGGCTCAGAAGCTGCTGATAGGGGTTGCTGACGGGCTGCAGATAGGCCAGATGCTGCGCCGTCTCCACCGCCGGCTGGTAGTCGTAGCGTGTCTGGTGCGTGATTCGAAGCCGCATCAGGTTCCCACGCTCTGGTTGGACGCGGTCGCGTGGGTGAAATAGGTCGCGCTGATCTCGTTGGAGACATTGAAGGCGGCAGCCGTGCATTGCAGCAGCAAGTCGGTCAGCGCATAGAAGTAGCCGGCCTCGCGAACCGCCGTCCGATCCGCGCTGATGCCCGCCGGCTGGGCTTCGCACAACTGCGCCAGGCTCCAGGCTGCGGCGTCGGGCACGCGCAGCGACAGGGCGCTGAGTTCGTCGGGCGCACTGCCGGCCAGCTTGGCCAGTCGCCCGCGCAGGGTCTGGGCCACCCAGGCCAGCGAGCGCGGATTGTCGCGGTCGAGCACCAGCAAGTCGATCAGGGCCGCCAGATCGCGGCTCTGCTGGTACTGCGCGTGGAAGGTGATGGTGCTGTCGAACAATGCCATCATGGCCTCGAACCCGCCCGCCGTATGGACCGAACTGGTCTGAAAACCGCTGAGCAGCGAATTGGCCAGGAAACCGAGCCGCTCGATGTGGCGCCCGATGCTGAGCAGGCGCCAGCCGTCGTCGCGCGTCATGTGATCGGTCTGGGCGCCGGTGAGGGCCGCCATCTGCTCACTGGTGTTCTTGAGTATCTGCAATGCCGCCAGCGTGGAATAGCTGGCGTCATCGGCCAGTCCTGCGCAGCGCGAAAACAGATCCTCCTCGGCCCGCACGATGACCCGCCAGTGCTCCTGAGACAAGCGCTCGCGCACGCTCGACGCCGTCATCTTCAGGGCGCGCAGGTGATAGCCGACGCTGGTTGCGCCCTCGGTGCTGGCCAGGCTGGCGACCAGCGCGCGTTCAAAGGCGCGGCGCTCCTGAGCGGGTGTTGGCACGCTCGGCAGCACCAGCGTATTGACCACCGCCATCTTGCCGAGCCAATCGAGCAACGCCGGTGTCGACTGATCCTCGCCCTGGAGGCATTCGAGGGTGAGCCGGGCCAACCGGATTGCGTTCTCGGTGCGTTCGCTGTAGCGACCCAGCCAGAACAGGTTTTCGGCCGCCCGACTGGTCACCAGCCGTTTGCGCTGGGCCAGCAGCGCCGGGGTCAGGGTCGGCTGCAGCAGGGTGGTGGTTTCGATCTCGGAGTCGGTGAGGGCCCAGACGTCGGCGCTGCTGCCACCGCGCTGCATGGAAGCGCTGTTGGCCTGCGCGCCGGTGATGCGCGCCAGCCCGCCGGGCAGCACGCGCCAGGACTGCTCGCCGTCCGACACCACGAAGACGCGCAGCATGACCGAGCGCGCCAGCAACTGTCCGGCGCCGGCATCGTGCCCGGGCCGCCAGGTCGGCATCTGCGACAGCGGCACATAGGCCTGCACCGTGTGCTCCTCGCATTGGCTCTCGATGCGGCGCTGCCAGTCCTGCAACTCGCTGGCCGGCAGCGACAGGCCCATGACGGCTTCGAAACCGGCGTGTACCAGGGAGGCGGGGTAGGTCGATTTGATGGCGCACTGACGCAGACGCGGCAAGGCCTCGTGCATCGCCGACCGTTCGCCGCACCACCAGGTGGAGAGCGCCGGCAGCCTCAACTCCTCGCCCAGCAGGTGCCTGCACAAGGCGGGCAGGAAAGCGAGCAGGGCGGGTGACTCCAGAAACGCGGAGCCCGGCGCATTGGCCACCAGCACGTGTCCGGCGCGGATGGCCTGCAACAGGCCGGGCACGCCCAGCGTCGAGTCGGCGCGCAGTTCCAGCGGATCGAGGTACTCGTCGTCGACCCGCTTGATCAAGCCGTGCACCGGGACCAGTCCCTTGAGGGTCTTGAGGTAGAGGTGCTGGTCGCGCACGGTCAGGTCGCAGCCCTCGACCAGCGTCAGACCGAGGTAGCGGGCCAGATAGGCGTGCTCGAAATAGGTTTCGTTATAGGGTCCGGGCGTGAGCAGGGCCAGATGCGACTGCGCGCCCGCCGGACTCATTCTCCTCAGGCTGTCCATCAGCGCGCGGTAGGTGCCGGCCAGGCGCTGCACCCGCAGGGTCTGGAACGCCTGACCAAACTGGGCCGAGATCGCCAGCCGGTTCTCCAGCAGGTAGCCAAAACCCGATGGCGCCTGGCAGCGCTGACTCTCCACCCACCAGTTGCCATCAGGCCCGCGGGCCAGATCGAAGGCCGTGATGTGCAGGTGCGTGCCGCCGACCGGCGCGACGCCGTGCATCGGGCGCAGGTAGCCCGGATGGCCCTGGACGAGGGCCGGCGGCAGCAGTCGGCGCTCCAGCAAACGCTGCGGTCCGTAGACGTCGGCCATGATCTTTTCCAGCAGGCGCACGCGCTGCAGAATCCCGGCTTCGATCTGCAACCAGCTTTCGGGTTCAATCAGCAGGGGAAACAGGTCCAGGGACCAGGGACGCTGCGGACCGCCTTCGTCGGCATAGACGTTGTAGCTGACGCCGTTGTCGCGAATCTGGCGCTGCAGGCCGAGCCAGCGCCGGTCCAGGTCCGGCTCGCCCGGCGTCGACAGGCCGTCGAAGAACTTCTGCCAGGCGGGAGTCAATGGCGGTTCTGCACGGTTGGCGCTGGTCGTGCCCGCACTGGCGCTCGGCCGGCCGGGCGTCGCGCTGGCGCGAAGCTCGTCAAAGTGCCCGGCGCCGGCCGCGCAGGCCTTCGTCAGGGCATGCCAGTCGGGCCGGCCGGGAAACCCTGCGGGATCGGGGGAGTGGATTGCATCTTTCACCAGGGCAGAGTATGCCAGCGCCCCGACCACGGCCGGCCGCCGCTTCCAAGGTAAGATGCGCGCCCTGAAGCCTGAATTGTCTTGTCCCTTGTCTCATGCATAGAGGTCTGCCTTGAAACTCCGCCGTCTGCTGTTCGCCCTCGTGTTGATGATTGGTTGGCTGCTGGGCGCCTGCTCACCGCAGGACCCGGCCAGTTCGGCCGCGCCTGTCAAGCGCGAGGTGACATTGACAACGGTGGCCGCTGAGGCCAGGGGCTTTGCGGTCGGCTCCATGATGAACGCCAACACGGTCTATGTCTTCTTTGACAGCCAGTGTCCGCACTGCGGGCACCTGTGGCAGGCGTCCGAAGCACTGCATGGAAAGGTCAAGTTTGTCTGGATTCCTGTGGGCATGATCAATGCCACCAGCGCGGCCCAGGGCGCGGCCCTGCTGACCGCCGTCAACCCGGCTGCGCTGATGTCCGAGCACGAGGCCTCCCTGCTCGCTGGCAAGGGCGGCATTTCGGCGTCGAGCAGCGTGCCGGCCGAGATCGAGAAGGCCATCAAGAACAACACCCGGCTCTTGAACAGCTTTGGCGCGGAAGCGGTTCCCTTTACGGTCGCAAGGAATCTGAAGACCGGTCAGACCATGGGCCGCGATGGCGCCATGAGTACTGCTGCTCTGGCCGGGTTTCTCGGCCTGGACCTGCCTTGATGATGAGCCAAGAACCTCAATCCGCGAGCGCGCCACCGGCCGGGACAGGCGACCCAGCCGATTCGGTTGAGAACGCGACCGGCAACCGGGAGCAGCCCGCAAAGGCCGGCCGCCGGCAGTCGGTGCAGCCGGTGCTGGAGACCTTGTTCGAACTGTATCCAAAGTTGTTTGGCGCCGAGTTTCTGCCGCTCAAACTCGGGGTCTTCCAGGAGTTGCTGGCTGCTCACCCTGAGCAGCTTGAGCGCGCCAGCCTCAAGGCGGCGCTGGGCGTGCATACGCGTTCCACACCCTACCTGCAGGGCGTTGCGGCGGGCAGACCGCGTTACAACCTGCAGGGCGAGGCGGTCGAAGCCGTGGCGCCCGAGCACGTTTATATGGCGCTGCTCGAATTGTTTCGACGGCGCCAGGGCCGCAGCGCGCAGGACCTGCGACCCCGGCTGCGCAAGCAGTTGATGGCAGCGTTTGAGTTGTCCGGCCTGAGCAGGCAGGACTACCGGTCCAGGGTTCAGGGCAATGATGCGCAAGCCAACGCCCTGCTGGAGGAAGCCTTTGCCGAGAGCGATCAACGCCTGGCCAGGCAGCAAGCGCTTCTGAGCGCCTTCGGCAGCAGCGGCAAGAGCGTTGCCGAGTTTGCCGCGATGTACGGCCTGGACCCACGCGATGTGAGCCGGGTCATACAGCACAAGCGGCAAAGCCCGCCGGGCTAGATGCCAGTCGGGGCCGGCGTCGCTTTCTGTTCGCTGCTGCGGGTCGGATAGTTGACGCGACGACGGATCGGCGGACGCGGCGCCTGCGTGTCCTCATTGACCGCCTGTGTCTCGCGGAGGTCGCCTGGATCGGCCGTTGCCAGGTTGAGTTCGTGCAGTTCGACGGCAGCGAAGACACCGGCGGCGCTGGCCATCAGCGTCAGGAGCAGGGCGCCAAGGAATGCCTTCATATCACGCGAACGAAAACCATCGGAATTCAGCGCTGCGGATAGATCATGCCGGCGCCGGGCGCTGCCGGCGAGTGCGTGACCATCGGAGTGATCTGAAGCTGGATGGTCGGGCCCGGATCGTAGGGCATTTGAACGGAATACTGCTTGCCCGCAAATTCGTAGGTCACGTGGTAGGCGACGGTTCGGTTTTCATAGAAATTCTGCATTCTGCAGCGCTGCACGTTCTGCGTTTGCATCTGTGGCGAACCTTCGATGCTGTCACCGACCACGGCACCGCCGATGAGGCCAAGCATGGTGGCGGCCGCCTTGCCGTTGCCCCCGCCCACCGCGTTGCCCATGGCGCCTCCGGCGATGGCGCCCATCAAGGCGCCGGCGCCTGATTTTGGCTGCTGCACCGTCACCTGTTCGGTGGTGCAAACCTGCCGTGGAACCGTCACCTGCTGGATCATCGGCGTTGTGGAAATAACGCGCCCCTGTTCCTGCGCCAGCGCGAGGCCGCTTGCCAGCAGTGCCGCCGGCAAAAGTAGTGATTTATTCATGTTGTTCATTCTGGAGTGGTTGTCAATGGCGAGATCATCACCCTTCGATGGCTGAGATTGCGCGAAGTTCAGTTAAGAGGAGGTAAAGAATGTGACGATTGACGGCGCCATGGCGCGCGCAATGATAGCGGAGCTGACTTGCTGTTGATCGCCACCGGAAGCCGCACAAGTTACCATTGGTGCTGGGAGCATCAGCGCACGAACTTCAACAACTGGCAGAAGAACCCATGAATTCAACAATGCGTGACATCGACGAGCGGACCAATCTGGCTGGCAACAGCATGTTCGAGATGCTGCTGTTTCGCCTGGGCGAGGCGCCCGGAAGCGGCCGGCATGAGCTGTTTGGCATCAACGTGTTCAAGGTACGCGAAATACTGGTGATGCCCGAGATCACCGTGATGGCCAACGCCTCGCCCAATGTCATGGGCGTGGCCAATATCCGGGGACAGATGATCACGGTGGTGAATCTGCCCAGGATCATGGGCTGTACGCTGGAAAAAGAACCTGGCCTTCTGCTGGTCACCGAGTTTTCGCGCACAACCCAGGGCTTCGCAGTGGAGGAGGTGAACGAGATCGTGCGCCTGGAGTGGAAGCAGGTGCTGTCCGCCGAGGGTACCGGCGGCAGCCTGGTGACCAGCATTGCCAAGCTCGACGGTGATGTGCCGAACACGCGCCTGGCGCAGGTGCTCGACGTCGAGCAGATCCTGCGCGACGTCTTTCCGCACGAGGCCCAGGACGGCCAGAACGCCGAACTTGGCGCGGCGGTTCATCTGCCGCCCGGCACCCTCATCATCGCCGCAGACGACTCGGCGGTGGCAAGGATGATGATCGAGGAGGGTCTCAAGGCGATGAATCTGAGCTACATCATGACCCGTAGCGGGCAGGAAGCCTGGGATCGCCTGCAGAGCGTTGCAAAGCAGGCCGAGGCCGAAGGAAAAATGGCGAGGGACAAGGTGGCACTGGTTCTGACCGACCTGGAAATGCCAGAGATGGACGGCTTCACGCTGACGCGCAATATCAAGCAGGATCCGCGTTTCAGGAGCATACCGGTCATCATTCATTCGTCGCTGACCGGTACCACCAATGAAGAACACGTGAAAAGGGTGGGCGCCGATGCCTACGTGGCCAAGTTCGAGGCCACCGAACTGGCGACCGCCATTTGCAAGGTGCTCAAGCCCGTGGTCCTCATTTCGTAAGCGCCGCCGCCCGGGCGCGTCGGTCGCGCGCCAGGCCGCCCGTCATGGTTCGAGAACATAGTTCGGCGCCGCACAAATCTTCGTTGACTTGCTTTTCTTCCGCAATGTGGCAGGGGTTCAGCTTCGCGCTGCCTGCACAAAGGACACCAACTCTTGTCTTTCGTTTTGATCGATGCTTCCATTTCGCAGGCGGACCCTGATTTCGTGCGCGATGTCGGCATTGATGCCCGGGGCAACCCAGATGGTGCGTTCAATGCGGGCGCCAAGTTCGAGATTGAAGCCGTGGGCCTCGATCTTGTAGGTCTCGAATGTGCCTGCGGGCACGGTGATGCGCTCCTTGGCAACAACTTTCAAATCATATTGGAAGGTGTGTGTGGCGCCGCTGGGTCGCGACTGCTTGAAGCGAGTGCGCCACTTCTTGCCAATCATCAGTTCGGCCGGATAGAACTGGCGCGGCGTGCTGAGCACGCCGCGCTCGTTGGTCGTGGTATTGCCCATCAGGTCGGACACAAACTTCCCGTCGTTGTAGGTCACGCGCTCGGCCTCGAGGTCGACCTGGGTTACCTTCATGACGAGCGGTTTAGGGATGTTGCTAAACAGGTCGATGACTCGAATATTGAACTCATCTCCCGGGCTGTAGTGACGCTGGTGTTCGGCGTATCCCTTGAAAAAGGGGGTGGGTGTCAAGGTCACCGGAACCGGCACGCTGCTGGTCAGGCCGAGCAGGCTCTGCCTTTCTGCCGCCAACCGCGTGGCTTCCTGCAATTGCATCGCCGCCAAGCGAACGAATTCAAGGCGGGTCTCTTCAGCTTGGAGTGCCAGGGCGCGCTGTTCCACCTCCTTTTGGTCCCGCAAGGCCTGCATGCGTTGCAGTTCGGCCGCCTGTGCCAGGGCCTGCAACTGGTTCTGCCGCGTGACCTCAAGCCCGGCGGCCGTGCGCTGAGCGGCGTCCTCGGCAATTTGCTGGCGCCGGGCCTCGTCGCGCGCCGCGTCGAGCCGGGCAAGGCGCATACGCTCCTCCTGCGCGCGTTGAGCGGCAACGCGCTCTTGTTCAGCCTGTGCAGCGCGACGGCGCGCCTCCTGCTCAAGGGCCAGAAGTTCCTGTGCGGCCCGGGCGGCGCCCTGGGCCATGACCTGCAAGCGCTGATCCTCCCGCGCCGCTATCGCACTCAGCATCCGATTCATGCGTGACTGCGCCAATTCGCTGGCGCTGCCGCTGGGGTACTCGCGGATGAAATCCGCCAATACCTCCGGATCCTGGCTGTTTTTGACGCGCAGCCACTTGCTCATTTCCTTTTCCAGCAGCTGGTCCTTGTCGGCCTCGCTGAGTTCGCGTGAAAGCCGGGGAAAGAAGTAAATGTCTTCTTCAAGTGAAGTACTTTCCCATGGCACTTGCGCCCCCTTGGATGACAGCCGCACGCTCAGGCGCACACGCTTGAAGGCGTCCTCCAGGCGGGCGCCGGGCACCGCGAACTCGCGCAGCAGGAAACTGGTGTACAAGCCATTCTTGCCTTCGCCATCCTGCGCCACGTTGCCCGGCGCGGTCGCATAGGCCAGGAGGCTGCCAACAGGCGCGTCGAACTGGCTCAGCCCTTTGGCGATCGGTCTGAATGCGCCGGAGAAGGGATCGTCGCGACAGGCATCGAGAATGATCAGAAAACTGCGGCCCTGGGACTGCTCCATGTAGCGAAAGAGATTGCTGACATCCACCGTTTGTTTTGGCGCCTCCGCCGCGGCAAGGATGTTCGCCGACACCGGCACCAGATAGTTGCGCCAGTCCTGCTGAAAGGCGTGTCCGGCGTAATAGAACAATCCGAACTTCACGCCAGGGTCACGTATCGCCAATCCAAAGCGGGCAACCGCTGCTTCCATCTGGTGCAGGTTGGAGTCCAACTGCTTATCGACCTGAAATCCGGCATGTGCGAGCAATTCGGCCATTGCATTGGCATCGTTGCGGGGGTTGGTCAGTGGCGCGTTGCGATAGTCCGAGTTGCCGATCACCAAGGCCACCCGCTCGCCAGCCTGCGCTGGCAAGTTTGCAAGCAGCCAGCCAATGACGACCAGCAGTGTCCGGGGCAAGTAATAAAACCAATCAGCAAGGACTTTGTTCATGGACATGGGGCAACAATTTCAGCGACGCAAGTTTGCAGGATTCATGGCCAGCCCGGATTACGCCACAAAATTCTGTTGTCTGTCGTCCTTGGCACGACACATCGATGTGGTTTCATTGACTCCGGAATATTGACCCTTTTGCAGTATCAACAAATTTCGGTTAACCAAACCATATTTCCGGATTGGCGCCCAATGCGCCTCGGAGCGTGACATCGGCCTGCTACGACTGCCACCCATGGCACCGCTTGTCTCATCCTGAGAGATTGGTCATAGGGAGCTTGATAATGAATCGACTTTTGTCAAAATCGGGTCCGGTCCTGTTGTTGTGCCTGTTCCTGGGTGCTTGTGGTGGTGGCGGATCGTCGGCGCCAGCGCAAACGGCACCCCTGGCGCTGATGATGGACAGCTTTGGCGTATCACTGGCGGAAGCCGGTTTCGGCGGGGGCGACGCAGGGGCTGCGGGCGCTGATGGCGGCGCCGGCGACGGCGCTGCGATTCCCAATGCACAAGTGAAGATCATCGACAACGCGGGCCACAGCGTGACGGGGCGCACCGATGTCAACGGCGTCTACCATGTCCGTGTTGACGGTTTTGTGCCCCCCATGATTGCGGTGGTCACGAAGGCAGACGGTTCGCAGTGGTATTCGCCATCGGTCTCGACGCCTGTGGTGCGCGGTTTTGTCAACATCAACCTCACAGGGCTGACCGACAAGTTGGCCTATGACATGGCAGTCGCCGCGGGTAAAAGCAGTTCGGCGCAATTGACGACCACTCTCATTGCCAGCAATCCGGGCGCTCTCGATAAAGCCAAGGCCGATCTGAACACCGCGCTGAGCGCACAGATCGTGGCGGCGGGCCTGGACCCTGCCAAGTTTGACCCGGTCACGATGCCCCTGGTGACCAATGGCAAGGGCTACGACCAGCTGCTGGACAACCTGGTCATCTCCAACACGCCGTCCGGCCCCACGGTGATTGGCAACAAGTACAGTTTGGGTGGCAGCATCAGCGGGCTGGGCCAAAGTGCCGGCTTGAGCCTGAGCAATGGCACAGACACCCTCGCTGTCGCGGGCGGAGCCACCCGCTTCACCCTGAGCAAGTTGATCGCGCCGGGAACGGCCTATAACCTGCAGATTTCAAGCCAACCCAGCGGGCTCGTATGCAGCATCAGCGGCGGGTCGGGTGTCATGGGTTCCGCCGCGATCACGAGTGTCTCGGTGCTTTGCGCTTCTGCCGCCGCGCCAATCCCCAGTGCCACCGCGTCCTTGCCAGCGGATCTGCTGCTGCAACCGGCCACGGCGTCCTGCCCTGCCTTGCGCAGCGGTACTTACCGGCTCGTGGTGCCCCAAATCGGTCTGGCCGGGAGCAACGGCTCCGCGTCGACCGAAACCACCAGCTTCAACGCGACCACGCAGGTGATCACCTTGTCCGACGGTTCTACGCACACACTGACGGCCATGGCAGGGAGCCCGTGCCGCTTCACATCAGCGGGGAATACGGCCGGTACGAGTGCCGATATCGTCGTGTCGCAGGCCGGTGTTGTGGGGGTGAAGACAGTTGATGGCTTCTTCGGCGTTCTGTTTCAGGAGCAGACGATTCCGGTGTCGGATCTGGCAGGCGACTGGAACTGGCTCGGCTTCGACCGAAAGAACCTGACCGACCCGCTGGCTCCGAGTGCCGCGAGTCTCAAGCTCGACGGCGCGGGTGCTACTTCGAACGTCATCTTCTGTCCCGACGCGAAGACTTGCACGCCAAGCACTCTGGGCTTCACCCTGACGGTGAATCCGGCTGGGGGCTATGACATCAACTTCCTGGGCAACAGCGACAAGTCGCGCGCCTTTGCCTACCGCGCCGGCGGCGGCGAGTTGATGATCGTCGGCGTTGGCCAGGACGGAACCTGGGCCTTCCTCACGAAGCAGCGCACCAACAGCCTGCCTACCGCTGGCACGGTCAATACCGGGTGGAACGTCGGTGCCCTCAACGCGCTGGTCAATGGCGCATACCAGCAAAGTGCCTTCGACATCAGTGACTACCAGAACACCATCACCTCAGTAGACTCGACGGCGAATTCATTCAAGCGCGACAACGTCATCAATTTCACCGGGCCGGTCACGCGATCCGAGACAGTGCTTGTCAACGCCGTGGTAACCAACGCCCGACCCGGCTACAACTACAGAACTCCAGAGGCAGTGCTCAACAGCGCAGGCGCAAATTCCAATGTGGTGGAGTCCATTTTCCTGCCGTTTCGAGGGATGGGCTTTAACGCGATTGTGACCGGCACCAACCAGTTCAGCCTGTCGATCGCCAAGCCCTGATCGCTGCTTCTTGCTCAAGTCCCGCAGGGCTTGAACGGAGCGCCGTCGGGCAGGGTGTGCGAGGTGTCGGTGGGGTAAGCTGCGCGCAATTTGTCGTCAGGGCAAACTGGGCAATTTTGTCGGCATCAGCCCTGGCGTATTCGTGCCGACGTAATTCAGCCTTCCAGCGGCCGGAGTCGGGCCATCATCTCATTCCACGCCTCGACTGCTTCGGCGATGGCGCTGGCTTCGTCCTTCCCTGCAGCCGCAATGGCGGGGCCGAGTTGCCCGCACACGGGACAGCTCATTCGGTAGACAATTTCGTCATGTCCATCCAGCGTGCGGAGCTTGCCGCGACGCACATCGGCTTGCGCCCCACAGGTGCAATGTCTCTTTCGCATGGTGAACTTGCCTTTGTTTTCCGTACTCTCCAGGCTGCACATTATGGGGGCTTACCCGCTTGCTGCGGGTCAGTTATCCAGCGTAGGGCTTGCATCGGACTTGCTGGCGGGAAGAGGCTTGCACCTGGTTGCCGACGTTACTGCATCACTGCAGCATAGCTTCCTCGTTGGTGTTATTGCGGGTAACAGCGAGGTTCTGCCTTGATTCGCGCCTTCAAAACTCGCAGCAGCCATCGGCACCAAACGATCAGCTCGTCGACCATCCATCGGAAGGCAACGATGGATGTGCGGGGCAAGAACGTCAGGGTGTGCAATACTGACCCGATCTGAGGATGCTTGCTCACGATTCCGAGACTGGTCTTCGGAAAGTTCAAATGGGACAGGAACATGAAGACAGTTCTCGCAGCCTTCGTGCTTGCGCTACCTTGCCATCTTGCAATCCCACAGGATCAGGAGTTTCCTGGCGCATCGACGATCGCCGTATTGAACCAGTATCGTGTGGCGATGAATCTGAATCCGTTGAAGGTCGATGAAAGGCTCACCGCGACAGCCCAGGCGCATAGCGCATACCTGACCGCGCTTCAAGACCGCTCAGTTTTGAAGGAGCTGACCATTGACGGCGTGCCAAGGATGCATCTTGAAGACCCAGGAAACGCCAAATACACGGGAAGCACACCCGTCGAGAGGGCGCGCAAGCATGGCTACCCGTACCGGGCCATGGAACAGGCAACTGTTAGAGACAGCAATCGGGTCAAGCTAACCGGGCCTGAAGCGGTAGAGAACTTGGTTGCTTCGGTTTACCACCGATCAGGCCTGTTTAATCCGATATGGAGCGATTTCGGCGAGGCGTCGGATACGAACGACGTCGTATTCATGTTTGGCGAAGGAGCAAGAAGGGGGCAAGTCGGGCGGGACTGGCTTGCCGTCTTCCCCACGCACGACAGCACGACGGCACGGGTTGGTTTTCAAAATGAACTTCCTGACCCGGCGCCAGAACGCGCGCATCAGTGGCTGGGACTTCCCATCAGCATTCACACGACGGCCGACCATGTCCTGAAAGTAGCCGCCTTTGAAGTACGTGAACAGGGAACAGAACTTGGCGCTCAAAGCGTGGTGGATCGCCCTTTGGTGGAAGGGAAGATACTGGAGTCATCCACCGACAGGTTGGTAAGGAAAAATGAAGCCTACTTCCTGCCAACTTTTCCTCTGCGATATGCATCCACGTTTGATGTGTTCGTCAGGGTCAGCATCGATCAGGCGACTCGAACGTTGAACTGGACGTTCAAGACCCCGGCAAACCCCTTCAGCGTCCTTCCTGCCGGGCCGGTAATTGAAGTCACTCCCGGCAATCCGATTGCGCTGGAAATTCTTGGGCGCCAGGGCAATTCTTCGTGGCGCAGCAGTACTTCACCTTCCGGGTCTGGCATCAGGGTCGAGGGCATCACCAACGGGAAATTAAAGGTGGACTTTCCGGTCAAGTGCAACGACCAGTGCAAAGCGACGATCACTGTCAGCAACGGGGGCCCGCATCCGGGTACTGAAAAGCGTGAATTCATAGTTGCCAGAGAATGGCTGGCTACAAGAACGGAACTCGATTTGCTTCCAAAATCGTTTGCTGAGGCCGTCAACGACTTGAGCTGGCAAAAACCGGCACGTGCATTGGCCTATTTTGAAGATGGCGGGTTCTGGTCCATGAGCCGATCTTCCGGGGCGCCCAGCCAATCGATTGCAGATCGGACGGCGTTGACAAAATGCAACGTGCAGGCAGCTCGCAGGAACTCGAATAAGTCATGCAAGCTCTACACTTTTGCCCCGAAGGGAGATTGAAGATGATGCCGCAAATAGGTCAACGAGGGTTGGGCAGGGTCAACTGAGTATGAACCCAAGATGGCCTTGGCAAGTTCGTGCTGACCATGTCGCGGTGAATCTTCCAGGCACCCCCAACTCGCTTCCAAACCACGATGTAGTTGCCTGGTCAAGAGTTGTCCCCGTGTTGTCCATGCGCGTGTGATGCGATTTCCTCGATCAAACTGGATTTTGTGGGCATGGAAATTCTTTCAGGACAATTTTTGGCGTTCCTGATGGCTGCATCAGGCTCGTTTCGCCTCCAGCCTAATCTTGACATTACCAGGCTGTTGTGGCCCCCGATTGACAGTCAAACGAGAAGACCATGACGCCTGGCTGGGTACCGATGCGGCATTCTGGTGCCGATGCCATCAGCCAATCCGCCCATGGCGTCACCATGCCCAGCATGGGCGCTAGGGGAGCGCCACGCACTTTGAGGCGACACAGGCCAAAACGGGTGGCATAACGAACAATGCCGGACAGGCAAACAAGGGTTGTGGTGAAAGCTTCCGCGCCGCTGCCGCCAATTCCAACTGCTGATCCGATGCGGCCTTTGCGGCTGCCGCAGTAGGTGATAGCAGCGAGTAGGGCTTGTAGACAGGCAAGGCACATTGATTCCTTGGGTCAGTGAATGACACTGTGCCGCATCGGGATGCCTGATCGCATGGCGTGTCCACGGCAAGCAGCCTTGCTTCTGCCTCCTTAGCGACGGCTGCGTCAACGGCTTGCTGATAAGCGCGGTTGTCATCGCCCCCTCCGCAACCAGCGGCTATGACCAGCAGAACAAGGGACAATGCAATCTTCATGCTCGGATCACCATGGCAATTGCGTTCCATCGTAGTTGAAGAAGCGTCCGCTGTCTGCCATCGTCAGCTTGTCGAACAGTCGATGTTGACCTTCTATGCACTGTTCAACGGACACGGGTGCGCCTGCGCCGCCCATGCGCGTCTTGACCCATCCCGGGTGCAGGGCAACCACGATCACGCCGCGTGATCCAAGATCGCTCGACACGCCCTTTGCAACCATGTTCAGCGCTGCCTTTGAGATACGGTAACCGTACCGGCCACCTGAGGTGTTGTTGCCGATTGAACCCAGCTGACTTGATTGAAATGCGATCAACTTGCGCTCGGATCGTGCAATGTTCCCGGCCAGCGCCTCGGCCAGTTTCAATGGGGCCACCGCGTTGATACGGATCAGTTGAACTACGTCGTCCACATCGACGTCGCCGAACGATTCACGCGTCCCGCTGCCTGCTCCCGCATTCGCAAGCAGAAGATCAAGTGGCGTGTCGCCCAGCGCGGTCTTTAGCTGTGTGGGCGAATCGGGATCGAGAGCCTCATACTGAAGCACTGTGATCTGTCCGGCGCAGGAGGCGGCAAGCGCATTGAGTTCGTCGGCTTGGCTTGGAGAACGTGCCGTAGCGAATACCTGGATTCCTTTGGCTGCGAATGAGCGCACATGCTCAAGGCCAATGCCCCTGTTTGCACCCGTGATCAGGACTGACTTCACTTGGGGACCCCTTCAATGGAAAAACCTTGCAGGCAAATATTCTCCCATTTTGACTTCATCATTGGTGGTGCGAGAAATCAAGTCGCCAAGGAGGGTTTAGGACACTTCTAGGACACCAGCAAGAAAAAAGCACCTGGCGTTTCCGCCAAGTGCTTGATTTCATTGGGTAATGGTGGTGGAGAGGATGAGGATCGAACTCACGACCTCTGCATTGCGAACGCAGCGCTCTCCCAGCTGAGCTACCCCCCCGCCATGGCTACAGTCTAGCAACAAATCAGCGTCCGCGCAAAAACAGCGCATCGAGGTCGCGCAGGCTGATCTGGCGCCAGGTCGGACGGCCATGGTTGCACTGGTCGGAGCGCTCGGTGGCCTCCATCTGGCGCAGCAAGGCGTTCATCTCGTCGATGTTGAGACGGCGATTGGCGCGCACGGCACCGTGACAGGCCATGCTCGCCAGCAGTTCATCCTGTGCCCGCTGCATCGCGCTGCTGGCGCCATGCTGGTTCAATTCGGCCAGCACGGCGCGCGCCAGTTCAGTGGCCTCGGCGCGCGCAAGCAATGCCGGTACCGCTCGCACCGCCAGGGTTCTGGCCGAAAAGGGGGTGATCTCCAGCCCCAGCGCATGCAGGGTCTCGCCATGGGTCTCGGCGCTTGCCACCTCAAGCGGCGTGGCCGCAAATGTGGCGGGAATCAGCAGCGGCTGGCTGGCCAGTCGGGGACGCGCCGGGTTGCCCGCAAACTGGGCCTTGAGGCGTTCGTAGACGATGCGTTCGTGCGCCGCATGCATGTCCACCACAATCAGGCCGTGCGCGTTCTCCGCCAGGATATAGACGCCCTGCAGCTGCGCCAGGGCGCGGCCCAGCGGCCAGGTGCCGGGCGCCACTTCGAGCGGCCCGGGCTGCGCGGTGGCGCTTGACTCGGTGTTCCAGAGCAGCCCGAGGTCGCTCACCCGGTGGCCGTCGCCCGCATGAAAGTGGATGCCGGGCTGCGTCGCGTAGATCGGTGAGGCGCTTTGCTCTGGCGCGGACATCGGTGCCACTGCGAGCGTGTCGGTGGCCTGGCCGACGCGCGGTGCGGCGAGCGCGTCTTCCAGGGCGTGGCGCAGTGCCTGGTGGATCTCGCGACTGTCACGAAAGCGCACTTCGATCTTGGTCGGATGCACGTTGACGTCGACGCGGCCGGGGTCGACCTCGATATGCAGGGCGTAGACCGGTTGGCGCTGGCCATGCAGGACGTCCTCGAAGGCGCTGCGGGCGGCATGCGACAGCACTTTGTCTCGCACGAAGCGGCCATTGACGTAGCAGAACTGCTGGTCGGCTCGCGCCCGCGCCGCCTGCGGCGTGCCGACCCGGCCCCAGACCCGCACGGGCGCGGCGCCGGCCTGATGCTGGCTGGCGCCAGCGCGGTAGTCGACCGGCACCGAGTGCGCGATGAAATCATGGCCCAGCACGTCGGCAAGGCGCCGTTCCAGGGCATCGGCGCCATCGCGGCGGTGCCATTGCTCGATGAGCTTGCCTTCGGCCCAGATGGCAAAGGCCACGTCGGCGCGGGCCAGGGCATGGCGTCGCACCGCTTCAACGCAATGCGCCAGTTCAGTGGCGTCGGTCTTGAGGAATTTTCGGCGCGCCGGCGTGCTGAAGAACAACTCTTTCACTTCCACCGTGGTGCCGGCGCTGCGCGCCACCGGCCTGAGTTCGCCGCTGCGCCCGTCCAGGCAGTAGGCGCTCGACTGCCCCTGCGCCCTGGACAGGATGGCGCAGTCCGCGATGGAATTGATGGCGGCCAGGGCCTCGCCGCGAAAACCCATGGTGGCGACGGTTTCGAGCTCAAGCAGGCTGCTGATCTTGCTGGTGGCGTGGCGCTTGAACGCCATCGGCAACTCTTCGCGCAGGATGCCGTTGCCATCGTCTTCGACCGCGATCAGCCGCACGCCGCCGGCCAGCAGGCGCACCGTGATCTGGCTTGAGCCGGCGTCGAGCGCGTTGTCAAGCAGTTCGCGCACCACCGACGCCGGGCGCTCCACCACCTCGCCGGCGGCGATCTGGCTGATCAGTTCGCCCGGCAGTTCCCGGATCGGACGGCGCGGGCTGGAGGAGGGGAGAGCGTTCACGCGGCTATTATCAAGCCCTATGGAAATACCGATCTTTCTCCTGGACTTTGTCCTGCACGTGGACAGGTACCTGGAAGCCTTTGTGCGCGACCACGGCATGTGGGTCTATGCGCTGCTTTTTCTGGTGATTTTTGTCGAGACCGGCGTCGTCGTGATGCCGTTCCTGCCGGGCGACTCGCTGCTGTTCGTGGTCGGGGCCATGTGCGGCATCGGACTGATGAGTTATCCGCTTTCGGTCGGCCTGCTGCTGGCCGCGGCGGTGCTGGGAAACCAGTCCAATTACGCGCTGGGCCGCTATTTCGGGCCGCGCGTCTTCCAGTGGGAGGACTCGAGGTTCTTCAACAAGCGCGCCTTTGACCGGGCGCACGATTTTTACGAACGCTACGGCGGCATTACCCTGGTGGCGGCGCGCTTCATGCCGTTCCTGCGCACCTTCGCGCCCTTTGTCGCCGGGGTCGCGCGCATGACCCGCACCCGCTTCACGCTGTTTGATGTCAGCGGCGGCGCCCTGTGGGTGGTTGGCATCATCACGGTCGGCTATTTTTTCGGCAACTTTCCGTTTGTGAAAGAACACCTGGAAAAGATCATCTGGGCCATGATCCTGCTGCCGGGTTTCGTGATTCTGTTGGGCGCCTGGAAGTCGCGTCGCGCGTCGTGACAGCGGCCGCCTCAGCTCACGGTGCGGTTGCGCGCCAGCGGCGGATTTTTTGAAAAGTAGGCCTCGATGCCGCGCATCAGCGCGCTGGCGAGCTGCTCCTGGTAGTCGTCGCTGTTGAGCTTGGCCTCTTCCTCGGGGTTGCTGATGAATGCGGCCTCGACCAGAACACTTGGTATATCGGGCGCCTTGAGCACGGCAAAGCCGGCCTGCTCAACCCTGGGCTTGTGCAATTTGCCGACGCGCCCGATTTCGCCGAGCATCGAGGCGCCGAGCTTCAGGCTGTCGTTGATCTGCGCCGTGGTGCTCATGTCGAACAGCGCGCGCTTGACCTGGGGGTCCCTGGTCTTGACGTTCAGGCCGCCGATCAGATCGGCCTTGTTTTCGCGCTCTGCCATCCAGCGTGCTGCGGTGCTCGAGGCACCGCCCTGACTGAGCGCAAAGACGCTGGCGCCCTGCGGGCGCGGCGTGAAGAAGGCGTCGGCATGGATGCTCACGAACAGATCGGCCTGCACATGCCTGGCCTTTTGCACGCGCACGTGCAGGGGCACGAAAAAATCGGCGTCGCGTGTCAGGTAGGCGCGGATCGCATTGCCGTTGATCGGGCTGGCGTTGATGCGATCGCGCAACCGGTGCGCCAGGCGCAGCACCACATCCTTTTCGCGCGTGCCGCCGGGGCCAATGGCGCCGGGGTCTTCGCCGCCATGGCCGGGATCCAGCGCAATGATGATCAGCCGGTCGGTGGCGACCGGAGCTTGGGCTCTGGGTCTGGTTTCAGGCGGCGCCGGCGCGGAGGCCGGCCTCTGGCTCTGCCTGGCGATCAGGTCGCCGAGCGGGTCGGGTGCGGAAGGTGTGGCGGCGGGTGGGGCAGAGGGCGCGGCGGAACTCTCCTTGAGGCGCTCGGCAATCAGCGCTTCGAGCGGGTCCGCCAGTTGCGTCGGATACAGGTCAAACACCAGTCGATGCTGGTAGGCGGCCACCGGGCCCAGGGTGAACACCTGCGGCGTGACGGGCTGCTTCAGGTCGAGCACCAGTCGCACCACGCCCGGGGCACTCTGTCCGACGCGAATGCCGGCAATGGTCGGATCGTCGGCCTGCACCTTGGCCACCAGCGCTTTGAGGGCCGGGTTGAGTTCAATGCCCTCGATATCGACCGCCAGGCGCGGGGGGCTGGGGACAAAGAACTGCTTGATCCTGAGCTCGGTGTCGGACTCGATCGTCACGCGCGAATAGTCGGGCGCCGGCCACACGCGCACCGCGAGGATGGTCGCGCCGTGCGCCAGGTGGCGCGCCGCCAGCAGGAGCACCAGTGTGCCCGACTGCAGCAGGCTGCGCCGCCTCATGGACCGACCGCCTGCAGCAGGTCGCGGCCGCTGTGCGTTTGCGCGCGCAGGCGCACCTGCCTGGATTCGTCCTGCAGGACTTCGAGCTGAATGACCAGATCGGCCGGCGGAATGAAGCCGGCCGCCTTGTCCGGCCATTCAGCCAACTTCAGGCCCGGGCTGGCAAAAATGTCGCGAAAGCCCGCATCGTCCGACTCGCGCGGGTCCTGAAAGCGGTAGAAGTCGAAGTGCCAGATATTCAGCGGCTCGTCCCGGCCTTGTGCGCCGGGCAGTTCATACGGCTCGACCACGGCGTAGGTGGGGCTCTTGACGCGCCCCGTGACGCCCAGGGCGCGCAGCAGGTGACGCACCAGGGTCGTCTTGCCGGCGCCCAGATCACCGCGCAGTTCGATGAAGACATTGCGCAGGGCGGGGTGCGCGGCCAGCCTCGCGGCAAACGCCTGGGTCGCGTCCTCATCTGGCCAGCGCAGGGTTTTTACAATCGGCGTGTGAGCCAGCTCATTCATCAGGTCAACAGCAATCAATGGGTCGCCAGAATTCAGGCCTGGGGCCGGGAGATTGGATTCTCCCAAATTGGCGTGGCGGGCGTCGATTTATCTTCATCGGAAGCCGGATTATCGGCCTGGCTGGCGCAAGGCTTTCATGGCGACATGGCCTGGATGGCGGCGCACGGTCTCAAGCGTGCCCGTCCCGCCGAACTGGTGCCCGGTACCGTGAGCGTCATCACGGCGCGCATGGACTACCTCGGCGGCGCAACGCCGGCGGGCTGGCAGGCGATCGAGCTCGATCGATTGAAACGACCCGCCGAGGGCGTTGTGTCGCTCTATGCGCGCGGCCGCGACTATCACAAGGTGATGCGAAGCCGACTGCAAAAACTGGCTGAGCGCATGGCGGCCGAGCTCGGTCCGTTCGGGCACCGTGTCTTCACCGACTCGGCACCGGTGCTCGAAGGCGAACTGGCCGCGCGCAGCGGCCTGGGCTGGCGCGGCAAGCACACGCTGGTGCTCGATCGCGCGGCCGGATCGATGTTTTTTCTGGGCGAGATCTACGTCGACCTGGTCTTGCCACCGACGGAGCCGCTCGACGGGCACTGCGGCAGTTGCAGCGCCTGCATCGACGCCTGCCCGACGCAGGCCATCGTGGCGCCGTACCGGCTCGATGCGCGCCGCTGCATTTCCTATCTCACGATCGAGCATGCGGGGCCGATTCCGATGCTCCTGCGGCCTTTGATTGGCAACCGCATCTACGGCTGCGATGACTGCCAGCTGGTCTGCCCCTGGAACAAGTTTGCGCAGCGCAGCCCGCTGGCCGATTTCGACGCGCGCGCGGGCCTCGCGGGCGCCCAGCTGGCAACACTCTTTGCGTGGACCGAGGCCGAGTTTCTGCGCCTTACCGAGGGAAGCCCGATCCGGCGAATCGGCCACGAGCGCTGGCTGCGCAATATTGCGGTCGCGCTGGGCAATGCCTTGCGCGCCGCGCCCGATCCGCTGCTGGCGCGCGCGCTCGCGCTACGAGCGCAGCACCCGGGCGAGATGGTGCGCGAGCACGTCGCCTGGGCGCTCGAGGCTCAGAGGTAGGGCTTGAGCCAGCCGAGCCCGGCCGAGGTGCCGCCGCTCTGCAGGCCCCGGGCCGGCCGGTACTCGCAGCCGACCCAGCCGGCATAGCCCAGGTCGTCGAGCACCGAGAACAGGTAAGGGTAGTTGAGCTCGCCCAGATCGGGCTCGTGGCGCTGCGGCACGCCGGCGATCTGGATGTGGCCGACCCGGCCGCCCGGCAGGTACTGGCGCATCTTCATGGCCACGTCACCTTCGACCACCTGGCAATGGTACAAGTCCATCTGCACCTTGAGGTTGGCTGCGCCGACGTCGGCCAGCACCTGGTGCGCCTGATCCTGGCGGTTCAGATAGAAGCGCGCCATGTCACGCGTGTTGATCGGCTCGATCAGCACATCCATGCCCTCTCGCGCAGCCTCGGCCGCGGCCCAGCGCAGCTGGCCGACATAGGTCG
>CAIMBE010000056.1 GCA_903839085.1 uncultured beta proteobacterium | reverse complement strand
CTGGTAGCAGTGAGCCTGGGCGCGCAGGTCTCCGCCGCAGCGGCCGACTCGTTGGGTTTTTGCATTTTCGGGCGCTCCGTGACCGACACCAATCCGCAGCTGATCGTGACGGCGCTCAATGACGCCCACGGCACGCAGCTCGACGAAACCTTCCCCAGGACCATCGGTCGCGAAGTGCTTGAACTGGAGTGGGCTTTCAACAAGCTGGCCGGTTTTACCGAGCAGGACGACGAACTGCCGCAATTCTTCTATGACGAGGCGCTGGCGCCCAGCGGCAATGTGGCGCGCCATCGGGCGAAAGAAATCAGGCTCAGCCTGGAACAGCTCATCGCCCGCCCTTGAACCGGCGTTCCTTTTGCCACAAACAGGGGTGGGGCGAGCGCCTTCGCTCGAATCTTGGGTTTCGGGGTCCTGGCGCAGTCGCCGCACTGCGCCAGGCTCAATCCTCCTTGGCGGGTTTGCGCCCGGCTTGGCGGCGCTGCAGGTATTGGCCATGCAGGCTTTTGGATGCCACGGCAACCAGCAGGAACACCAGCACCCCGGCGATGCCCATCGCCGCATCGGAGTACAGACCGGCGTTGCTGCCTGAACGGTCATAGAAATAGCCGTTCAAAATACCCATGTAGGCAATCGGCGTGTTCGACAGCGAGGCAAAAATACTGTACTTGGTCGCGACCGCTCCGGTGCCGATGGCTTCCAGCGTGACGGCGGTAAAGGCCGCGTAGCACAGGCCGCTGATGAAGCCATAGGACAGCACAAAAACGTAGTACATGGTCAGGTCATGCGGCGCCCAGGCCATCAGCACGGCGCAGATCGACATGATGATGCCGAACACCGCGTAGGCCAGCTTGCGGTCCATGCGGTCGCAAAAGTGGCCGCCGACCATGCAACCCAATGCCGACAGCAGGCCGCTGAGGGCGCCGCTGGTGGCGGCAACGTCGTTGGCATTGGCGCCCCATTCGGCGGCGAACAGCGGAAACAGATTACCCGCCGCGCCTGAGCCGATCGGCAGAAAGCAAATCAGCAGGCCCAGATAGCCCATGCGCGAACTGGCGACCTGCCATAGATCGAGCAAGACCTGTTTGATCATGCGCCAGACAGCGTTTGAATGGTGCTTCGAAGAACCTTGTCCCGGGCGGTCTGGGAGGTCCGGCAAGTGGGGCTCGGGCTCGGCAGTGAACAGGATGGCGACGCCGGTGAGCAGGCAGACGATGGCCAACACGAGGCCCGGTAGCCAGGGGTGGCTTGTGTTTTCGGCAATGACAAGCGCCAGGCCACCACCGAGGCCGCCACCGCCCAAATTGCCCGCCTGAAACCAGCCCGCGGTGCGGCCCAACTCGCCAGGCGCGGTGTTGTACGCCATCAGGCTTTCGACCGACATGCTGAGCAAAGCGGTGGCGAAATTGCCGGCGACCACCAGCACGCTGAGCCAGGGCAGGCCCGCTTCGGTGGCGGGCACCATGCCAAGCAGCGCAATGCCCAGGGCACTCGTGATGCTTGCCATCACAAACCATTGTTTGCGGGTCAAGGTCAGATCAACCAGCGGCGCATAGAGGAATTTGAAGGTATGCGGTACAAAACTCAGACCCGTGAGGACGGCAATGGTGAGCGGATTGATTCCTGCCTTGCCCAGCAGGTACACGATGGTGACGCCCAAAAACCCGTTGGCAGCGCCAAACGGAATGATCAACAGCAAGAAAACAAGGGGGTGGGTGTAGCAGCGCGGCGCCCTGGCCAGTGTGCCGGTCATGGCGACGTTGATGGCGTTGGCGGCGCTGCCGCTGTGACATGGAAGGTTCGTTGGTAACGCTCCAGACTCTTGAGCGACCCGCAGACGTAGAGCGCGTCATCGGGGCGCACCTGAAAGTCGTCGCCGAATTCAAGCAGCACCTCCTGGCCACGCTCCACCGCGACCACCTTGGCCCCGGTTCGGTCGAGCGCCTCGCTGCGCCAGGGATGGGCGCCGGCCAGGGCGCCCGCGCCCAGGCGGCTGAACTTGATCCGGTTTTCGACGTTGGCGACCTGCTCATCGAGCAGGTGATAGGCAAGAATCTGACCCGCGACCTGCCCCACCGAAATCGCGAAGTCGGCACCCGAACGGTACAGCCGCGCCGTGTTCGGTGCGCGCAGAACCCGCACGATCAGCGGCACCTCGGGCGCGTAGTCGCGCACGGCCGTCGTCGCAAAGACCGATTCGCCATCATCGCTCAGGGCCAGAATGACCGCGCTGGCCTCGCGCACCCGGGCCTGGTCGAGGGTTGCGCGCTCGAGCACGTTGCCCACCACATCGACCCCCGCTGCTGCCGAGCGGTCGATCACGACACAGGCCTCGCCGGCGTCGCTCAGCATCTCAACGACCTTGTGCCCGACCGCGCCGAAGCCAGCCACCACGATCGGCCCGGTTCTGCGGATCGGCAAAGCCATGCGCTCGACCTTCTCCAGATTGGCCGGGGCACCGACAACCACCAGGATTGCGCCCGGCTCTACCCTCGTCTCGGGGCCCTTGGTGGTCGCGAAGACGCCGCCGAACCACTGCCCGATCACGGACACGCCATGCTGCTCGCGAAGGCGCAGATCACCCAGCCGCTGGCCGGCCAGTGGGCTTGCCGCCCGAACCCTGAACTCGGCCATGCCCACCGTGGTTCCGAGCAGATGCATGCCCTCAGCGGGCGGGCTGATGCGCATGCTGGCGCGCGAAGCCAGGGCGGCACCGAGCACATGCGAGGGCGTGAAGACTTCGGTGGCGCCGATCTGGATCATCGGTGCCCGGTAAAGCGGGTCATCGGCCAGCGCGTAGAGTGGCCCGGTAAAACCGGCCTCGCGGGCAATCAGCGTGCAGGTTGCGTTGGCGTGATCACCGGCATTGGTCACCACCGCCCGCGCCTGCTTTACGCGCGACAGGACCGACGCATCCTCCGCCAGCTGGCCCAGAACCACGCTGTAACCGCGGTCGCGCAGCTTGCGTGCCAGTTCCATGTCTTCTTCGAAGATGACGAAGGGGCTGTTGGTGCGGCTGAATTCCTCGAGCAGCGGCTCGATGGCCGGCCCGTGGCGATAGAAGAGCACGGTGCCTTCCATCGGCGGCAGGTGGTGTTGCAAGCGGACCTCAAACCGGTCCTCGAAGTAGGGCAATACCAGCACCGGGAAGATCAGGAAGACGAGGAACTGCCCGATGAAGGGCGTCACGATGACGAACAGGGCCATGACCGGGTGGTTCCAGCGATTGTCGGCGCCGTAGCCGGTATTGGTGATGGTTTCGGAGGCCCACTGAAGCCCCTGCAGCAAGGTCCGCGGGGTCGCTTCCAGATGCTCCATGCCAAGCATGTAGAGCGTGCCCAGAACGAGCACGGCAGCCGGCAGCAGGGTGAGCAGCGCCAGCAGAAGTTGGGTCGAGCGCTTGAGTCTTGGGAGCATATCTGGGGGCTCTTGAATGAGAACAATCCGGTCGAGCGAGTCCCAGTATTGCAGGTTCGATTGCCGGGGTCAATCG
>CAIMBE010000055.1 GCA_903839085.1 uncultured beta proteobacterium | reverse complement strand
TCCCATGACCTACTGCGTCGCCATCAAACTCAATGCCGGACTGGTTTTCCTGTCCGACTCGCGTACCAATGCCGGGCTGGACCAGATCAGCACTTTCCGCAAGATGATTGTTTACGAGAAGCCGGGCGACCGTTTCATGGTGCTGCTGTCGGCCGGCAACCTGAGCATTTCGCAGTCGGTGCGCGAGATCCTGCAGGTCGAGCAGCTCAAGGAGCACGAAGACAGCGACCCGATCACGATCTGGAACGCCAAAAGCATGTTCGATGCAGCGCGCGTGCTCGGTTCCGCCATTCGTCACGTCTATGAACGTGACGCGGCTTCGCTCAAACAGGCGGGCGTTGAATTCAATGTGTCGCTCATCTTTGGCGGCCAGATCCATGGTGAGGGCATGCGCTTGTTCCAGGTCTATTCGGCCGGCAACTTCATTGAAGCCACGCCAGAAACGCCCTACTTTCAGGTCGGCGAATCCAAGTACGGCAAGCCCGTGCTGGACCGCGTCATCACACCGACGACACCGCTGGACGAGGCCGCCAAGTGCGCCCTGGTGTCGATGGATTCGACGCTCAAGTCGAATCTGTCGGTCGGTTTGCCACTGGACATGGTGATCTACCAGGCCAACGAATTCCAGACCGACAAGGTCGTCTGCATCGACGAGAACAACCCGTACTTTCGCATGCTGCACGGCAGTTGGGGGCAGAAGCTGCGCGAAGTGTTTGACAGCATCGAAGACCCGATGTGGAACGGCGAACAGACGGCAGTGCCGCTGATGGCGCAAGCCGGGCGCAGCCAGCCGCTGAAGAAGATCAGCACGCCGGAAGAAAAGTTGATATGAGACCTTGCCTGATGCCGCCTTTTTGTTGCGTCATCGCGAGGCCGAAGGCCGTGGCGATCCATGGATTGCCGCGTCGCTGCGCTCCTCGCAATGACGGTGACGCACGCTGATGATCATTTTCTCCCACGCCAACAGCTTCCCGGCCAGCACCTACGGCGTCCTGTTCAAGAGCCTGAAGGCGCGCGGCTTCGCGGTGCGCGCCATCGAAAAGTTCGGCCACGACCCGCAGTACCCCGTGACCAACAACTGGCCGCATCTGGTACAGCAACTGCGTGACTTTGTGCAAGCCGAGGTCACCCGCGTGGGCCAGCCGGTCTTTCTGGCGGGTCATTCCTTCGGCGGTCTTGTCAGCCTGATGGTCGCGGCGCTGGCGCCTGAACTGGCGCGTGGCGTGCTGCTGATCGACTCCCCCATTCTGGGCGGCTGGCGCGCCACCACACTGGGCGTCATGAAGAGCGCACAACTGGTGGGTTCCCTCTCGCCCGGCGCGACCAGCAGCCGGCGCCGCAACCACTGGCCCAGCCAGGCTGCCGCTCTGGAACACTTTCGTCACAAGAAGGCCTTTGCCCGCTGGGAGCCGCAGGTGCTGCAGGACTACATCGCCCACGGCACGCACGACGAGGGTCGTGGCACGGAGAAAAAGCGCGTGCTGAGCTTTGACCGCGCGGTCGAGACCGCCATCTACAACACGCTGCCGGACAACCTCGGCCAGCTTCTCAAGCGCCATCCGCTCAAGTGCCCGGTCGCCTTCATTGGTGGCACCCACTCCGCCGAAATGAAGCAGGCCGGCATGGCCATGACCGAGCGCATTACCAAGGGCCGCCTCATGTTGCTCGAAGGCAGCCACCTGTTCCCGATGGAAAAGCCACTGGCCACGGCTGCTGCCATGGAGGCGGCGCTGCTGACCATGTAGGTCATGAGCCGACCTGCTCATCCGCTGCGTCATCCCGGACCTGCTTGACTGTCATCCCGGACCTGATCCGGGATCCATGGATTGCGGATCAAGTCCGCAATGACAAAACAG
>CAIMBE010000054.1 GCA_903839085.1 uncultured beta proteobacterium | reverse complement strand
TTGCTTCAATCGGGGAAAATGAATGATTCTGGTAACGGGCGGAGCGGGTTTTATCGGTTCCAATTTCGTGCTCGACTGGCTGGCGCAGACGGATGAGCCGGTCCTGAATCTGGACAAGCTCACCTATGCCGGAAATCTGGAGAATCTGGCATCGGTCCAGGGCGACGCCCGCCATGTGTTTGTGCAGGGCGACATCGGCGACTCGGCCCTGCTCGATTCGCTGCTGGCGCAGCACCAGCCGCGCGCCGTGCTGAATTTTGCGGCCGAGAGCCATGTCGATCGCTCCATCCACGGACCCGAGGATTTCATTCAGACCAATGTGGTCGGCACCCTGCGCCTGCTGCAAAGCGTGCGCGCCTACTGGCAAGTGCGCGATGAGGCCAGGCGCGCGCAATTCCGCTTTCTCCATGTCTCGACCGACGAGGTCTATGGCAGCCTGTCGGCCACCGACGCCGCCTTTACCGAGAGCAACAAGCTCGAGCCCAACAGCCCCTACTCGGCGAGCAAGGCGGCCAGCGACCACCTGGTGCGGGCCTGGCTGCATACCTACGGCCTGCCGGTGCTGACCACCAACTGCAGCAACAACTACGGCCCGCTGCATTTCCCCGAGAAGCTGATTCCGCTGATGATCGTCAACGCGCTGGCGGGCAAGCCCTTGCCGATCTACGGCGACGGCTTGCAGGTGCGCGATTGGCTCTATGTCAAAGACCATTGCAGCGCGATTCGACGGGTGCTGCAGGCGGGGCGGGTCGGCGAGATCTACAACGTCGGCGGCTGGAACGAGAAGCCCAACATCGAGATCGTGAACACGGTCTGCGCGCTGCTCGACGAACTCCGGCCACGGGCCGATGGCGGCAGCTACCGATCGCAGATCAGCTATGTGCAGGATCGCCCGGGCCACGACCGGCGCTACGCCATCGACGCCAGCAAGATCGAGCGCGAACTCGGCTGGCGACCCGCCGAGACCTTCGAGTCAGGCATCCGCAAGACGGTGCAGTGGTACCTGGACAACCAGGCCTGGGTCACGCATGTGCAGTCGGGCGCGTATCGCGAGTGGGTGCAAACCAACTACGCCCAGCGCCAATGAAGATCCTGCTGTTTGGCAAGGGGGGGCAGGTCGGCTGGGAACTGCAGCGCAGCCTGGCGAGCCTGGGCGAGGTCGTGGCGCTGGACCATGACAGCACCGAGCATTGCGGAAGTTTCACTGATCTGGCGGGTCTGGCCGACACGGTCAGGAGCGTCAAGCCGGGCCTGATCGTCAACGCCGCCGCCCACACGGCGGTCGACAAGGCCGAGAGCGAGCCCGAACTGGTGCGCACCCTCAACGCCCTGGCGCCCGGCGTGCTGGCGCAGGAGGCGGCGCGCATCGGCGCCTGGCTGGTGCACTACAGCACCGACTATGTCTTTGACGGCAGCGGCAGCCGGGCCTGGAGCGAGACCGACACGCCAGCGCCGCTGAGCGTCTACGGCCAGACCAAGTTCGAAGGCGAGCAACTGATCCGGGCTGCCGGATCGCAGCACCTAATCTTTCGAACCAGCTGGGTCTATGCGGCGCGCGGCGGCAACTTTGCCAAGACCATGCTGCGTCTGGCGCAGGAGCGTGAACGCTTGACGGTGATCGATGACCAGATCGGCGCTCCCACTGGCGCTGAGCTGCTGGCGGATGTGACGGCGCACGCCATTCGCCAGGTTCTGCAGCGGCCTGCGGATGGCGGCCTCTACCATCTGGCGGCCAGCGGCGAGACCAGCTGGTTTGGCTACGCGAACCACGTGCTGGCGCAGGCCCGTCTCCTGAACCCGGCCCTGCCGATCAAGGCCAGCGAGGTGCTGCCGGTGCCGACCAGCGCCTTTCCGACGCCGGCGCGGCGGCCGCTCAATTCGCGCCTGGACACGCGCAGGTTGCAGGCCGTTTTTGGCTTGGTCCTGCCGCCCTGGCAGCAGGGCGTGACCCGCATGCTGACAGAAACGCTTTAACCGGAACATACAACATGACCCAACGCAAAGGCATCATCCTGGCCGGTGGCTCCGGCAGTCGCCTGCATCCCGCCACATTGGCGATGAGCAAGCAGCTGCTGCCGGTGTACGACAAGCCGATGATCTATTACCCGCTGAGCACGCTGATGCTGGCCGGCATCCGCGACATTCTGGTGATCAGCACGCCGCAGGACACGCCGCGCTTTCAGCAATTGCTCTCGGACGGCTCCCAGTGGGGACTGAACCTGCAGTACGCGGTGCAGCCGAGCCCGGACGGCCTGGCGCAGGCTTTCATCATCGGCGACAAGTTCCTGGGCCAGGCTCCGAGCGCGCTGGTATTGGGCGACAACATCTTCTATGGCCATGACTTCGGCCCCTTGCTGGCACGCGCCGATCAGAAGACCGACGGCGCCACGGTCTTTGCCTACCATGTGCAGGACCCCGAGCGCTATGGCGTGGTCGCCTTCGACGCCCAGGGCCAGGCCAGCAGCATCGAGGAGAAGCCGCTCGAGCCAAAGAGCAATTACGCGGTGACCGGTCTGTACTTCTACGACAAGCAGGTGGTCGATATCGCCAAGGCCGTCAAGCCCAGTCCCCGCGGCGAACTCGAA
>CAIMBE010000053.1 GCA_903839085.1 uncultured beta proteobacterium | reverse complement strand
TCCTCGTTGACCGATTGCAGCTCTTCCTTGGAGGTCTCCAGTTCCTCGTTGGTGGACTGCAGCTCCTCGTTGACCGACTGCATCTCCTCGTTGCTTGACTTGAGTTCTTCGGTCGAGCTCTCCAGTTCCTCGCGCGTGCTCTGCAGGTACTCGTCCTTGGCGCGCAGTTCCTGCTGCAGCAGCGCGATGCGCGTCTCGTAGTCGCTCGCGCCGGCGCCGGCCGGCGCCGGCGCCGGCGAAGCTTGCGGCTCGGACAGCGGCAGCGCCGACTCCTCCAGCACCACCAGAAACAGCGGCGCATCCAGACTCGCGCCCGGGGTCGGCGGCACCGGGCTGACGGAGAGGTCGACCTGGGTGTGGTGGCCGTTGGTCTTGACGCGCAGGTTCTGCGCGCGCACCGTGGTGCCGCCGCTGCGGGCGTGGTGCAGCGCCGTGCTCAAGGCCGGGCGCAGGCCGTCGCGCGCCATCTTCAGTATGTTGATGACGCCGGCCTCGCCCTGCGAGAGTTCCAGGTACAGGCCGCTGCGTCCGTGCAGGTACAGGATGTCGCCGTGCCCGTCCACCAGCACGCCGGCCGACACCACCTGCGCCAGCAGCGCGCGCTCGGTCAGCTCGCGCAGCGGCAGCTTGGCCGGAAACGCCGACTTGTCGTGCTCGCGCACCGGGCCCGCGCTGCGCGCCGTCACGTTGGGCAGGAAGCGCCCCGACAGCGCGCGCTGCAGCCCCAGCAGGCTGTCCTTGCGCTGGTAGATCTTGGCCTTGCGGTCAAACGCGCTGAACAACTCGTCAAAAGCGCCGACGCCTTCGGAGGTGCCAAGGAACAGCAGTCCGCCCGGGTTGAGCGCGTAATGGAACAGGGGGATGATCTTCTTCTGCAACTCCGCGCCCAGGTAGATCAGCAGGTTGCGGCAGCTGATCAGGTCGAGTTTGGAGAACGGCGGATCCTTGATCAGGTCCTGCTCGGAAAACACCAGCATGTCGCGGATGCCCTTGTGAATGCGGTAGGCGCCGCCGTCGGGCTCGGCGACAAAAAATCGCGCCAGCCGTTCGGGCGTGAGGTCGGCGGCGATGCTGGCCGGATAGACGCCGCTGCGCGCCACCGCGATCGCCTGGTTGTCGATGTCGGTGGCAAAGACCTGGATCGTGTAGCTCTGCCTGAGCACCTCCATGCGCTCCTGCAGCAGGATGGCGATCGAATAGGCCTCCTCGCCGGTGGAGCAGCCCGCCACCCAGACCCGGATCGCGGCGTCGGCGCGCTTGCCGGCGAACAGCATGGGAATGACCTGGCTCTCCAGCACCCCGAACGCTTCGGGATCGCGGAAGAAATTGGTGACGCCGATCAGCAGGTCGCGAAACAGCGCCTCGACCTCGACCGGCGCCTCCTGCAGGTACTTGACGTAGCCTTCGATGGCGCCGATCTGGTGCACCGCCATGCGCCGCTCGATGCGGCGATAAATGGTGCTGGGCTTGTAGCCTGAAAAATCATGCCCGGTCTGGGTCCGCAGCAGGACGAATATCTTCTTCAGCGCGCTCTCCGCCTTGGGCGTGACCGGGTTGCCGTTCGGGCTTGGGCGGCCGTAGGCGTGCGCGGCATAGGCGATCAGCTGGGCCGCCATCCTGTCGGCCGGCAGTTCGTAGTCCACCAGACCGGTGGCGATGGCGCTGCGCGGCATGCCGTCGAACTCGGTCGACAGCGGGTCCTGCACCATCACCATGCCGCCCTCGCCCTTGATGGCGCGCACGCCCAGGGTGCCGTCGCTGCCGGTGCCCGAGAGCACGATGCCGATGGCGCGTTCATGCTGGTCCTGCGCCAGCGAGCGAAAGAAGAAATCGATCGGCAGGCGCTGCCCGCGCGGCGCCACCGGCTCGAACAGTTGCAGCGTGCCGCCCAGAAACGCCATGTCCCGATTGGGCGGAATGATGTAGGCGCAGTTGATTTGCACCGGCATGCCGTCCTCGACCTCGAACACCTGCATCCGGGTGTAGCGCCGGATCAGTTCGACCAGAATGCTCTTGTGGTCGGGCGCCAGGTGCTGCACCAGCACAAACGCCATGCCCGGCTCGGTGTCGCGCGGCATGCCGGAAAAAAAGGCCTCGAAGGCCGCCAGCCCGCCCGCCGAAGCGCCCAGGCCAACCACCGGAAAACCGGGACCCGCGGCCTCGCCCGCCAGCAGCGGGCCGGCCGCCGGCTCGACGCCCGCGCCGACCTGTTCCTTGCGCTTTTTCATCGCGCCCCCCGTCTGCGGTCCGGTGTCTGGCGCGAACGATCGTGAAGAGGGATAGTCATG
>CAIMBE010000052.1 GCA_903839085.1 uncultured beta proteobacterium | reverse complement strand
CGACCTCAGGGGGCCGGTGGCACTGGTGCTGGGCGCGGAAGGCGAGGGCATGCGGGCGCTGACGGCCAAGACCTGCGACGAACTGGTCAGCATTCCGATGCGCGGCGCGGTCGAGAGCCTGAACGTGTCGGTCGCCAGCGGCGTCTGCCTGTACGAGGCGCTGCGCCAGCGAAGTGGTGTGAACAAGGAGCAAACATGAATCGAGTCGCCGTATTTTTCCTGAGCGCGCTGCTGGCACTGACGCTGGCGGGCTGCACGCAGGAGCAGCAGAACAAGATCAGCCGCGACATCCAGAACTGGACCGGCACCAATGGCGTGCTCGAGTTCTATGCGGGCGACAAGCTGGTGCGCCGTTTTCTCAAGATCGACAAACTCAGCACCGCCATGGGCACCGAGGACGGCAAGCCGCGCTCTTATCGCTATGGCTACGGCGTGCTCGATGAAAACCTCAACTTTGTCGTCGATCCGGGCGAGAAGAAGGTCTATTTCGAGATCAGCGATTTTGGGTCGAACTACATCTTCTTTGAGAATCCACGCTGAGGCTGCGCCGACCATGAAGAAGACCGAGCACCTGACCGAAAGCCGCCTCGCCGATGCCTGGGCGGAATTGCAGAACCACTCCGATCAGGGCCGCACGCTCCCCTCGGACGCCTATCGCCTGGCCTTCGCCGACCCGGAATTCCTGTTGCGGCGCGAAACCCGCGGCATCCGCTTTCAGTTGGAGATGCTCAAGCCCGATCTCGACCAGACCGAACAGGGCATCGAGAACACGATTGTCGTGTTTGGCAGCGCCCGTTTTCCACCGCCCGAGGTCGCGCAGCTGAGCCTGGAACATGCCTTGCTCAGCGGCGATGCCGACGAACTGGCGCTGGCCCGGCGGCAGATGCGCAATGCCCACTACTATGACCAGGCGCGCCTGTTTGCCGGACTGGTGGCCGACTACAGCGCGCACCGCAGGCCCGAGGAGCGCCTGTTCATCGCCACCGGGGGTGGCCCGGGCATCATGGAGGCGGCGAACCGGGGTGCCCACGAGAAGGGCGCGCCGAGCGTCGGCCTCAACATCGCCTTGCCTCTTGAGCAGCGCCCAAATCCCTACATCACGCCGAACCTGAGCTTCAAGTTTCACTACTTTGCCTTGCGCAAGATGCACTTCATGATGCGTGCCAAGGCGCTGGTTGCCTTCCCCGGCGGTTTCGGCACGCTCGATGAATTGTTTGAGGTCATCACTCTGGTGCAGACCGGCAAGGCCAAGCCGGTGCCGATCGTGCTGTTCGGCTCCGAGTACTGGAAGCGCCTGGTCAATATCGATGTGATGATCGAAGAGGGCGTCATCTCGCCGGGCGATCTGGCGCTGTTTCACTACGTTGACGAGCCGCAGGCGGCATGGGATGTGATTCGGTCCTTTTACGGCCTGGACCCCTGACAGCGATGGCCTCACCGGCAGCGCAGGAAAGCCGCGGCGCCAGGAAGGGCTAGACCCAGCCCAGCCAACCCAGCAAGCCGCCGGCTCCCAGCAGCCACAGCATGTGCAGCCGGGTGCGCCAGACCAGCAGGGCGGTCGCGATGGTCAGCAGCCACAGGGGCCAGCTGCGGGCCGCAGTGCCAAGGTTGGCAGACAGAATCCAGCCGGTGGAGACCAGCAGCGCAATGACAATCGGTGCCATGCCCTGCTTGAAGGCGCGCACCGATCGCAATCCACGGTTCTGGTGCCCCCAGCGCGCTGCGGCCAGAGTCAGGGTGGTGCTGGGCACCAGAATGCCGATCATTGCCAACAGAACGCCCAGGGCCGCTGCGGGCCAGGCGTGGACGCCGGCCACCACGCCGCCGCCGGCATTCATGCCGATGTTCCAGCCAAACAGGGCAATGAACAGCACGTTGGGACCGGGCGCCGACTGCGCCAGGGCGATGGAGGAGGTGAACTGGCTGTCGCTGATCCAATGCTGCTGCGTGACGAGGTAACGGTGCATGTCGGGCGCTGTGGTGATGGCACCACCGACCGCCAGCAGGGAGAGCGACAAAAAATGACTGAGCAGCGCGAGCCAGTCGGCAGCGGTCAGAGTGATCGTCATGTTTCACTTTCGGGT
>CAIMBE010000051.1 GCA_903839085.1 uncultured beta proteobacterium | reverse complement strand
GCTGAAGGGCTGCTCGCTGGCGTACACCGTGTCGCCGCCAAAAATGAACAGGTCGGAATGCTCGGCCAGCACCGCCGGCCAGATCGGCTGCGGCAGTTTCTGGTCGATGCAGGAACCAAAACCGATGCGGAACACATCGGCCGCCATGCCCGCTGCGGAGCGCGCCGCGTCGCCCGGCATTTGCGCGCGGGCAGCGCCCAGGCTGCCCAGCGCGACGGCGGCCGCCACGCCCGCCCCGCGCTGCAGGCAAACCCGCCGCGTGATGTCTGCGCGCTTCATGGGCAAGGGCCGTTCGCGCTCAGGCGAACTCGACGATCGCCTGATCGACCATCAGCGAATCGCCTTTGGCGGCCAGCACCTTGGCGACCACGCCGTCGGTCGCCGCAAACAGCACGTTCTCCATTTTCATGGCCTCGATCACGGCCACGCGTTCTCCGGCCAGCACCTTCTGGCCCGGCTGCACCGCCACGTCGACCAGCAGGCCCGGCATCGGCGACAGCACAAAGCGGCTCATGTCGGGCGGCGCCTTGTACGGCATCAGCGCGTGCAGTTCGGCCGCGCGCCGCGACAGCACCAGGGCGTCGATCCGGGTGCCGTTGTGCGAGACGCTGATCGCCAGCGGGTTCTTGCCGGCCTGGCTGCCGCGCTCGACCTGCGCCGTGAAAGGCTGGCCGTTGCAGGTGCCGCTGACGCGCACCTCGCCCAGGCGGTAGTCGCTGCAGATCTGGTAGCTCCTGGCGCCGACCGTGACCAGGCTCGAGCCGGTCTTGCTGTTGAAGTCCGTGACCGACACCGGGGTCGGTGTGCTCAGGCCCTGCTGTCCCAGCGTCACCACCACGAAGTCCGACCCCACCGCCACCTCGTGCCCCTCCATCTGGCCGCTGATGGCGGTCGCGCGGTTGCGGTACTTGCGGTTGACGAACGCGGCCAGCGCCAGCAGCAGATCGGCATCGTCGTGCGGCACATCCTCGGCGCGGAAGCCCTTGGCGTAGTGCTCGGCGATAAAGCCGGTATTGAAGTCGCCCGCGACAAACTTGGGATGCGCCAGCAGTGCCGCCTGAAACGGGATGCTGCTGCTGACGCCGCGGATCACAAACGCGTTGAGCGCCTCGCGCATCTTGGCAATCGCATCGAGCCGGTCCTTGCCGTGCACGATCAGCTTGCAGATCATCGAGTCGTAGTACATCGGAATCTCGCCGCCCTCCTGCACCCCGGTGTCGACCCGCACGCCCTGCCAGCGGCTGGTGTCGGAGGCGAACATGGTCTCGGTCGGCGGCTGAAAACGCACCAGGCGTCCGGTCGAGGGCAGGAAATTGCGGAACGGATCCTCGGCGTTGATGCGGCACTCCATGGCCCAGCCCTCGCGCTTCACGTCGGCCTGCGTCAGCGGCAGTTTCTCGCCGGCAGCGACGCGGATCATCAGTTCCACCAGGTCCAGGCCGGTGATGCACTCGGTCACCGGGTGCTCCACCTGCAGCCGGGTGTTCATCTCGAGAAAGTAAAAGCTCTGGTCCTTGCCCACCACGAATTCAACCGTGCCGGCGCTCTGGTACTTGACGGCGCGCGCCAGCGCGACGGCCTGCTCGCCCATCGCCTTGCGCGTCGCGTCGCTGATGAACGACGAGGGCGCCTCTTCGATCACCTTCTGGTGCCGGCGCTGGATCGAACACTCGCGCTCGTTAAGGTAGACCATGTTGCCGTGCGCGTCACCGATCAGCTGAATCTCGATGTGGCGCGGCTCCTCGACGTACTTCTCGACAAACACCCGGTCGTCGCCAAAACTGTTGCGCGCCTCGTTGCGGCAGCTGGTGAAGCCCTCGAAGGCCTCCTTGTCGTTGAAGGCGACGCGCAAACCTTTGCCGCCACCGCCGGCGCTGGCCTTGATCATGACCGGATAGCCAATGCCCTTGGCGATTTCAACGGCCTGCTCGGCACTTTCGATCGCGCTGTTGACACCCGGGATGCAGTTCACCCCGGCGGCACCCGCGAGCTTTTTCGACTCGATCTTGTCGCCCATCGCCGCCATCGAATAGTGCTTGGGGCCGATGAAGACAATGCCCTGCTCCTCAACCAGCTTGGCAAAGGCGGCGTTCTCGCTCAGGAAGCCGTAGCCCGGGTGGATCGCCTGCGCTCCAGTCTGCTTGCAGGCCGCAATGATCTTCTCGCCCAGCAGGTAGCTCTCGCGGCTCGGCGCCGGACCGATGTGCACGGCCTCGTCGGCCAGCATCACATGCCGCGCGTCCTTGTCGGCCTCGGAATAAACGGCCACCGTCTTGATGCCCATCTTGCGCGCGGTCTTGATGACCCGGCAAGCAATCTCGCCACGATTGGCAATCAGTATTTTGGTAAACATGTCAGTCTCCTATTCGGGAAT
>CAIMBE010000050.1 GCA_903839085.1 uncultured beta proteobacterium | reverse complement strand
GGGACAATCCGCGCCTATGCATCCCAAAGCCCTGCTCGACGCGTGTTCCGAACTGGTCCGGCTCAGTCTCAAGTTCGATCATCCGACCGACGCCATCGTGGCGCGTTTTTTTCGCGACCATCGCGCGCTGGGGCCGCGCGAGCGCGCAACCTTGTCGGGCACGGTGTACGCCGTGCTGCGCAAGAAACTGCTGTTCGATCATTACGCGCCCTCGGGCAGCGGACCGAAGGAGCGGAGGCTCGCGATTCTGGGTTTCTACGGCCCCGGCGATTTTCTTCGCAGCGCCCTCTCCGAGCAGGAAAAGAACTGGCTCGACCAGTGCGACAAGATCAATCCGGCCGATTTGATGGAGCGCCATCGCCACAACCTGCCGGAGTGGCTGGTGCAGCCGCTCAAGGAGCAACTTGGAGCCGAGTTCTGGCCCCTGACGGAGAGCCTGAGCCAGGGCGCCGGACTCGATCTGCGCGTCAATGCCCTGAGCGCCAGGCGCGCCGATGTGCAAAAGGAACTGGCGCAGGCCGGCTTCAAGGCCGAGCCCACGCCGTATTCACCGTTCGGTTTGCGCATCGCGGGCAAGCCCAACCTGAACAAGCTCGACGCCTTTGCGCGCGGCGCCTTCGAGGTGCAGGACGAGGGCTCTCAATTGCTGAGCCTGATGCTCGACGCCAAGCGCGGCGAGATGGTGGTCGATTTTTGCGCCGGCGCCGGCGGCAAGACGCTGGCCATTGGCGCCGGCATGCGCAACACCGGTCGCCTGTACGCTTTCGATACCTCGGCGCACCGGCTCGATGCGCTGAAGCCGCGCCTGGCGCGCAGCGGCCTGTCCAATGTGCATCCGGCTGCCATTGCCCACGAGCGCGACGAGCGCGTCAAGCGCCTGGCCGGCAAGATCGACCGGGTGCTGGTGGATGCGCCCTGCTCCGGACTGGGAACCTTGCGGCGCAATCCTGATCTCAAATGGAGGCAGAGCTTGGGGCTGGTGGAACAGATGGCCGTGACCCAGGCGGCGATCTTGCAGAGCGCCTCGCGTTTGCTCAAACCCGGCGGTCGGCTGCTCTACGCGACCTGCAGCCTGCTGGTGCAGGAGAATGAGGCCATAGCCCTGGCCTTCTCCGAGGCGAACAAGGATTTTGAGACGCTTGATGCGGCCGCCATCCTGTCGGCCCTGAAGGTCGAGGCGGCCGCGACGCTTTGCAGTGGCGGCGCCAACGGGCAGCGTTACCTGCGCCTGTGGCCGCACCGGCATCGGACCGACGGCTTCTTCGCCGCGGTCTGGCAGAAAGTATGATTTTTCAGGAATATGAAAACATGTTGATATCCGACTCCTCCTTGGTTGGTGCCGTGCTGGACTGGCTGGCGCACGGGCTCTGGGACCTGGCCTGGTGGCAGCTCGGTCTACTCACTTTGGCAGTGACCCACATCACCATGCTCAGCGTGACCGTGTTCCTGCACCGCCATCAGGCGCACCGTGCCCTTGACCTGCACGCGGCGGCCTCGCATTTTTTCCGCTTCTGGCTCTGGCTGACAACCGGCCAGGTGACCAAGGAATGGGCCGCCATCCACCGCAAGCACCACGCCAAGTGCGAGCAGCCCGATGACCCGCACAGTCCGCACGTGCATGGCATCCGGACCGTGTTGTTGCGCGGATACGAGTTGTACCGCGCCGAGGCGAGCAGGCCCGATACCCTGCAGCGCTTTGGTCACGGCACGCCCGACGACTGGCTCGAGCGCAATCTTTACACGCGTTTTTCATGGCATGGCGTTGCGCTGATGCTGGTCATCGACCTGGGCCTTTTCGGCGCGTCCGGCCTGACGGTATGGGCGGTGCAGATGGCGTGGACCCCGGTCATGGCGGCCGGCATCATCAACGGCGCGGCGCACTACTGGGGCTATCGCAACTTCGAGACGCCCGACGCCAGCACCAACATCTCGCCCTGGGGCATCCTCATTGCCGGCGAGGAGTTGCACAACAACCATCACACCTACCCGACCTCGGCCAAACTCTCGGTCAAACCGTATGAGTTCGACATCGGCTGGCTCTATATCCGGCTGCTGCAGAGGGTCGGCCTGGCGACCGTCAAGAAGACGCCGCCGAAGCTGGCCTATGGCCATGTGCGGCCGGTCGCCGATGAGCGGACGCTCGAAGCCGTGATCTCCAACCGCTACGAACTGATGGCCGCCTACGCCAAGGACATGCGCCGCGCGTTGCGCGGTGAGCTTGCGGCGATGACGCTGCGCAGCAGCGATGCGACCGCAATCCGGGCTGCCCGGCGCTGGCTGCACCGCGATTCAGACAAGGTGCCGGCGACCGCCGTGGCCCAACTGGCCATCGCCCGCGCCGCCTCGCCAGTGCTCGACAAGATGGTGCTGATGCGCGAGGAGTTGCGCCAGTTGTGGCTCAACCGCGTGCACTCGCGCGAGCAGCTGGCGGCCGACCTGCAGGCCTGGTGCCATCAGGCCGAGGCCAGCGGCATTGCCGTGCTGCAGGAGTTCTCGCTCAAGCTGCGCGCGGCCGGCGCTTGAGCCGCAGATAACCCCGGCCGCAACGCGGGTAAGCGCGGGCAGGCCGGGCGCGGGGCGATCGATATAATCCGCCATCCCAATCACCCCCAACTCGACCGGTTGCCATCGCAAAATGAACAAGATACGGCTGTCAGTTTCGACTTTTGTCATCGCCTGCGCGACGGTTTTTTCGGCCAGTGCCCAGGACATCAAGGGTGATGCCAAAGCCGGCGAGAAGAAGATCGCCCTGTGCATCGGTTGCCATGGCATCGACGGCTATCAGGCGAGTTTTCCCGAGGTCTACAAAGTACCGAAGATTTCGGGGCAGGGTGCAAAGTACATTGCGTCGGCCCTGACCGCATACAGGAACGCGGATCGAAAACATCCGACCATGCGCGGCATCGCCACGGCCCTGAGCGATCAGGACATTGCCGATCTGGCCGCTTTCTATGAAGTGCTGGGCAAGCGCGACGGCGCGGCCGCACCGGGCAAGGCGGCCGATGGCAATGCGCTGGCGGCCGAACTGGTCAAGAAAGGCGCTTGCACGTCCTGTCACGGCGAGAGCTTCAGCAAACCGATCGATGCCAGCTACCCCAAGATCGCCGGCCAGCATGCCGATTACGTGCTGGTGGCGCTCAAGGCCTACAAGACATCGGGCAACTCGACCTGGGGTCGTGGCAACCCCGTCATGGCTGGCGTTGCCAAGCAGTTCTCGGATGCGGAACTCAAGGAACTGGCCAGGTACGTGGGCAGCCTGCCCGGAGAGTTGCAGACCGTTCAGCCCAACCGTTTTCGTTGACCGGTGGCGACGCTGGCGCTGACCGGCGTCAGTCGCGGGTGGCGTGGCGCTGCACGCAGGCAATGTAGGCGCCGCCGTCAGGCGCTCTGCCGGCGCGCTGGCTTTCCCACAGCATGCGACCCAGGCATTCCATCGCTTCGTGATGCGCCAGATGCAGGGAATTTCGCCGGTGCGTCAACAACTCGACGGCCTGGCGGATGCCGCGCGGCTGGTCGATACTGCACTGCTCACTGATCGACAGGTGCATCGACATGTGCAGAAACGGGTTGGTCTTGCCGTCTTCGGCCTCTTGCATGCTCGAGAGCGCGGCATCGACGTTGGCCAGATCGGCGTGGTACTCGGGATGCTCGGCGATCCACAAAGCGGCGATGGTTTCGAGCGCTTCGAGCGCCTGCCCGGTCCGGCTTTTGGCGTAGACAGAGCAGAAATAGCGGCGCACATCGGCCTGCGAGGGTGAAAACATAATGCCCGTATTGTCGCGCGCTGTCGCGCAGCTTGCAGCGGCCACGCTCCGGTTGCGGCGAAAATGCGAATCGGCTCCGCCCCATTGGCTATCGAAACTTCGGTAAATCGTGCCCATGCTGATCGTCATTGCGAGCGGAGCGTGGCAATCCATCGACCCCATGGATCGCCACGGCCTGCGGCCTCGCGATGACGAAAGTGGGTGCCACAGATTATGAAAGATCAATAGGAATACGCCATGAACCAAGCTTATATCTGCGACGCGATCCGCACCCCCTTTGGCCGCTATGGCGGCGCCTTGAGCAGCGTGCGCGCCGATGACCTGGCGGCCATCCCGATCAAGGCACTGATGGCGCGCAACCCGAAGGTCGACTGGCAGGCGGTTACCGACGTGCTGTTCGGCTGCGCCAACCAGGCCGGCGAAGACAACCGCAACGTCGCCCACATGGCCTCCCTGCTGGCCGGATTGCCGCTGCAGGTGCCCGGCGCCACCATCAACCGGCTGTGCGGCTCCGGGCTCGACGCCGTGGGCAGCGCGGCGCGCGCCATCAAGGCCGGCGAGGCAGGTCTGATGATCGCCGGCGGCGTCGAAAGCATGAGCCGGGCGCCGTTCGTCATGCCCAAGATGGAGAGCGCCTTCGGCCGCAACAACGCGGTCTATGACACCACGATCGGATGGCGCTTCGTCAACAAACTCATGAAGGAGAAGTACGGCATCGACGCCATGCCCGAGACCGCAGAAAACGTCGCCGCCGAACACAAGGTCGGCCGCGAAGCGCAGGACCAGATGGCGCTGGCCAGCCAGATGAAGGCCGTGGCAGCGCAACAGGCGGGTCATCTGGCGCGCGAGATCACGGCGGTCAGCATCGCCCAGAAGAAAGGCGACCCGCTCATCGTCGACCAGGATGAGCACCCGCGCGCGACCAGCCTGGAGGCGCTGGCCAGGCTCAAGCCGATCGTGCGCGCGGACGGCACGGTGACCGCCGGCAACGCCAGCGGCGTCAACGACGGCGCCTGCGCCCTGCTGCTGGCCGACGAGAGAAGCGCGCTCAGCAACGGCCTGGCGCCCAGGGCCCGCGTGGTGGGCATGGCCACGGCGGGCGTGGCGCCGCGCGTCATGGGCATCGGCCCGGCACCGGCAACGCAGAAGGTGCTGGCACTGACCGGACTCACGATAGAACAGATGGATGTGATCGAACTCAACGAAGCTTTTGCCGCCCAGGGCCTGGCCGTGCTGCGCCTGCT
>CAIMBE010000049.1 GCA_903839085.1 uncultured beta proteobacterium | reverse complement strand
CCTTCGGCCACCATCTTGACGATGCCACCCTGCGCATCGACCTCGGCCATGATCTCCTCCATCTTCTTGCGCATTTCGTTGGTCATGGTCTCGACGTAGAACGAACCCGCCAGCGGATCGACCGTTTCGGTCAGACCCATCTCCTCGACCAGCAACTGCATGGTGCGCAGCGAGATGCGGGCCGAATACTCGGTGGGTATGGTGTAAGCCTCGTCGTAGGAACACAGTGCCATGGTCTGTGTGCCCGAGAGCGCCGATATCAGCGCGTAGTAGGCGCCGCGCACGATGTTGACCTCGGGCTGCTCGAAGGTCAGGCCGCCACCGCCGCCGGCGGCAATCATGCGCAGCCACATCGAACCGGGCTTTTCCGCACCGTATTGCTCCTTCATGATCTTGGCCCACAGGCCGCGACCAGCGCGGAACTTGCACACCTGCTCGAAGATGTTGCCAAAGATATTGAAGTTGTAGGAAAGCCGCCCGGCAAACTCGTCCACTGACAAGCCGCGCTGGATGGCGTCGTCGGCGTAGGCCTTGGCAATGCAGAAGGCATAGGCAATTTCCTGCGCCGGGGTGGCCCCGGATTCGCGGATGTGGTAGCCGCAGACCGACACCGGGGTGTACTTCGGTGCGTGCGTGGCGCAGTATTCGATGGTGTCACCGACCAGACGGATCGACGGCTCCACCGGAAAGATCCAGGTGCCGCGGCCAATGAATTCTTTCAGGATGTCGTTCTGTGCAGTACCGCGCAGTTCCTTGATGTCATAGCCGCGTTTTTCGGCCATCGCCAGATACATCGCAATCAGGATCGCCGCCGCACCGTTGATGGTGAGCGAGACAGTGATCTTCTTGAGGTCGATACCGTCAAAGGCAATCTCGAAATCGCGCAGGGTGTCGATCGACATGCCAACGCGACCGATCTCGCCCTCAGCCAGCGGATCATCGGAATCGAGGCCGATCTGGGTCGGCAGATCGAAGGCGACATTGAGGCCGGTCTGGCCATTGGCGATCAGGTACTTGAAGCGCTTGTTGGTCTCTGCCGGATTGCCGAAGCCGGCGTACTGGCGCATGGTCCAGGGCTGCTTGCGGTACATCTCGCGGTGGATGCCGCGGGTGAAGGGAAACTGACCAGGTTCGCCGACCATCTCCATGCCGCCGCTGGCCTCGACGTCCTGCGCGGTGTACAGCGGCTTGACCTCGATGCCCGACTCGTTGATCACCTTCTTCATGGCGGGTTTCTGCGGGGCGTTCATGCCGACCTCCGCCGAGCCGCATCAAGGAGGGCGGGCGCCCCCTCGGGGGGCAGTGAACGCATGCGAACGTGGGGGCTCATTTTGCTTCCTTCCTGATGTAGTCGCAGATGGCATCGAGTTTGGATCCGGACGGGAAGATGCCCTTAAAGCCGAGCTCGCGCAGGGCCTGGTGATCCTGCGCCGGCAGGTTGCCGCCGATGACCCAGAGCTTGTCGTCCAGACCTTCGGCTTCGAGCAGGGGCTTGAGCCTGCTGCAGAAGGAGAGGTGGGAGCCGGCCATGGAAGACAGCGCAATGACGTCAACATCCTCCTCCAGGGCGATGCGCGCAATCTGCTGCGGTGTCTGTCGCAGTCCGGTGTAGATCACCTCGAAGCCGGCGTCCATCATGGCGCGCACCACCACCTTGGCGCCCTGATCGTGACCGTCCAGGCCGGGCTTGCCGAGCAGGACCTTGATGGGGCGTTGGGATGCGGTCATGAAGACACCTCCTTGGCGATGATCATCTTTAAAATCTCACTGGTGCCGCCACCAATCAGGGTAAAGCGTACGTCGCGCAGATAGCGCTGCACCGGGTATTCCATGGCGTAGCCGTAGGACGCCAGCACGCGCGCCGCCTTGTCGCACACGGCGGCGGCGGCCTCGCTGGCGAACAGCTTGGCCATCGCGGCTTCCTTGTGATAGGGCTTGCCGGCGTCGCGCCGCCAGGCGGCGTAATAGACCAGATGATGGGCGGCCTCGAGCTCGGTTGCCATCTCGGCCAGCTTGTGCCCGATGGCCTGAAAACGGTTGATCGGCTTGCCGAACTGGCTGCGCTCACCGGCGTAGCGCACTGCCTCGGCCAGCGCAGCCTGCGCCACACCGAGCGCCATGGCGCCGGTGATGATGCGAATCTCGCCCAGGGTCTTGCGCAGGTGGCCCTCGCCATCGCCCTCCTCCCGGCTCAGGCGGTGGCTGTCGGGCACAAAACATTCGTCGAAGGCGACCTCGGAGGTCGGCAGCGCCCAGACCCCCATCTTGTGAATCTCCCGGCCTACCGTCAGCCCCTTGAAGCCTTTTTCCACCAGGAAGATGGTGAGCTTCTTTTCCTCGCCCGCCTTGGCGAATACGGTGAAGAAGTCGGCCACCGGCGCCGAGGTGATCCAGGTCTTCTGGCCGCTGATCAGATAGCCGCCGTCGACTTTGCGCGCGCTCGTGGCGATCGACCCGAGGTCCGACCCGGCATTCGGCTCTGTCATGCAGATGGCGCCGATCTTCTCGCCGCGCAGGGCGGGCTTGAACAGGCGCTCGACGATGTCGGCATTGCCCAGCATGTGCAGGAATTTGGTGCCCATGAGCGACTGCATCGCCACGGCACCGGCCAGCGACATGGAACCGCGCGCCACCTCCTGCAGCGCCAGGCAGAACTCGCTCAGCGCCATGCCGCTGCCGCCGACGTCCTCGGGGTAGCGCATGCCAAAGAAGCCGAGCTCGGCAAGTTCCTGGAACAGGGCGCGCGGAAAAGACCGGGCCTCGTCGAGCGCGGCCGCCTGCGGCGCAATGCGCTCGTCGCAAAAGCGCGCAAAGTTGTCGCGCACCGCGCGCTGCTCGGGGCTCAGTTCAAAGTCCATAGTCGCGCGCCGCTGCCTCGGGGCTGATGACGCCGTCGCGCACTTCCTGCGCCAGGAGGGCACGGTCGCGCAGCAGCGGGTCGCCGTAGCCGCCGCCGCCACTGGCCACCTGATGGTAGAGCGTACCCAGGGGTACACCGGTAATCAGATCCTTGTTCCTGGGGACCACCGTCGTGCCATCAGGGTAAGTCAGCCGGATGAAGTTCAGGCCTGCATCCTTGCCGCCGAACAGGCCGAACGCCGGCTCGAAGTCGCCGTCGCCAAAGGTCACCAGTTGCGTGTCGGGCGAGCCGATGCGAAAGATCGTCTCCACGCCCAGACCGCCGCGCCAGCGGCCCGCGCCCGCCGAGTCCGCCAGCAACTCGTGCTTGATCAGGGTGTGCGGCGTTTGCTGCTCGAACATCTCGTAATCCTGGTCCAGCACGCCGCCGGAGGCGTCGATCATGCCGATGTGGTCGTAGCCGTCGGTGCCCTTCATGGCGCCGGAGCCGCCCTTCAGGCCCATGAAACCGATGTCCACGTACTTCTCGTTGCTGCGCGGGTCGATGCCGGTGGTGAGCGACGCCAGCAGGTTGTTCCAGCCGGCGGTCACGCGCTCGGGCATCACGGGTGCCAGCGCGCGCTGGATCGCGTCCGCGTTGGGCGGGCACAGGTGATTGCCAAAGGTGGTGGCCTTGGGGTAGGCGGCGTTGAGGATGGTGCCCTCGGGGATGATGATCTCGATCGGCTGCACCATGCCTTCGTTGTGCGGAATGTCCGGGTTGACCATCTGCAGCAGCGTCAGGATGGTGGCCGACGCACTGGAGGTGAAAGTGCCGTTGACAAAGCCGTTGGTCTGCGCGTCGGTGCGCGAGTAGTCGAACTTGATGCTCTTCTCACCCACCGTGATGTCCACGCGAATCGTGAATTTTGAGTCGACGTGGCGCCCGTCGTAATAGACGTAGCCCTCGCCCGCGTACTGCCCTGGCGGGATCTTGGCGATCTCCGCTTCCATCATCTTGCGCGTGGCCTGGAACAGCGCCTGCTTGTGCGACTCGAAGCTGGGCCGGCCGTACTTCCTGAGCAGTTCGAGCATGCGCCGCTCGCCCACCGTGCAGGCGCCCATCTCGGCCTTCATGTCGTGCTGCACGATGTCCAGCCGCACATTGGCAAAGATCAGGCCCCAGACGTCCTTGCGCAGTTTGCCGCGCTCCACCACCTTGACTGGCGGAATCCGCAGCGCTTCCTGCCAGACCTCCACGGCGTTGGGGTTGTAGCCTCCGGCGACGTTGCCGCCGATGTCGGCCTGGTGCCCCTTGACCGCCGTCCAGGCGACCAGCTCGCCGTCCAGAAAGATCGGTTTGAAGGCGGCCACATCGTTGTTCTGATTGCCCAGGCTGAAAACGTCGTTGTGAAAGATCACGTCGCCCGGATAGAGCTCATCGCCGAAGAATTCCTTGATGTACTTGCACACCGGCGCCAGCGAGAACGCAAGAATTGGCAGATTCTCGGTCTGCTCGAGCATGTTGCCGTCGGCGTCGTACAGTCCGGTGACGTAGTCCTTGGCCTCGCACAGGATCGGCGAGCGCGTGGTCTGCGCCATGGAGATGCTCATCTCGTCCGTGATCGCCTTGAAAGAGCGAGCATAGACCGACAGCAAAATGGGATCGATCTTGCTCATACGCCAACCTCCTCTTTCATGCACGATGCGACCAGATCGTCGCGGCCCTTCTTGTACAGGGCAAAGGAACCCAGCGCATCAACCACGCAGTCAAATGACGCGCTGACAAAGATGGCGGTCGTTTCCTGCTCGATCAGCGCCGGCCCCGGCACGCGGTTGCCGTAAGCCAATCGGTGGCCGTCGAACACCTTGATCTGCGCAAACGCCGCGCTCTCGGGAATGTAAACCGACCTCTGGCTCTTGAGCGCATGCTCGCAGCCCGTGCCGGCCCAGGTCTGCTGGCGATAGCCCGGCTTGTCGGTCAGGCCGACCGCCTGCACCCGCACATTGATGATTTCGATGGCCGTGTTTTCCTGAGCCAGCGAGTAGCCATAGAGGCGATTGTGCTCGGCATGGAAGGCGTCGGCGATGGCCCCGGCGTCGTGCGCCTGGATCAGTTCCTGCGGCACCAGGACCGAAACCTCGTGGTACTGCTTGAGGTAGCGGCAGTCCAGCCGCACGCTGTGGCTGCGCTGCCCCGGGGCGATCTGTTCGTGCTCGAGCTGGCGCGCGCCATCCTGCAGCATATCGTCGATGATGACCCCAAGGCGGCTCCAGTCGACCGCTTCGAGCCGCGCGACAAAGGTGCGCACAAAGTCGTGCTTGAGTTCGCTCAGCAGCATGCCAAAGGCGCACAGGACGGAGGACTCGCGCGGCACGATCTGCAAGGGGATTTCGAGCTCGTTGCAGATCAGGCAGGAGTGGATCGGCCCGGCGCCGCCGGCAGGAATGTAGGGGAATTCGCGCGGATCGAAACCGCGCTTGATGGTGACCTCGCGCACGCCCTGCGCCATGTTGTTGCAGGCCACGCGGTACATGCCCGCGGCGGCCTCCTCGATCGACAAGCCCATCGGCTTGGCGATATGTTCCTCGATCGCGGCGCGCGCCGCCGCCAGGTCGAGCCGCATCTTGCCGCCGGCAAAGAAACCGGGATCGAGGTAGCCCAGCACCACATTGGCGTCGGTCGTGGCGGGCAGCTTGCCGCCCTTGCTGTAGCAGGCCGGGCCGGGGTCGGCGCCGGCGCTGTGCGGCCCCATGCGCAACATGCCGCCCTGGTCCAGCCAGCCAATCGAGCCGCCGCCGGCGCCGATGGTGTGGATGTCGAGCATCGGCAGGGCAATCTTGTGCCGGGCGATCTCGCCGTCGTTCTTGACCAGCGGGTTGTCAACCGCCACCGAGGCCTCGAAGCTGGTGCCGCCCATGTCGGTGGTGATGCACTTGTTCTGCCCGTGCACGCGGACGTAAAACAGACCCGCCACCGGGCCGCCGGCTGGTCCGGAGAGCAGGGTCAGTGCGGCTTTTTCGCGCGCCAGCTCGGGCGAGATCACGCCGCCGTTGGACTGCATGATGAGCAGCAGCTTGGAAAAGCCGATCTCCTTGAGCCGGGACACCAGCTGGTCGAGGTAGTGGTTGAGCTTGGGGCCGACGTAGGAATTCAGCGCCGTGGTGCTGACACGCTCGTAGAAGCGGATCGATGGCAGGACGTTGCTCGACACCGACAGGTAGGCCCCGGGCAACTCGCGTCGCACCAGTTCGGCTGCGGCCTGCTCATGCTGCGGGTTGGCAAACGAGTTCATGAAGCAGATCGAGACCGCCAGCACGCCTTCGCGCTTGAACAGCGCAATCGCTTCGCGCACCTCGTCCAGATCGAGCGCCTGCGCCTCCTGCCCGTTGCGATCGATTCGGCCGGCGACACCGACGCGCAGGTAACGCGGCACCAGCGGCGCGACGTTGGTGTAGCGGTTGTTGTACTGCTCCTCGCGGATGCCGCGGCGCATTTCCAGGGCATCGCGCACGCCCTGGGTCGTGAGCAGCCCGCTCTTGGCACCGTTGCCGGTCAGTGTCGCGTTGGTGGTGACGGTGGTTCCGTGCACGATCGTGTCGATGCTGCGGGCAAACTCTTCCAGGGACATCGCGGGACGCATGTTCGCGGCCATGTCGCGCAGCCCGTTGACCACGGCGATGGACGGGTCGGCCGGGGTGGAGAGCGATTTGAAAATCAGCGGATCGGCCCCGTCCCGCGTGAGGACGAAGTCGGTGAAAGTGCCGCCTACATCGATTCCGATCTTGGTTGCGCCGCGGCGCGCGCCGGCCGGCGCGCAAGCTTCGCTTTGCTCTGTTTTAAGGGTCATGGTCATTCCTTATTCCATTCAGGCGGATTCAACGCCGGGTTTGCGCCGCACTGCGGTCCTGATCTGTTCGCGCATCAGCTTGCCCAGCGCCGTCCGCGGCAGGCTGTGCGCTATCACCACCTCGCGCGGCAGCTTGTAGCGCGCGACCCGGCCTTCCAGCAGTTCGGCGATGCGCTCGGCGCTGACCTGGCGTCCCGGACTTGGCACCACAACGGCCACCACGGACTCGCCCCAGCGCGCGTCCGGGCGTCCCACCACCGCCACCTCGGCGATCTCGGGACACTGGCTCAGCACGTTTTCGAGCTCTGCCGGGTAGATGTTCTCGCCGCCCGAAATAATCATGTCGGTGCGACGGCCATCGACAAAAAGATAACCGTCCTCGTCCTGATGACCCACATCGCCGCTGTGGTACCAGCCATCCGACAGGGCGGCCGCGGACTCCGCCGCTTTGCCCCAGTAGCCGGCCATCACGTTGGGGCCACGAATCAGGATCTCCCCGGTCACGCCCTGTGGCACATCCCGACCGGCGTCATCGGCCAGGCGCAGTTCGCAGTGCAAGGCCGCCTTGCCGACCGAGCCCGGATGCTGCGCGGCGTCGCTCGCGCGCTGGTAGGCCGCGATAGGACAGGTCTCGGTGGCGCCATAGACCTGCAGCAGCGGCACGCCGGCCCGCTGGTGTTTGCCATACCCGTCCGCTCCAATGATGGTCGAACCGGTGGTGATGGCGCGCAGACTGCCAGAACGAAACGTCGCCCAGCGTGTGTCGTTCTCCAGCAGGTCGAACTGCGCGGGCACCAGCACGGTCAGCGTCACGCCCTGCGTCTGCAGCGCATCGATCACGGCGCCGGGCTCAAAGCGCGGCTGCAGGATGACCGTGGCACCGCAGTGCAGCGCGGGCAGGGTCTGGATGTTCAGGCCGCCGACGTGAAACAGCGGCAGGCTGGTAAGAATGACATCGGCGCTGCTCATGTCATGCATATGAACGCTGTTGATGGCGTTGTAGAAGAGCGCATCTTGCGTGAGCACCACGCCTTTTGGCTGGCCGGTGGAGCCCGACGTGTAGCACAACAAAAGCGCACTCTCCATGCTGGCGCGACTGGGCGCCGCAGCGCCAGCCGGGACATCAGCCAGCAGGTCTTCAAGTGCCATCCAACCCGGTCGCGCCGGGCCGATACAGATGAAAGCCGTGCCACTCAGATGCTCGCGCAGCGCGCCGCTGGCCTGGACGAAGGGGTCGTCCACCACCAGCACCCGCGGCTGGCAGTCGCCCAGCATGACGCGATGCTCCGGCAGCGCCAGGCGCCAGGACAAGGGCACAAACAGGGCGCCCAGGCGCGCGCAGGCAAAAAGCAGCAACAGGTGCTCGACGCTGTTGTAACCCAGATGTGCCACCCGGTCTCCTGTCGCCACCCCCTGCCCGACCAGCGCTGCCACCCTCTGCTCGAGCGCGCGAGCCAGGCCACGGTAACTCCAGGCGCGCCCGTCGCAAAGCAAGGCGGTCTTGTCCGGCGTAAACGCGGCGTGCCGGTCGATCCAGTGCGAAAGGTCCAAGCTCTTTTCCCTCAGTGCAGAGTTGCCGGCGCCGCCTACTTGCGGTCAACCACTTCCAGCACCACGGCCATGGCCGAGTCACCGGCGGCGCAGCCGGTGAACAGGCCGCGCCCGCCGCCGCGCAGCGCAAGTTCCTCGATCAACTCGATCACGGAGCGTGTTCCCATCGGCGCCTGCGGGTGGCCCCACACCAGCGAGCAGCCGTAGTTGTTCATGTCGACACTGCTCACGCCCATGCTGCGGGCAAAGTACAGGTCGTTCAGGGCAAACGGGTTGTGCGTCTTGATGGCGTCGATCTGGCCGATGCTCAGCCCGGCTTGCGCCAGGGCGCGCTGCGCCGCCGGCACCGTCGCCTCGGGCATGCGCGCCAGCCCCACGCGGGCCTGGCCAAAACCGAGCAGTCGAACCGCCATCTTCGGGTTCGTGGACAACTCGGCCGCGCGCTCGGGTGTGGCAACCATGATGGCTGCGTTACCGTCGGCCGGATGCGTTTGCCCGCCAAAGGTCACACTGCCACCCGGGCGCACCGGCGTCAGCTTGGCCAGCCCCTCGGCTGTCGAGTGGCTGATGCCCTCGTCACCCCCCAGCGTGGCCATGGTCTTGCGCAGGTTCGCCGTCGGAACCTCGAACGGCAAGGTCATGAAACGACGCAGGAAGGCGGAATCGTCCTGCAGCGCCATGCGGTACTGCTCTTCCCGGCGCAGCACGATCTCGTGCTGTTCGGCGGTGCCAAAACCGTGGGTCGCAGCAACGTTCTCTGCGGTTTCGAGCATCGCGTGGCCGCCCAGCGGATCGCAGTTGAAATTGTCCAACACCCAGTCTTCGCTGGCACCGGTGCCGCCGACGCCCTTGGGATTGGGGTAATAGACGTGCGGGCCATTGGAAGTGCGGTCGCAAGTCAGCCCGAGGGCGGCACTGGCCATGCCGGACTGGACTTCCTGGGCGCATGCCAGCAGCACGCGCACGCCGGTGGCGCAGGCCTGCATGATGGTGGGGCCGCCGACCTGCGCCAGGCCGGCCAGCCCGGTCAGCCATGGCAAGCCATAGAAAGCGTGCTTTTGCGGCACCGACAGGCCAAGCACGCCGTAATCGATCTGCTCGCTCTTGACGCCGCGGCGCGCCAGTTCCTGCCGCGCCACATGGGCAGCGAACTCGATGCTGTGCAGATGGGAGAAACTGCCCTGCCAGCGCACAAACGGCGTGCTCCAGTAGAGCCCATAGGGGATTTCGACCTGCAGGGTCATGATGTTTCCTTCGCTGTTGTCAAGGTAGGGCGCTGGCGTCAGCCACGCCATCGGCGCGCGCCTCGCGCTCGATTTCGTCAAGTTCGCGCCGCAGGAACTTGCGCGCGGTCTCCAGGTGCTCACGCATCGAGCGCTCGGCGCTGGTCGCATCGCGCCGTCTCAGCGCCGCATGGATCTTCTTCATGCCCGACAGCGTGGCCTTGCGCGCCGGGTCGCTGCCCAGCGTCAAGACCCGCAGGTAGCGCACATGCCCGGCGTACAACTCGATCGCGCGGATCAGGCGCTGGTTCGTAATCTGCCCCTGCCAGGCCTGGTGAAATCGTGCATTGGCCTCGCGGAATGCCTCGACATCGCTGCTTGCGTGGGCCGCCTTGGCCTGCGCAAACGCGCGCTCCATTTCCTCGAGCGCGGCGGGCTGGTAGTTGGACGCTGCCACCCAGGCCAGTGCGGCGGGCTCCAGGATGCCGCGCAACTGGTAAATCTCGTCGACGTCCGCGTCCGACAGGATGGGGACCATGAAACTGCGCCCCTCGCCCGCGATCAGTCCTTCGCTCAGCAAGCGCGCCAGCGCTTCGCGCACGGGGGTGCGCGATACGCCGAGCCGCAATGCCAGCGTGGCTTCCTGCAAAGGCTGTCCCGGGCGCAGGACGCGGCTGCCCAGGTACTCGCGCAGCGTCTGGTGGACCTGGTCGGCCAGTCCCGCCGGGCGGTTGATCGGTGTCAGCTTGGTTGTCATGGTGTGGTTCTTCTGTGCGTCTGATCGACTGCTCTTTGTATGGGGTATACGTTATACGTTTATGCAGCGGATGTCAACTGATTTAGCTCCGCTGCTTTGGCTCCGCGCCACCACCGCTCGCGCGGCCTGTTAAGACGGTAGGGCGCTCCTCCCGGAAGTGTTCCCGATGGTCGAGCGTCGCTCGCGGCAGACCCGGTCAGGGCACGAGCAAACCAAGAATGCAGCTATGAATCTGGTAGCAAGCCAGAATCTGCGTTATAGTTTTCGCTCGATCAAGAGTGTCTGTGCATCCGTCTGGAGCCGCCGCAGCGGTTGCGGCAGCGCAGCATTTGGATCACCCCGGTCGGCTTGCAGAAATTAATGGGAAGCGTGCGATATGAGTGCCAAGGAAGATGTCTCCGTTTCCCAGTTGCTGGTTCTGCTGGAGTCGCGCTACGCCATCCGCGTCCTGTGGGCCTTGAGAGACGGGCACCCGCAGACCTTTCGGCTGCTGCAGGACAGCGTCGGCGGCATCACACCCAATACGCTCAATACACGAATCAAGGAATTGCGCCAGGCCAGCCTGATCACGCATGGCAAGGACGGCTACTTCCTGACTCCGCAGGGAATTGACCTGCTGGCGCGATGGGACAAGATCCCCGCATTCGCCGTCAAGTGGGCTTCCGGTCAGGGCAGGAAGACCTCTTGAACGAATGCCCGGCCACCTGCGCTCAGGTCACGGCCGGGAAGTTTCCGCCCCTCGTCACGCGCTGGCGGGAGGTGTCCTGAGTTTGAAGCGCTGCAGCTTGCCGGTCTCTGTTCGCGGCAGCTGGTCCCGAAATTCGATCTCGCGCGGGTACTTGAAAGGCGCAATGGATGCCTTGACAAAGTCCTGCAGTTCGCGAACCATGGCCGCATCGCCGTCAAAGCCGGGCCTGAGGACGCAGAACGCCTTGATGATCATGCCGCGCGCCTCGTCGGGCTTGCCGATCACGGCGCACTCGGACACGGCCGGGTGCCTGAGCATGGCATCTTCCACCTCCGGCGCACCGACGTTGTAACCCGCGGTGATGATCATGTCGTCGGTGCGCGCCTGGTAGAAGAAGTAGCCGTCCTCGTCCTGCAAAAAGGCGTCCCCCGGGTGGTTCCATCCGGACTTCACGTACTGGGTCTGACGGGCATCGTCAAGGTACTTGCAGCCGGTCGGACCAATCACCGCCAGCAGGCCGACGCTGCCCCGAGGTAGCTCGAGTCCCTGCGCATCCACCACCTTGGCGCTGTAGCCGGGCACGACCTTGCCAATGGCGCCGCGTCGCACCTCGGAGGGAGCCGACGAAATAAAGATATGAAACATCTCGGTGGCGCCCAGGCCGTCGAGCATTTCGATGCCGGTGGCCTCCTTCCAGAGTTGGCGCGTGGCGTCGGGCAGGGCCTCTCCGGCGCTGACGCACAGGCGCAGGGCGGGCCTCCCGCGCTGTCCTGTCAATTCCTTGACAAATGGCGCCATCTGCCGGTAAAACGTGGGCGCCGTATAGCAGATGGTGGCGCCAACATCGAAGACAAGTTGCGCCATGGCCTGCGGCGTGTAGACGATGTCGGGGAAGTAAACCGAGGCACCGGCCCACATCGGAAAAATCAGCAAGCCGCCCAGACCAAAAGTGAAGGCCAGCGGCGGTGAGCCCATCACGATGTCATCGGGGCTGGCCCTCAGCACATGGCGCGGCCAGGCCTCGCAGGCGGCCAGTACATCGCGGTGAGTGTGCACCACGGCCTTGGGCTTGCCGGTGGTGCCCGACGTAAAGGCCATCAGCGCCACATCGTCGGCCGAGGTCGGGCAAGCCTCGAAGCGGCCCGACTTGCGGGCGGTCAGGCCGGGCATGGCAACGGGCGCATCGAGCTGATCGAGCAGCACAATGGTTTTGAGCGCCGGGTTCTGCGCTTGGGCCAGTTGCAGTTCTTCGAGCAGTTTGGCATCGCATAGCGCGATCACCGGCTGCGACTTGTCGATGATGTCGCCCAACTCCTTGGCACGCAGCAGCGGCATGCTGGCCACCGCGATCAAACCCGCCTTGACCACCGCCAGCCAGGCCAGCGCCAGGCCGATCGAATTGCCGCCGCGCAGCAGGACGCGGTTGCCCGCAAGCAGGCCAAAGTCCTGCACCAGCACCTGCGCGATGCGGTCGACCCGCTCGCGCGCCTGCGCGTAGCTCAGGGTCAGCGCGTTTGAGCGAAACAGCGGCCGATCGCCATAGCCCTTGACAATGGCCTGGTCGAGCAGCTGCTCAACCAGATTGAGTTGTGGCGGCAGTTGCAGTTCGGGCAGCTCATAGCGCAGCATCGGCCATTGGCCGGCCGGCGGCAAGCGGTCGAGCACAAAGCGGTCGGTTTGGGCTGAAACCGTCATGATTCGATCTCCCTGGTCTGGGCGCGCATCGGCTTGCCCGTTCGGTTAAAGTGTTTCATACGCTCTCCAGTCGCTAGTTCGATGTGTTTTTCGAGTGTTCCTTGACCTTGCCTAGCAGGCGATGCAGGCTTTCAAGCTCTTTGCCGCTCAGGGCCGCGAAGGCGTCCACGATCCAGGCCTCATGCTGCTGTGCCATGGCCACGAACAGCGTGCGACCCCTGTCGGTGAGCTTGACGCGGAAGGCGCGGCGGTCGCCCGGCACGGCAACCCGCTCGACCAGGTCCTCAGCCGCCAACTGGTCGGTGATGCCCGTCACATTGCCACCGGTCACCATCATGCGCCGCGACAGTTCGTTCATCTTCAGGCCGTCGGGCACACGTTCGAGTTGCGCCATCAGGTCGAAACGTGGCAGCGTGGTGTCAAACTTTGCGCCCAGGCCGGCGCGGACCCGCGTTTCTATCAATTGGGTGCAGGTCAGCATGCGAAGCCACAGGCGCAATGCTTGCGGGTGCTCCGAAGGCGTGCTGCCATGCAGGCGTTCTTCTTTATCCATGGGGGTCGGTGTGGCCGGCTTTTTGATTTACTCAGAAATAGTTTATGTCTGAATTAGTTGTTGTCAAGCCAGGCAAGGCACAAATTCGCGCGCCGGACGCCGACAGGCAAACCTTTGGCAGGTCCGGGCTGGCATGACCGGAGCGCAGCGCCGTGGCCGGACCGACCCTGAAACCAGGCTCAATTGGTTTAAGATACCCGCCGACAGGCGCCTAAGCGGCAGTCGGAACTGAGCTGCAGTGCATCTTCCTGACAGCAGGGCTGGTCTGATCCTGCTGACCCAGGGCCAGGCCGAGAGTGGCACCTGCACCATTGCTTCCAACAGAGAAATTGGCATTTTTTCATCACATCACGGCTCCAGGGCACAGAAAGATCAAGCATGAACACCACCTCCTCAGGCCTGCAGTACGAAGACAGCATCGTCGGCACCGGAACCGCTGCAACGGCCGGCAAGGACGTGACCGTCCATTACACCGGATGGCTGTACAACGATGGCGTGCAGGGCGCCAAATTCGACTCCAGCAAGGACCGCAATGATCCCTTTGTGTTTGCGCTCGGCGAGGGCATGGTCATTCGCGGCTGGGACGAAGGCGTCGCTGGCATGCTGGTTGGCGGCGCACGCACGCTCATCATCCCGGCGGCGCTGGGCTATGGCGCACGCGGCGCCGGCGGCGTGATTCCTCCCAACGCCACCCTGAAGTTCGACGTCGAGCTGTTGGCGGTATCGAACTGAAGTTTTGCATGTTCCGGCTGTAGCGGACCTGGCGCCTGCGCACCGGAAGTTCATGGTCGGCACTCTTGAAGCGCCGGCGCGCGCCCCCACCTCGGGGAAGTCTTATCAAGAAATTGACATTACCCATGTCCGAAAACGAAACAATTCCGATCAATTCAAACGCCGACAACGAGCAGCACGCCGAGCCGACCAGCGAGGAACCGTCTTCCAATGACCTGGATGCGCTGGAGCGGGCGCAGGCGGAACTGGCGCAACTGCAGGCAAAAAGCGCGGATCTCGCCGACCAGTATCTAAGGGCGAAGGCCGAAACTGACAATGCCCGACGCCGCGCCGAGGAGGAGATCTCCAAGGCCCGCAAGTTCGCGGTGGAGGGTTTCGCCGACAGCCTGTTGCCGGTCGTCGACAGCCTGGAGGCGGGGCTGCTCCTCAAGGACGCGACCCTGGAGCAGATCCGGGAAGGTGCCCAAGCGACGCTGCGCCAATTGCTGGCGGCGCTTGAACGCAACAAGGTGATGGTCATCAGCCCGGCGCCTGGGAGCCGGTTCGACCCCCATCAGCAGCAGGCGATCAGTGTGGTCCCCTCAGAAATGGAACCCAATTCGGTGGTCACGGTGCTGCAAAAAGGCTACGTCATCGCGGAGCGTGTCCTGCGTCCTGCCCTGGTCACCGTCTCTGCCGCGAAATAGTCGATTTTCAGGCTTGAAAATGTT
>CAIMBE010000048.1 GCA_903839085.1 uncultured beta proteobacterium | reverse complement strand
TGAAGGACTTCAAACCCTCTGCGATACTCCGCCGACTCGGCTGTCCGCAGTGGCGCGCTGAGTAACGTGTATCTCAGCCTGTCCGGGCTGTGGACTTACACCACGTCATGGGACACGACCGACATCGTGGCGGAATAATTGGAGCGGTCTGGCCAGCAGGGCGCAATCTGATGGGAATTGGGCGCACAATTCTCGAAGAAGAATAATGGGTATGGGGGAAATCCACGTCATCCAAATGGAGGCTTGCCATGTGGAAAATGCTTTTTGTACTGGGTTGCATGCTCACCCTTTCGGGGTGTGAAAAGCCGCCCGTGACAGCAGGCACATCAGGTAGCACGCCGGTGCGCCAGAAGATCACCATCGCACTCGTCAACCAGCCGCAAAGCACGCTGATTCTCGTCGCCATGAAGAAGGGCTACTTTTCGGACGAAGGGCTCGATGTGCATCCACTGCTGCAGTCCTTTGGCAAAGCGGCGCTTCAGACGATGATCGAGGGAAAGGCAGACTTTGCCACTTCGGCCGAAACGCCGATCATGTTCAGCATTCTGCGCGGCGATGCCATCTTTGTGGTTGCCAATATCGAGACCAGCACCGCCAACGACGCAGTAGTGGCGCGGGTCGATGCCGGCATTTCCAAGCCCGCCGACTTGAAAGGCAAGCGAATCGGCTTCATGCCTGGGACGACAATCGATTTTTTTCTTGATTCGTTTTTGACCGCGCAGGGCCTCACTCGCCAGGACATCACGCCGGTCCCACTCAAACCCGATGAGGTGCTGGACGCCCTGCTGACAAAGAAAGCGGATGCGGTGGCAGCCTGGAACTACCCGCTCACCCAAATTAAACGCCAGCTTGGTGCGCAAGCGGTGACTTTCTACGACCGCCAAATCTATACCGAACACTTCAACATCGCTGCAATGCAGGATTTTGTCCGGCAAAACCCGCAGACAGTCACCGCTTTGTTGCGCGGCCTGGTTCGGGCGCAGGCTTTTGTGGACGACCATGCGAATGAGGCGCAAGACATCGTGGCCGAGGCCATCAAGGTCGAAAAAGACCTGGTCGAGGAGGTGTGGAATGTGATGAGCTACCAGGTCCGTCTCGACCAGAACCTGACGATTACGCTGGAGGATGAGACTCGCTGGGCCATGAAAAACAAGCTAACGGATCAGACGGTAATGCCAGGCTACGCGAGTTTCATCTATGTTGACGCTCTGAAGGCGGTGAAGCCCGGGGCCGTCCGGATGGACCGTTAGAGCGTTCATGCGCATCGCAAGGCAACTCAAGTTCAGCGCCATGGCGAGCCTGGCCGCCGTGCTCGTTTTGACGCCGCAGGTGTACCTTGCCTGGCAAGCTTTCGACAGCGCGCAAAAAAATAGCGGTGCTGCTCAGACGATTTATCGCAACTTCTTCGAGCGGGTTTCCTTTCGAGATCAGTATTTTCTCTACCGTGAAGACCGTACCCGCGCGCTGTGGGACGAAAGCAAGGCGCAGTCCGACGCGTTGTTGGCTGTTGCCAAGACACAGCCCCGCAGCGAAACCGATCAACAGGCGCTGGAACGGGTGCGCGTGGCGGTTGACGACGAGGTCACCCTTTTTCATCGCATTGTGGACAACACACAGGCCCAGAAGTCGGCTACCGACAACCGAACGGTATATCAAGAACTCGACAAGCGGCTGTACAGCCAAATGCTGCTTCGGGCCACCGAAGTTCGCAATGCCACCAGTGCATTGGAAGAATCGAGTGCAAAACAAGTTGAGCTGGCCTATCGACGCTTGATCTTGGCAGCTTTCGCGCTCGCACTGGCGCTGGCAGCCATCATTGTTTTCAACGCACTGCACATTGGCGGTTTGCTGCGCAGGCGGCTGGCGCCGCTGCATCAGGGCACCAAACGGGTTTCTGCTGGCGATTTGGCGCACAGGATCAAGTCCGATGGGACTGACGAGTTTTCGGAACTTGCTCAGTCTGTCAACGGCATGACGGAAAAGTTGCAGCAGCTCACGCAGGGACTGGAAGACACAGTGCGTGAGCGCACCGACGCGTTGCGACAATCGGAGTCTCACCTGCGAGCAATCGTAGAGTCGGAACCGGAATGCATCAAGATTGTGGACGCCCAAGGGCTGCTGACCCAGATGAATCCTGCCGGTTTGGCCATGATCGAGGCCGACTCGCTCGAACAAGTGCTCGGACGCGATGTCAAAACCCTGTTGGCACCCGAATATCGGGAGGCTTTTGCCGCCATGCACCAGCGGGTACTGGCGGGCGAGTCGTTGCAAATGGAATTTGAGGTGATTGGTCTCAAAGGAGGGCGGCGCTGGTTGGAAACCCACGCCGCGCCGCTGCTGGTTAACGGTCAACCCGTGCAACTCGCCATCACCCGCGACATCACCACGCGCAAACAAGCCGCGTCCAAACTCCAGCTCGCCGCCAATGTCTTTGGCCATACCCGCGAAGGCATCATCATCACCGATGCCAGGGGCACCATCATTGACGTCAATAGTGCCTTCACCCGCATCACCGGCTACCAGCCCGAGGAAGCATTGGGTCAAAGCCCGCGCATCCTCAAATCTGGTCGGCAAGACCGGGCGTTCTATGACGTCATGTGGCGCGACTTGCTTCTGCAGGGCCACTGGAGCGGAGAAATCTGGAACCGGCGCAAAGACGGCGAGGTGTACGCCGAATTGCTCACCATCAGCTCCGTGAAGGATGCTGAGGGCGCAGTGCAGCAGTACGTGGCCCTGTTCGCCGACATCACCGAGATCAAGGCACATCAAAGCCAGTTGGAGCACATCGCCCACTTTGATGCCCTCACCAACCTGCCCAACCGGGTGCTGCTGGCAGACCGCCTGCAGCAAGCCATGGCGCAGGCGCAACGCCGAGATCAAAAGGTCGGTGTGGTCTATCTGGACCTCGACGGTTTCAAGGCCATCAATGACCGGCACGGCCATGAAGCAGGAGACCAGGTTCTGATCGCGCTGGCTCAGCGCATGAAGCAAGGATTGCGCGAGGGCGACAGCCTGGCCCGGCTCGGTGGGGATGAGTTTGTAGCTGTGCTGATTGACCTGGAGGATCAGGCTGGCTGCCTGCCCATGCTGACCCGGCTATTGGCTGCCTGCGCCCAGAGCGTTCAGGTCGGAGAGCTGAGCTTGCAGGTCTCAGCCAGCGTGGGCGTCACCTTCTATCCCCAGCCGCAGGACATCGACGCCGATCAGCTGCTGCGCCAGGCCGACCAGGCCATGTACCAGGCCAAAGTGGCAGGCAAGAACCGCTATCACATCTTCGATGTCACCCAGGACCGCAGCATCCGGGGCCACCACGAAAGCATCGAAAGCATCCGCCTGGCGCTGGAGCAGT
>CAIMBE010000047.1 GCA_903839085.1 uncultured beta proteobacterium | reverse complement strand
TCGGGGTTGCGGCACAGGTAGGTCGGCACGTTGTTGAGCGTCGGCTTTTCCCCGAGATAGAACTCGATCATTCTGGGCACATAGGCGTAGATCGACTTGTCATCGGCCACACCGTTGCCCACCGCATTGCAGATGCTCACGTGCCCGCTCTTGTAGACATCGATCAGGCCGGCGCAGCCCAGGGTCGAGTTAGGCCGGAATACCTTGGGATCGAGAAAATCATCATCGACCCGGCGGTAGATCACGTCCACGCGCCGGGGGCCTCGGGTCGTGCGCATGTAGCAGAAGTTGTCCTTGACGAAGAGGTCCTGGCCCTCGACCAATTCGACGCCCATCTGCTGCGCCAGAAACGCGTGCTCGAAGTAGGCGCTGTTGTGCATGCCGGGGGTCAGCACCACCACGCTGGGCTCGGCGGTGGTCGCCGGGCTGCTGGCGCGCAGCGTTTCAAGCAGCAGATCGGGGTAGTGCGCCACTGGCGCCACGCGGTGCGCGCTGAACAGTTCGGGGAACAGGCGCATCATCATCTTGCGGTTTTCCAGCATGTAGCTGACGCCGCTGGGAACGCGCAGATTGTCTTCCAGCACGTAGTACTCGCCCTCGCCCTTGGCATTGGGCGCGCGCACGATGTCGATGCCCGAAATGTGCGAGTAGACGTTGTTGGGCAGATCCAGACCGACCATCTCGGTTCGGAACTGGGCGTTGCCTTCGATCAGGTCGCGCGGCACCAGGCCGGCCTTGACGATCTCCTGCTGGTGGTAGACATCATGCACAAAGCGATTCAAGGCTGTCACACGCTGCACCAGACCGCGCTCGAGCAGGGCCCACTCGCGCGCCGGAATGATGCGGGGAATCAGGTCAAAGGGAATCAGCCGCTCACTGCCGGCGCCCTCCTCGTCCTTCTCGCCATAAACAGCAAAAGTGATGCCGACGCGGCGAAAGATCATCTCCGCCTCCTCGCGCCGCTTGGCCATCATGTCGCCGGGCTGGCGCGCCAGCCACTCGTCGTAGACCTTGTAATGGTCCCGAATCTGCGCCCCCCGAGTAAAGAACTCGTACGGCAAACGGGTGTACATCTCGTCGAATTTCAACATAAAGGACTTCTCTCCTGCCTCTAGCTTAGCAAGCTTTAAGCCAGTGCCAGCAAAACATCAGGGCGCGCGATGGTGCCAATAGCGCAAAGCCAGCTCGCGCTGGCAGGCGATTTCCTGTGGTCGCGCCGAATTCCAGGTCGCAGCACCACAATGGGGCGAATCTACCACCCGAATCCCGCGTTCCCGATAGCGCACCAAAACGGACTGCGCCGGGTGAGCAAAGCGGTTGCGATAACCCGCCTGCACCAGTGCGATCCGCGGCTGCACGGCATCAAGAAACTCGGCGCTGCTGGAGAACCGGCTGCCATGGTGCGGAACCAGCAGCACATCCGACCGAAGACGGCTGCTCTCCTGCCCCACCAGGCGCGCCTCCTGTGCCTGCTCGATATCACCGGTCAGGAGCGCTGAGCGAGCGCCGTTGGAAATGCGCAGCGTGCAACTCATGGCGTTGGACCTGCTGGCGACCTCGTAGTCCTGGGCCTGCGGATGCAGCACTTCAAAATCGATGCCGTCCCAGCGCCAGTGCTGACCCGCCACGCAGCGGCGCGCCGGTCGCACCGCCTGCAGTTCATGGTCATCGGCAATTGAACTGAGCAGTTCAGCGCTGCTCTGCATCGCCAGCAGCGCCATTGCGCCGCCGGTATGGTCGCTGTCGCGGTGGCTCAGCATCAGCAGGTCGACCGGCAGATCCAGCGCGCGCAACAAGGGCACCAGAACCCGCTGCCCGGCATCGCTCTCGCGGCTGAAGCGCGGTCCCGCGTCATAGACCATCGCATGGCGGGCCGTTCGAACGATGACGGCGCTGCCCTGCCCGATGTCCGCTGCCAGCACTTGAAATTCGCCCTCGGCAGGCGGCGGCGACTGCCATAGCAGCACCGGCAACATCAGGGGCAAACCAAACAGGCGCAGGCGCCACGGCAGAGGCATTGCCAGCAGCACGCCGCCCAGCACCCCGACCGCGCCGGCCCACAGCGGCGCCTGCGCCACCGTGATGCTCGAAAACGGCAGGCTCGCCAGCAGCCTCAAATACCAGGTGAGCGCGGCGATGGCCAGCGCCGCGAGATCCCACAAGGGCTCGATCACGGCACCCGCCATGGCCAGCGGCGTCACCAGCAGCGTGACCCATGGAATCGCCAGCGCATTGGCGACCAGGCCGACCACCGAGACCTGTCCAAACAACAGCAGCGTGAGCGGCGTCAGGGCCAGGGTGATGACCCATTGCTCGTGGAACATGGCCCCCATGCTTGCCATTGCATGTGCTGCGCTGCCCCCCGAGGGGGCGGTTTCGCCTTGGGGCTGCCGGGCAGTGCCCTTGTCCGTGGCAAAGAGCACGCCGACGGCGACAAAACTCAGCCAGAACCCGGCTTGCAGCAGCGCCCACGGGTCGGTCGCCACGACCAGCGCGCAGGCCAGCAGCAGGACCTGCGGCCAGGGCCAGCGCTTGCCCGAGAGCCGCAGCAGCGCGACCGTTGCCAGCATCAGGATGGTGCGCTGCGACGGCACGCCCCAACCGCTGAAGAAGGCGTAGGCGGCGGCCAGCAGCACACCCCCCAGCAGCGCCGCGCTGGGCGCCGGCTGCCAGAGGCAGAGCGTGCTCGAGCGTCGCCAGGCCCAGCCCAGCAGCAGCGCGGCGAACCAGGCAAACATGGTGATGTGCAGGCCCGAAATCGACATCAGGTGCGCCACGCCGGTGGCCCTGAAAATATCCCAGTCTGCGCGCTCGATGGCGTTCTGATCACCCACCACCAGCGCCGCAATCAGACCCGCATAGGGACGCTCTCCGACGCGCTCAAAAATCCGGTCGCGCACGCGCTGACGCAGGCGCTCCACCGGATGCCAGCCGCTTTGTTCAAGACGATGCGGCGCCGGGTCGCGCGGCCCCGCGCGCACATAGCCGGTGGCCTGCAAACCCTGCTCCCAGAGCCAGAGTTCGTAGTCAAAGCCGAAGGGATTGCTGCCGCCGTGGGGCGCCTTCAGCCGCACCGTCATCTGCCAGCGCTCGCCGGCGATGACCGGCGCCGGCTGGCGCTGCAGAGAATCGGGTCGTTCGATCTCGGCGTCGACCAGATAGCCGGAATACCAGCCCAGATAGACATGGGCTGGAAGGCGAACCGCCCGGCCATCGAGTTGCGCCGACTCGATGTCAAGACGAAATCGCAGACCGGCCTCGTTGTAGTGCGGCATCGCTGAAACAATGCCGGTCACCGCGATATCGCGCCCCTCGAGGGCCGGATCGAGCGCGTCGCTCAGAAACCACGCGGCACGCAGACCGCTGACGCCAAAGGCGAGCAGACCGAAGGCCAGCATGACGGCCAGAACGCGCGCCTGCGCCGGCGGCAACGCGAGGCGCGCGAAAGCCAGCGGAACAAGCGACGCGAGCAACCATGCGCCGTACGTGGGAGCGCTCCACAGCGTGCCCTGCTGCAGTTGTACCGCGCAACCCAGCACCCAGGCCAGCAGGGCCGGAAAAAACAGCCGTGCCAGCACCGGGCTGTGGGTTGCACTTGAATGCATGCCGTGATGCTACAGGGCCTGCAACTGCTTCGCGTCGGGCCGGCGCAGCCACTCCTCGAACTCGTCCCTGAGTTGGACACTGGCGCCGGTGGCGGCCGACCAGTCCCTGATGCGGCCGGCCAGATCCTGCCCATAGTGGCTGAAGTCGCCGCGGTCCGGCAACTTTCCGTTGGGCAGCGTCCTGACCCATTCGGGCCGGGGCGCCAGCAGCACCATAGTGTCGAGAAAGGGGGTCGCCTTGTGGCGCCAGACCAGATGTTTGTCGAGCCATCCCGGTATGACGGCTTTCTGAAAATGCGGATACAGCACCAGACCGCGGCTGCCGGGCGCTTGCGCGTAATTGAAGTGCTGGTGGTAGTCGGTCAGCCCGCCGTCCCAGTAAGCGCCGTCTGGCGCGCCAGCAATGTCATGAACCGCTTCCAGCACGAAGGGAATCGAGCAACTGGCCTGCAGCACCTGACTGAAATTGGCTTCAGTCAGGCGACATTGCCGCGTTCGGTAATCGCTGCTGGCAAAGGGCAGTGCCGCCTCTTGCGAGGAAAACACGACGCGCTCCAGCCACGCGCCCATGGCTCTTCGATGCACGGTGTTGCTGAGCAGGGCGCCAACAAAACCGATCGCCGTGCGCCAGCGCTGTTCTCGCGCCAGAAGATGCCGTCCGTGCGATGTGACGATGTGCAGGCGCAGGCGCGGATGGTTCAGGACCTCGCCAGTCCGGCCGCCATAGAAAGCCTGCAGGGTCTGCGCAAACATGGCGCTGACACGCCGGGCAGGTGGCCTGCGTTCGCCGGCCTGCAATTCATAGTGCTGGCGAATGTAGTCGTGCTCAAGTTGTTCGAACGCACGCACCGGGTCGTTCAAACACGCGGTCGCCATGCGCCAGGCGCCAATCGATGCGCCGACCAGGTCGAGCCGCTGTGTCGATTGCGCCAGCCAGTGCCCGAAAATGAAGCGGTCTAGCGGCCCCAGGATCAGGCCCTTGGGGCCGCCGGCCGCGCCGGCAATGGTGCCGATGTCGGATGCCTGCAGGCCCCCTTTTTCAATCTGTCGCAGCGCTGCGGGACCGGCGTGGATGCTCAACGCGCGCACACCGGCACCTAACGCCTCGCAGGTCCTGTGTCGCGTGAAAACCAGTCAAATGAATCCTGCTGCAAGGCCATGTCGATGTCGATGCCAAGCACCTCGCCGACGGCGCCCGGAAAAGTCACCGCCAGTTCGCGCTCGGTCAGGCCGGCCTCGCGCGCCCGCTCGCGCCAGGTCGCCAGGTGGATGACGCCGGCAAGGGGCTCGTAGACATCGCCTTCAAAAGGCGCATGCTGATGCTCCAGGGCATCGGAAATCGGCTGCGGGAACTGCCATTTGCGCGCCAGCCCGGCACTGACCTCCGCATAACAGAAGCCAAAAACCGCCCGCTCGGCGTCTGCCCGTCGCAAATCAATGGGCGGCACCTCGGAGTCGAGCGCCGCGCTTGACTCGGGCATGCCAATGTGAATCGCCAACTCCCCGATCGCATGAATCAGGCCGCAGGTGAAGGCCGCCTGTTGATTTTGGCGCACCACGCCCGCCAGCGAGCGCGACAGCTTGCCGACATTGAGGCTGTAGGCCCAGAACTTTTGCAGTTGGATACCCGGCACCGCCTTGAAGGATGCGGCCGAGGCCGCCGCTGCCGCCATCGTGCGCACATGGCCCAGGCCGAGGATCGCCAGCGACTCGGAGACGCTGTTGACTTGGCCCGAGAGCCTGAAATAGCCGGAATTGGAGAGTTGCAGCAAGCGGGTCGTCAGCGCCGGATCGGTGCTGATCAACTGGCTGATCTTCTTGAGGTCGGGTTCGCCTTGCGCCAGCTCGTTGAGCAGGAGCGCAATCACCTGAGGAATACTGGGCAATACGAACTGCGACGCCAGCAGCTCATTCAGTTCCATGACAAGACAACTCCGTTCACCATAAATTACGGTTCGCCAGACCAGACCGCGCCATTATGTCCCAGCGCCGGCGCTAGGCTTTCAGGGCCCGCCGCAGTTCGACGCCAAGCTCGGGCTTGTGCGCAAACGGATCGGTTGGATTGCGCGCCAGCATGATGTCTTCGAGCCGGGTCTGCACGGTGGCGATTGCCTTCGGGTGGCTGTAGATGTAGAACTGGTTGGCGGCAATCGCATCGAACACCTTCTGCGCCACTTCGGCGGCGCTGACCTTGCCGGAGCCGACCGCCTTGTCGCTCATGGCCTGGCTGATCAGCTGGCTTCGGGTTGGCTGCACCGGGGTCGCCCCGGCCGGACGGTTGCGATGGCTCTGCGTGATGCCGGTCGGCACAAAGAAGGGGCACAGCACGCTGGCGCCGATCTGCGTGGTCACGAGCGAGAGGTCCTGGTACAGGGTCTCGCTCATGCTGACCACCGCATGCTTGCTGGCGCCGTAGATCCCCATGTTGGGCGCATTGAGCAAACCCGCCATGCTGGCCGTGTTGACGATGTGGCCCTGGTAGCCCGGGTCCCTGGCGGCCGCCTCCAGCATCATCGGCGTGAAGACACGGATGCCGTGCGCCACACCCATCAGGTTGACGCCGATCACCCATTCCCAGTCCTGCGCCGTGTTCTCCCAGATCAGTCCGCCCGAACCGACACCGGCGTTGTTGAAGACAAAGTGCGGCGCGCCAAAGCGCTGCTGGACGGCGCGGCCGAGCGCCTCCATCTCGGCGGCTTTGGAAACATCGACCCTGAGCGCCAGCACCTGCGCGCCGGCCGCGCGCATCTCGGCCGCCGCCTTGTCCAGCGCGTCCTGCTGCACATCGGCCAGCACCAGGTTCATGCCCAGTTTGGCGCCGATGCGCGCGCATTCCAGCCCGAAGCCGGAAGCAGCGCCGGTCAGCACGGCGGTCTTGCCTTTGAAATCAGTGATCATTTGAGAGTCTCCAGGGTTCAGGGGCGCCAGACCATCTCGAGATGGTCGATGCCGTCTTCGATGTAGGCACGGCCGACGTCGACAAAGCCGTGTCCAGTATATAAATCCTTGAGCCGCGCCTGCGCGCCGATGCGAATCGGCTGGCGTCCCCACAGCGTGGCGACCGCCGCGAGCGCCTGCTCGATCAGCAGGTGGCCAAGACCGCTGCCGCGCACCTGTTCTCGGGTCAGGATGCGGCCGATGCTGGCTTCCGGGAACTTGATGCCGGCCGGAAAACAGCGCGCATAAGCCAGCAGTTGACCGCCGCGCCGACCCATCAGATGCACGGCCTGGGCGTCTGCGCCATCCATGTCCTGAAAAATGCAATTCTGCTCCAGCGCAAACACCTCGGTTCGCAACTGGAGCAGTTCATAGAGCTCCTGCACACTCAAGGCGTCAAAAGCCGAGAGTTTCCATTGAATCGGGGCGCTGTCGGCCGGATCCGAACTCATGCGGTCGGCGCGGCCTTGAGCACGTAGCCGATGCGCGGAAAGTGCACGTGCACGATTCCGGCCCGATCATCGACACGACGCAGCGTGTAGCGGGTGCGCGTGGCCGAGAGCAACTCCCCTTGCGTCGGCTCCTGGCCAAAGACCTCGGCGGCAACCGTGACGCGGCTGCCCAGGGCAATGCCATGCTCGTCCTGAAAAAAGGCATCATCGAGAGCCTCGAACCGGGTCCCTTCTGCGCAGACCGCGATCGCCTGCTCGGCAGAATACTTTTCCATCTGGCCGTGACCCAGGGCCGCCATGCGGTCCATCCAGGCGAGCACCAGCGGCGTGGCATCCAGAATGCCCGCCATCACCGGCACGCGCACGCGCGTGAACCACAGCGGATGGTAGGCGGCAAAGTCCGCCACACAGGGAACGCTGCCCAGCAGAAAATCCTGGCCCTGGAGCATGTCGGCCATGCGACGAAGGTAAGACTTGCAGGCCGCCGTCGCATCGGCGGGGCGCAGGCGGGTCATGCCGGCGCTCATGGCCGCGCGGTCGGCGCCAAAGGCCTTCGCGACCTCGACCGGCAGTCCCTCGAACATCGCCGCTGCGCCTTTGGCCTGCAGGCTGTAGGCCATGGCAGCCCAGAACAGCGTGCTGTCAGCCCACTGCGCCAGCACCCGTGCCAGGCCTGCGTTGCGCGGCGGGTACAGCGTCGGCTCGGGCTGCAGGTGTTCCAGCACATCGCAGATCAGCGCGCTGTCGCAGTAGACGTCCGAGCCCACCTGCAGGAACGGCGTCTTGCGGTAGCCGCCGGTGAGCGCCAGCACATCGGGCTTGGGCAGGACCGACGGAATGATGACCGACTTCCAGGACAGCCGCTTGTAGCCCAGTGCGAGCCGGATTTTTTCTGAAAACGGCGAGGTCGGGTAATGGTGAAGAATGATGTCGGCCATACCGGCGTTTCAGACCAGCTTGACCAGCTGCTTGCCAAAGTTCCTGCCCTTGAGCAGCCCCAGAAATGCCTCGGGCGCCGCTTCAAGCCCTTGCGCAATCGACTCCCTGGCGCGCAGCTTGCCGCTCGCCACCAGGGCACCGAGTTCCTTCAGCGCCTCGGGCCAGAACTCCATGTGCTCGCTCACGATAAATCCCTGCACCTTGAGCCGGTTCATCAGGATCAGTGCCGGATAGGTCAGCGGCAAAGGCGCGCCATCGTAGCCCGCGATCATGCCGCAGACGGCGATGCGGCCAAAGGCGTTCATGCGCGACAGCACGGCATCGAGCACCATGCCGCCAACGTTTTCAAAATAGCCGTCGATGCCCTGCGGACAGGCTTCCTTCAGCGCTTTTGACAGCGAACTGGCGTCCGCGTGCAGCTTGTAGTCGATACAGGCGTCAAAGCCGAGCTCGTCCAGCGCGTATCGGCATTTGTCAGGTCCGCCGGCGATGCCCACGGTGCGACAGCCGCGTGCCTTGCTCAATGCCGCAAAGGCGCTGCCGACGGCGCCGGTGGCGGCGCTCACCACCATCGTTTCGCCGGGCTTGGGCTCGATGATCTTCACCAGTCCGTACCAGGCCGTGACGCCCGGCATGCCGACCGCACCCAAATAAGCGCTCAATGGAATGTGGCTGGTATCGACCTTGCGCAGGGCACCGAGCTGATCGGCGTCGACCACGCTGTACTGCTGCCAGCCACCCATCCCCACCACCTTGTCGCCCACCGCGAATTTCGGATGCCTTGATTCGACCACTTCGCCGACCGTGCCGCCCCCCATGGTTTGACCGAGTGCCTGGGGCTGGGCATAGCTCTTGGCATCGTTCATACGGCCGCGCATATAGGGGTCCAGGCTCAGGTAATGGTGTCGCACCAGCACCTGGCCCTCCTTGAGCGACGGCGTCTCGCTGACCACCAGTTTGAAGTTGCTGGCCAGCGCCTCGCCCTTGGGTCGGCTGTCGAGATGAATCTGCTTGTTCTGTGGCATGGGAATTTCCTGAAAAAAAATCAATCGGTTGAAATGACATTGAGCGCGTTCGCGGTGCCGGGCCCGGTCGGCAACTTCTTGACGTACTTGAAGGTACCGGTCGAATGAGCGCAGGCGCGCCCGTCGGCATCGAAAGCCGTTGCCTCGGCAAAGGCCATGGTGGCGGTGCGGTGCATCAGGCGACCCTTGCCGGTGAGCTTGCCGCGCGCCGCTTGCATGAAGGTGGTCTTCATCTCGATGGTCACCACCCCCATGTCTTTCTGCACGCTGCGCGCCGCCACGGCCATGGTCACATCGAGCAGGGTCATCAGGGCGCCGCCGTGGGTCACGGAAAATGAATTGAGATGCTCCGGCTTGGGATCAAAAGACAGCTCGGACAGGCCGCCTTCGAACACCCTCATCTCGAAGCCCAGAAGATTGACAAAGGGAATGCTGACGCCAAACCCAAGGCCAAAATTCTGGTCGACGGAGGTGGGGGCCGGCTCAGCCACCGGTGACGACGCTGACACCACCGTCCACCGCCAGCCACTGGCCGGTGATGTGTTTGCCGGCGTCCGAGGCGTAAAGCACGCACAGGCCCTTGAGATCCTCGTCATCACCCAGACGCTTGAGCGGCGCGCCGGCAGCCAGTTTCTCTTCGCCGAAGGCTTTGAGCGTGCCCATCGTCATCTTGCTCGGGAAAAAGCCGGGGCAGATGGCGTTGACGGTGATGTTGTACTTGCCCCATTCAGCGCCCAGCGCCCGGGTGAAGTTGACCACTGCCCCCTTGGAGGTGTTGTAGGCGATCGTGTTCAAGCCCGCCGGATTGCCATTGAGCCCCGCAATCGACGCAATATTGATGATGCGTCCGCTGCGCCGCGCGATCATGCTCTTCTTGGCAATCTGCTGGCTCAGGATGAAGTAGCCCCGCACGTTGAGGTTCATGACCTTGTCCCAGGCGTCGACCGGATGGTCCTCTGCGGGGGCGCCCCAGGCCGCGCCGGCGTTGTTGACCAGAATATCGACATCGCCCATGCGCTGCAGCGTCTCATCGGCCAGGCGCACGATCTCGGACTCCTTGGCGCAGTCGGCCGCAATCCAGCGCGCGTCGATGCCCGCTGCCTGCAGTTCGGCGCAAGCCTGCTCGAGGTCCTGCGCCTTGCGCGAGCTGAGCATGACCTTGGCGCCCGCTTCGCCGAGGGCATGCGCCATTTGCAGGCCGAGGCCGCGCGAGCCGCCGGTCACCAGGGCGGTCTTGCCGCTCAGATCGAAAAGTTGCTGGATGGTACGGACCATTTTGTCTCCTGTCAGAAAGCATCGTCGGGCATGTTGGCACAGGTCTGGTCACGGTTCGCGACCACCTGCAGCCAGGCGCCGATCTTGGGTAGTTCGTAATGGAAAAAATAGCGCGCGGCGCGCACCCTGCCCTCATTCTCTACGGTCTGGGCATTTCCTGCCGGGCCGGCGGCAAGCGCCACCTCGAGCCAGATCCAGGCCAGCACCGTATGGCCAAAGGCCTGCATGTAGGGCACGGCGTTGGCCAGAGCCTCGGACGGGTTGCCGGTGGCCCAGGCCTGCCGCGTTGCCAGGGCCACGTCCTGCAGCGCTTGGCCCAGCGCCTGCCCGTGCCCGGCCAGTTCAGGGACGCTGGCAGCGCGCTGCGCGGTCGCCGTCAGGCGCGCCGCCAGCAGTTGCATGCCACGCCCGTCTTCCATCAGCACCTTGCGCCCAAGCAAATCCATCGCCTGGATTCCATGCGTGCCCTCGTGAATCATGTTCAGGCGGTTGTCGCGCCAGTACTGCTCTACGGAGAAGTCGCGCGTGTAGCCATAGCCGCCGTGAATCTGGATCGCCAGCGAATTGGCCTCCAGGCACCATTCACTGGGCCAGCTCTTGGCGATCGGTGTCAGCACCTCGAGCAGCAGCCGCGCCTCGTCGGCCGCCTCGGGCGCGCCGGTGTGCTGCTCATCGACCAGGCGCGCACAGTAGAGCTGGAGCGCCAGCGCACCCTCGCCATAGGACTTCTGCGCCATCAGCATGCGCTTGATGTCGGCGTGCTCGACAATGCGCACCTGCGGCTGAGAGGCGTCCTTGCCGCCGGCGCCCAGCGAGCGCCCCTGCGGCCGGTTGCGCGCGTATTCGAGCGAGGCGTAGTAGCCGGCCAGCCCGAGCATGGTGGCCGCAATGCCGACGCCGATGCGCGCCTCGTTCATCATGTGGAACATGCAGCGCAGGCCGCCACCGGCCTGGCCCACCAGATAGCCGACCGCACCGGCCTGGCCACCGACCGGGTACTTGCCCTCGCCAAAATTGAGCAGGGTGTTGACGGTGCCGCGCCAGCCCAGCTTGTGGTTCAAACCCGCCAGCGCCACGTCGTTGCGCTCGCCGGTCAGCTGGCCCGCCGCATCGACCATTTTCTTGGGCACGATGAACAGCGAGATGCCGCGCGTCCCTGCGATCAGTTTGCCGTCGGGGCCCGGAATCTTGGCCAGCACCAGGTGGATGATGTTCTCGGTCAATTCATGCTCGCCCGCCGAGATCCACATCTTGTTGCCGGTCAGTCGATAGCGCGGACCGAGCGGATCGGCGGCGAAGCCCTCGCCGTCCGGCACGGCCCGGGTCGCGACATCGGACAGACTCGAGCCGGCCTGCGGCTCGCTCAGGCACATGGTGCCCGACCAGCGTCCGGAAAACTCGTTCCTTGAAAAGACCTGCTTCTGCAATTCGGTACCGTGCACCATCAGCAGGTTGGCGTTGCCGGTGGTCAGCATCCCGGTGCTGATGCCCACCGAGGCACAGGCAAAGAAGGCATTGGCCGCCGCCTCGATGGTGTAGGGCAGTTGCATGCCGCCCATCTCATAGTCCTGCGCTGCGCTGAGCATGCCCGACTCGGCATAGGCTTTCTGCGCCGCATGCGTCGCTTGCGGCAGGATCACCTTGTCACCGTCAAAGCGCGGCTCCTCGATATCGATAATCCGGTTGAAGGGTGCAAACTTCTCGCGCGCAATGCGCTCGCAGGTGTCGAGCACGGCGTCGAAGGTTTCGCGCGAATGGTCTGTGAAGCGTTCTCGTTGGCTCAGGCTTTCCGTGCCCAGCCACTGGTAGAGCAGGAAATCAACAGTGGAACGCAAACTCATGGCAGCCTCACAGACGGTGGCGTCACCGCGACCGCCGCGTCGCCTTGCTCCTCGCAATGACGGCCAGCGCGGCAGTCCATGCATGGATTGCCACGCTTCGCTCGCAACGACTGATTCATTGAAGCACCGCAGCCGCTCACATCACCTCAAATATTCCGGCCGCACCCATGCCGCCGCCGACGCACATGGTGACGCAGACGCGCTTGGCACCACGGCGCCTGCCCTCGATCAGCGCGTGACCGGTCAGGCGCTGGCCGCTCATGCCGAAGGGATGCCCGACCGCTATCGCCCCGCCGTTGACGTTCAGACGGTCGGCCGGAATGCCCAAGCGGTCGCGGCAATAGAGCACCTGCACGGCAAAGGCCTCGTTGAGTTCCCACAGGTCGATGTCATCCATCTTCAGGCCCAGGCGCGCCAGCACCTTGGGGATGGC
>CAIMBE010000046.1 GCA_903839085.1 uncultured beta proteobacterium | reverse complement strand
CGCGGCTGTCCCCCGCCCTTCGGGCTCCGCCTTGATGCCGCTGCGCCACCCACCGCATCGCCCGCGGCAACGAGCGTTTTCGTTTTGCAAGGTCGTCCCCCTCCGCTTCGTCATCGCGAGGTCGTCCCCCCCCCGCTTCGTCATCGCGAGGCCGTCTCCCTCCGCTTCGTCATCGCGAGGCCGAAGGCCGTGGCGATCCATGAGTTATTGGGCTCTGCCCCCCAATAACTCGGAGGACAGCTGCGGAGCTGAGTGCCCCGCCCGCCTGATCCGCCCGCGATGCTGAAAGGACGGTGCAGCGACCCCGATGGCGCGCAGTATGATGAACCGCGCGGCAGCCAACGAACATCAGGACAAGCTTGCATGCTGGACCACCTCCCACCTTTTCTTCTGCACTGGGGCATCACCGCTGTCTCGCTCTGGGTCGCGAGCCATATTTTTCAGGGCATCAAATTCACCAGCGCGCCGGCTCTGATCGTGTCGGCGCTGCTGCTGGGCTTTGCCAACGCGATCGTCAAGCCGCTGCTCATCGTTCTGACCTTGCCGCTGACCTTGCTGACGTTCGGCTTGTTCCTGCTGGTGATCAACGCCCTGATGATGCTGCTGGTGTCGTCGCTGGTCAAAGGCTTTCGGGTCTCGAGTTTCTGGACCGCCTTTTTTGCCAGCATCTTCATCTCGGTGCTCAGCTTCCTGATCGGCTCGTTCCTGCTGGCCGACAGCCCGCCCTATACGATCGAGATGCCGCACAGGGGGATCTGGCTGTAGACCGACCGAGGGGCGCCGCGCAGGCGCCCGGGGCTGAAGGCGGCCTCAGCGCCTGCTGAGGATGGCGGATTGAAACGCCTTGTGCGCGCTCAGCAGATGATTGCCGATCGCCTCCACGTACTCGGCGCCGTCGACCACAAAGTAGGGCCGGTCACGCACGCTCTCATCGAGCCGCCCGAGCGCGGCAGGCAGATTGAAGTCCGACTTCAGGCCGATGCGCGCAATCCTGGCGCCACCTTCGAGCAACTCATAGCGCGAGGCCACGGCATCGAGCCGAAGGCCGGTCTTCATGGCCACCTTGGCAAACGTGGTGAACAGCCCGCCGGTGGCAAGCATGTCGGCAAAAGGCAGGGTCATGCGCACGCGCAGGATGTGGGCGTCAAAAGCCTTCGAGATCGCGCGCTCGTAGGCCTCGGCGTAGCTGACCTTGAAACCGCTGCTCATGATGGTGCCCAGTTCCAGGTAATTGACCCTGCCCTTGCCCCGGCCCGCGGTCTCGGCCCGGTCGTTCACGAAATAGACCGGAAGCTCGTGCGCGGTGTAGAAAGTCCCCTTGATCGACAGGCCGTCGCGGTTGACGGGGGCCTGGGCGAAGGGAGCGGGGTAGCCTTTTTCCTTGAGGCCTAGAAAATCCGCATTGGCCTGCAACTGCGCCAGCGGGACGACTTCAATGCCGGCGGCCGACAACTCGGCTGCCACGCGGTCGTAGTAGGTGTCGACAATCGCCTGCATCTGCGCGGGCTCCACGCTCCTGAGTTCGGTGGCCAGCGCGGCCTTGGCCAAACCAAACGAGCTTGCCGCGGCGGCGTTGCCGACATGGTGGGTGACGAACTGCACTTCGAACTGCGTGATGGCCACCCGTTTGAGGCCCTTGATGTATTCGGCGCCGCTCACGTCGAGCGTGGCGGCGTCGAGCGTGGCGGCGTCGGCCTGCGCATCGGCAGCGCGCGCGGGCCCTGGCCAGGCGAACAGCAGACCCGCAGCCAATACGACGCTCTGCAAGATGGACGGGACATGCCTGATGCGCATAGCGATCTCCTGGGTGTGCTCGATGGCTGGCGGCAAACCAATGCGGTCGGCATCGACGCAAGCGGCGCCCAGCATAGTGCAATCGCAGGATCTGTGCATTCGGGCGCCCTGGCCGCGTCGAACGTGGTCGTTGGCCGGGGCCTTGCGAGGGGCAAATCACCAGCGACCGGGCCGGGCCCTGACCCTACTCGAATGTCAAGTACCCTCTGGCGCGCTGGCCCTCAGGCCGGGTTGACGCTGCGCGCATAGCCCGGGGGCCGGCGCCTTCGGGAGGCCTGCTCGTAGGCGTAGGCCATGGCGATCAGCGCGGGCTCGCTCCACGCGCGCCCGACAAACGACATGCCGCAGGGCAGGCCCCTGACAAAGCCGGCCGGCACCGTGATGTGCGGGTAGCCGGCGACCGCGGCCGGCGTGGTGAAGCTGTTGCCGGAAGCGTCGCCATGGATGAAGTCGGTCAGCCAGGCGAGTTCGCCGGTCGGCGCGACCAGCGCGTCGAGCCGGTTCTCGGCCATCACCTTGTCGATGCCCTCGTCCCGCGCAAACCGCAGGTTGTTGGCCAGCGCGTCCTTGTATTCCTGGCTGTCGAGGTCGCCTTTGGCCTGCGCGCTGACAAACAGTTCCTGGCCGAAGTGGCGCAGTTCGCGGGCGCTGTTCTTTTCGTTGAAGGCGATCACGTCGGCCAGCGACCGGATGGCCGACGAAGGCGCATAGGCGGCAAGATAGAGCGCCAGGTTGGCCTTCAATTCGTAGAGCAGGACCGTCAGTTCCGAGTCCGCGTACCTGGCCGTATTGGGAATTTCCGCCACCTCCACCAGCACCGCGCCCTGCGCCTCAAGCACCTTCAGTTCCGCAGTCACCAGGCCTGCCACCAGATCGCTTTGCCCCGCGAACTGGCTGCGCACGACGCCAAGGCGCTTGCCGCGCAGACCCCCGCTGTCCAGAAAGCCGCTGTAGTCCTGCTGGTATTTGCCGGCGTCGCGCGTCGCCGGGTCCTGCGCGTCCGGCCCCGCCAGCACCGTCAGCAGGGCCGCGCCATCGGCCACCGTGCGGGTCATCGGGCCGGCCGTGTCCTGCGAGTGGGAAATCGGAATGATGCCGGCGCGGCTGACAAGGCCGACCGTCGGCTTGATGCCCACCAGGCTGGCCAGCGATGCGGGCGAGGTGATGGAACCGTCGGTCTCGGTGCCCACGCCGATGGCGGCAAGTCCGGCAGCGATGCCCGAGGCCGAGCCCGAACTCGACCCGCTGGTGTTGCGGTCCAGCGCATACGGGCTGCGCGTCAGGCCGCCGCGCGCGCTCCAGCCGCTGGTGGAGCGCGTCGAGCGGATATTGGCCCACTCCGAGAGGTTGGTCTTGCCAAGAATCACGGCGCCGGCGGCGCGCAACTTCTGCACGATGAAGGCGTCCCTGCTGGCGGGCTGCCCCGTCAGCGCCAGCGAGCCGGCGCTGGTCTGCATGCGGTCCGCGGTGGCGATGTTGTCCTTGAGCAGCACCGGGATGCCGTGCAGCGGGCCGCGCGAGCCGCTCGCCTTGCGCTCGCGGTCGAGTTCGGCCGCAATCGACCTGGCATCGGGATTGAGTTCGATGAGGGCATTGATTTTCGGACCCGCGCGATCGATCGCCCTGATGCGCGCCAGGTAGGCCGCGACCAGTTGCGCCGATGTCAGCGTGGCGCGCGCCATGGCGCCCTGCAACTGGGCCACCGATGCCTCGGCCAGTTCAGGCGAGCCGGCCACGGCGGGCGCTGCCGTGCCGCTGGCGATGGCAAACAAGCCGCCGCCAATACCGAGCTGAACCAAATCGCGACGCTGCATGGGAACTCCCCCTGTTGGGCGCCCGATGGCGCCGGTCCACTGTACACGACCGGCATGCAGCTGGGGTATCTGGCTCCGCAATAGGGCCAAGGCCGCACCACCGCCTCGTCATCGCGAGGCCCCCGAACCAGCCTCGTCATCGCGAGGCCGTCCCCCTCCGCTTCGTCATCGCGAGGCCCCCGAACCAGCCTCGTCATCGCGAGGCCGCAGGCCGTGGCGATCCATGCGAGTGTGGGCCGCGGGCGCCGCAGTGGGTGGCTCCGCGGCTGTCCCCCGCCCTTCGGGCTCCGCCTTGATGCCGCTGCGCCACCCACCGCATCGCCCGCGGCAACGAGCGTTTTCGTTTTGCGAGGCCGTCCCCCCCGCTTCGTCATCGCGAGGCCACACCACCCGCTTCGTCATCGCGGGCCCGTCCCTCCCCCCTCGTCAT
>CAIMBE010000045.1 GCA_903839085.1 uncultured beta proteobacterium | reverse complement strand
CGCCGAGCGCTTTGCCCATGAAGCGGCAATGGAGTATGTTGCCAGGGCGCTCCCTTTGACCGAGCAACCGCTGCAACGCTGGCGCCTGCTCAACCTGCGTGAGCGCACACTGGACCTGCAGGGCAGGCGACAGGAACAGGCTTTGGACGTGGATGCCCTGCAGCAACTGGCTGACACGCTGGACGACGATGGCAGGCGCTGTGAGGTCGCCTGGCGACGCAGCAGCCTGGCCATGCGCACGGGCGACTACCAGACCATGCAGCAGGCCGCACGCCAGACCCTGCAACTGGCCAAGCGCACTGAGAATGCCAAGATGGAACTGCACGGCCAGCATCGGCTCGCGCTGGCGCTGACCTATCTCGGAGACTGCGCCAATGGTCATGCGCTGGCCACGGAGGGACTGGCGATGGCGCGCGCCATCGGTGAGCGATCGATCGAGGCCCTGTTCCTCAACGCCCTTTCGGTCATCGCGGACAGTCAGGCCGATCAGCTGGCATCACTCGAGATCGACCGGCAGGACCTGTTGATCAACCGGGAGATCGGAAACCGTCGCAACGAGGCCATCGCCCTGGGCAATCTGGGCAACGGCTGGCTGCGCCTGGGCGAGCACGCGCAGGCGCGCCACTATCTGGAGGACTGTCTGCAGCTGGCTCGCTCGATCGGTGACCGGGCCACCGAGCCCCATGTTCTGACCAACCTGTCAGTGCTGGCGCTGCGCCTGGGCGACGATGCGCTGGCGCTGACGCGTGCACAGGCGGCGGTGGACATCGCCACCGATGTCCAGAGTCCGGTTTTCGAGGCAATCGCCCGCTGCGCGCTTGGCAACGCCGAGCTGGCGCTCGGGCGCCCGGATCAGGCCCAGGCGGCCTTCGAGCGCGCCCTGGAGATCGCAAGGCAGCTCGACAACGCGACCGAGTTCGACGCGCTGGCGGGACTGGCCCGGGTGGCGCTTGCGCGCCAGGATCCCGTCAGCGCGATGCCGCTCGTCGAGCGCCTGCTGGAGTCAATGCGATCGGAGCGCAAGCTCGACGGCAGCGAAGCGCCCTACCTGATCCGCCTGACATGCCAACAGGTGCTGGCGCAGGCCGGCGATTCACGCGCGGCGCAGGTTCTTGGCAGCGCGCACGCCGATCTGCTGGCGCAGGCCCTCACGATTGGCGACGCCGACTTGCGGCACTGCTTCCTGAGCGACATCCCGGAACATCAGGCCATCATGGCGGCCTGGACGCCCGATCCGGTCCGCCGCCTCTAGCTGCGCAGGTGGTTTCCCTGCCTCACTGGCTCCAGTCGTACTCGACCGTCACCGGCGCGTGGTCGGAGAACTTTTCTTCCTTGTAGATCGCAACCGACCTGGCGCCGGCCGCCATTCGGGCGGTCGCCAGGTGGTAGTCCAGGCGCCAGCCGACGTTCTTGGCATAGGCCTGGCCGCGGTTGCTCCACCAGGTGTAGGCGGCCTCGGTGGCCTCGGGGTGCAGTTGCCGGTAAACGTCCACCAGGCCGGCCTGCGACAGCAGTTTCGTCATCCAGGCCCGTTCCTCGGGCAGGAAGCCGGAGTTCTTGCGGTTGCCCTTCCAGTTCTTCAGGTCGATCTCCTGGTGGGCGATGTTCACATCGCCGCACAGGATGAACTCGCGCTCGCCCATGAGCTTTTCCAGATGCGGATAGAACTCGTCGAGAAAGCGAAACTTGGCCTGCTGGCGCTCCTCGCCGGAGGAACCGCTGGGAAAATAGCAGCTGATGATGGAGCGCTTCGCGCCGGCGCTGTCAAAGCGCAGTTCCAGATAGCGGCCCTCGGCGTCAAATTCGGGCGAGCCATAGCCGGTGACGACGTCGCTGGGCTGCAGCCGGGTATAGACCGCCACGCCGGAATAGCCCTTCTTCTGCGCAAAATGAAAGTAGCCGGGCAGATCGGCAAGCGTCTCGAAGCGCCCCGCCACATCGGCGGCCTGCGCCTTGACCTCCTGCAGACAAATACAATCGGCTCTGGTTTTGCTCAGCCACGCTTCGAGGCCTTTGCTGGTGGCGGAGCGGATTCCGTTGAGGTTGAGGCTGGTCAGTTTGAACAAGGAAGTCCCCCATGTCAGAGTCTGTTGCGACAGAAAAAAAACAGGCCGGCGCAAGCGATGCGCTGGCCCAGGATTTCCTGCAGTTTGTGCTGGATTGCGGTGTGCTGCGTTTTGGCGAGTTTAAGACCAAAGCCGGGCGCATCAGCCCCTACTTCTTCAATGCAGGCCTGTTCGACGATGGCATCAAGCTGGGACGCCTGGCCCAATTCTATGCCCGGCGCCTGCTCGCCAGCGGCATTCAGTTCGACATGATTTTCGGTCCGGCCTACAAGGGCATTCCGCTGGGCGCGGCCCTCACCGTGGAACTTGCGCGCCAGGGAATGAACGTCCCGTTTGCCTACAACCGCAAGGAAGCCAAAGACCATGGCGAGGGCGGCTCCCTGGTCGGCGCGACGCTGCGCGGGCGCGTGCTGATCGTCGACGATGTGATGTCCGCCGGAACCGCGGTGCGTGAGTCGATTGCCCTCATCCAAGGCGCCGGCGCCACGCCGCATGCCGTTGTGATTGCCCTGGACCGGCAGGAGAAGGCGACCGAGAACGGGCTCGACGTCGGGCACAGCGCGGTGCAGTACGTGCGTGCGCAGCTTGGGCTGGAGGTTTGCGCGATTGCCAAACTCGCCGATCTGATGCATTATCTTGAGCAACATCGGGCTGCCGGTCTGGCCATTGACCAGCAGCGTGTTCTGGCCTACCAGCAGCGCTACGGCGTCGCAGAAAGTTGATCATGTTCAAACCAGAACGCATGCAGCCGGGCCTGCTCGCAGCTTTGCTTTTGGGCACGCTGTCCATCGGCGCGCCAGCGCAGACACCGGCGCCAGCGCCAGCGCGGGAGATCTACACCTGCGTCGATGCCAAAGGCCGCAATCTGACCTCCGACCGGCCGATCGCCGACTGCGTCGACCGCGAGCAGAGACTGCTCAATCCCAGCGGCACGGTAAAAGCCAAGGTCGGACCCACGCTGACCGCTCAGGAACGCAGCGCGCTCGAAGCCAGGGAAAAGGCCGACCTCGAGGAACGCTCCCGGCGTGACGAGGAGAAGCGACGCGACAAGGCCCTGCTGGTGCGCTACCCGAGCAAGGCCGTGCATGACAAGGAGCGCGCCTTGGCGTTGGCCCAGATCTCGGTGGTCAGGCAGGCGGCCGTGACCCGGGTCGAGGAACTGCAGCGCCAGCGCGCCGCCAGCCTGGAGGAGATGGAGTTCTACAAGAAAGACCCGAGCAAGGCGCCCTCCTGGGTGCGCCGGCAACTCGATGAGGTCAACATCAGCCTGTCGGTGCAGGCGCGCTTCATAGCCGACCAGGACGCCGAAATGAAACGCGTCAATTTCCGCTTCGAGGAAGAGCTGTTTCGCCTCAAGCAGCTGTGGGCCATGCCCGCGCCCGTTCCCGCCGCCAGCAGCGCCAGGAAGCCCTGACTCAGCCGAGCTTCTTGCGCAGCAGATCGTTCACCTGCTGCGGGTTGGCCTTGCCCTGGCTGCCCTTCATGATCTGGCCGACCAGCGCGTTCAGTGCCTTGCTGTTGCCGGCCCGGTACTCCCCGACGTTCTTCGGATTGGCAGCGACGACGCTGTCGACGATTTTTTCCAGCTCAGTGCTGTCGCTCAGCTGCCTGAGCCCGCTGGCTTCGATCACCTGATCGACATCACCGCTGCCCCGACTCCACAAGACATCAAAGACCTGCCGGGCCGCATTGTTTGAAATCGTGCCATCCGAAATGCGCCTGATCAGCTGCGCCAGTTGCGCAGCCGCCACCGGCGAGCGCGTGATGTCGATCTCGCCGGCGTTCAGGCGCCGCGAAATCTCGCCCATGATCCAGTTGCTTGCCAGCTTGGGCTGTCCGCAGGCCGTCGCGGCGCTCTCGAAATAAGCCGCCATGGCGCGACTCTGCGTCAGCATGGTCGCGTCGTAGTCGGACAGTGCGTAGTCGGTCGCAAAACGCTGCGCCATGACGCGCGGCAACTCGGTCATCCCGGCGCGCACGCGCTGCACCCACTCGTCGGCAATCACCAGCGGCGGCAAATCGGGGTCCGGAAAATACCGGTAGTCCGCCGCGTCTTCCTTGCTGCGCATGGCCCGGGTCTCACCGCTGTCGGGGTTGAACAGCACGGTCGCCTGCTCGATCGCGTGCCCGTCCTCGATGCGCTCGATCTGCCAGCGCACTTCAAAGTCGATCGCCTGCTGCATGAATTTGAAGCTGTTGAGGTTCTTGATCTCGCGCCGCGTTCCCAGCGGCTGTCCCGGCTTGCGCACCGACACATTGGCATCGCAGCGAAAGCTGCCTTCCTGCATGTTGCCGTCGCAGATGCCGATCCAGGTCACGATCTTGTGCAGTTCCCTGGCATAGGCCACTGCCTCCTCGCTCGAGCGCATGTCGGGCTCGGTCACGATCTCGAGCAAAGGCGTGCCGGCGCGGTTGAGGTCAATCCCGGTCTGGCCGATAAAGTCCTCGTGCAGCGACTTGCCCGCGTCTTCCTCGAGGTGGGCGCGCACCAGTCGCACCGACTTCTTTTCATCGCCAAGGAAAAACTCGACACAGCCGCCCTGCACCACCGGAATTTCGAACTGGCTGATCTGGTAGCCCTTGGGCAGGTCGGGGTAGAAATAGTTCTTTCGCGCAAATATGCTGCGCGGCGCGATGTGGGCGCCAATCGCCAGGCCGAACTCGATGGCGCGCTCCACCGCGCCCCGGTTCATCACCGGCAGCGTGCCGGGCAGGGCCAGGTCGACGGCGCAGGCCTGCGTATTGGGCGCGGCACCAAAGGCGGTGGCGGCACGGCTGAAGATCTTGGACCGGGTGGATAGCTGGGCGTGCGTCTCGAAGCCGATCACCACCTCATACCCGTGCACCAGCGCTGACGTCGATGTGTTCATGCGCGAAACCCCTGCGGCCTGGCTTCGTGCCAGGCGCTCACCTGCTGGAAGCGATGCGCCGCATTGAGCAGCCGGGCTTCCTGCAGATAGTTGCCAATCAGTTGCATGCCCACCGGCATCTGGCCGTCGCCAAAACCGGCCGGGATGCTCATGCCCGGCAGACCGGCCAGTGACGCCGGCAAGGTGAAGATATCGGCCAGATAGGCCGCGACCGGATCGTCGCTCTTGTCGCCGCGTTTCCAGGCGACCGTCGGCGCCACCGGCCCTGCGATGACGTCGCACAGTTTGAAGGCCTGCTGGAAATCGTCGGCGATCATGCGACGGATCTTCTGCGCCTGCAGGTAGTAGGCATCGTAGTAGCCGTGCGACAAAACGTAGGTACCGATCATGATGCGACGCTTGACCTCATCGCCAAAGCCCTCGGCGCGGGTCTTCTTGTACATGTCGACCAGGTCCTTGTACTCGGCCGCGCGGTGACCAAACTTGACGCCGTCGAAGCGGCTCAGGTTGCTCGAGGCCTCGGCCGGCGCGATCACGTAGTACACCGGAATCGACAGTTCCGTGCGCGGCAGCGAGATCGGAACCAGCGTGGCGCCGAGTTTCTGGTATTCCTTCAACGCGGCGTCGATGGCGGCGCCGACATCGCCCGCCACGCCGGCGCCAAAAAACTCGGCCGGCACGCCGATGCGCAGACCAGCCAGCGAGTCGTCCAGGCTCAAGCTGAAATCTTCGGCCGGGACGTCGAGCGAGGTCGAGTCGCGGTCCGGGTCCGGCCCGCACATCGCGGACAGCAGCAGCGCGCAGTCCTGCGCGCTGCGCGCCAGCGGGCCGGCCTGATCGAGGCTGGAGGCAAACGCGACCATGCCGTAGCGCGAGGCGCGGCCGTAGGTCGGCTTGATGCCGGTGATGCCGCAAAACGAGGCCGGCTGGCGGATCGAGCCGCCGGTGTCGGTGCCGGTCGCAGCCGGGACCAGCCGGGCCGCTACCGCCGCCGCGCTGCCGCCCGAGGAGCCGCCCGGCACGCGCGTGACGTCCCACGGATTGCCGACCGCGCCATAGGCCGAGTTTTCATTGGCCGAGCCCATCGCGAATTCGTCGCAGTTGAGCTTGCCCAGTGTCACGGCACCCTGAGCCGCCAGCCGCGCCACTACCGTCGCATCAAAGGGCGAGCGGTAACCGGCCAGCATGCGCGAACCTGCGGTTGTCACAAAATCGCGCGTCACGAAAATATCCTTGTGCGCCAGCGGCACGCCGAGCAGGGACAAACCCGGCTTGCCGCCCGCCAGCGCCGCGTCGGAAGCGCGCGCCTGGGCCAGCGTGGCCTCTTCATTGAGATCGAGAAAGGCGCCCAGCGAGGCATGGGCCCGCACCCGCTGCAAAAAATGCTGCGCCGTCTCGACGGCCGAGACCTTGCGCTCGCGCAACTGCGTCGCCAGCTGCGCCACGCCGAGTTCATGCAGGCTTGAAGTGTTGTTCATCATCACTCGATCACCCTGGGCACCAGGAACAGGCCCTGCTCAAGCGCCGGCGCATTGCGCTGATTGGCCTGCCGGTCATCCGCCTCGCTCACCGTGTCGTCGCGCAGGCGCAGCCTGATGTCCTGGATCGCGGCCACCGGATGCGCCAGCGCCAGCAAGCCGGTGGTGTCGACCGCGCGCATTTTTTCAACCAGATCGAAAAATCCGTTGATCTGGGTCAGCATGCGCTCGCTCTCGAGGGCCCCGAGCTCCAGTCGGGCCAGATTGGCGATGCGTGCAATATCGGCAGAAATCAGAGGCATAAATTTTCGCTTGTAAACAGACGTAAAAGGCCTGGCTCGAGACGGGGTCGGTCAGACTTTTCAAAGGGGATGGGGTATTATCTCGCCTTTGGCCCGAAGTCCGCCGCACCGCGGTTTTGCGCCGACCATGTACCCAATTTTTACTGTCAAAGGGGTGATGCCGGGCCTGAACGCCTGTCATGACCGAGAGGATTCTTAATGTTTGGAGCTTTCCGTCAGTACTTCTCCACTGACCTGGCGATTGACCTTGGCACCGCCAACACCCTGATTTACGTGCGCGACAAGGGCATCGTGCTCGACGAGCCCTCGGTCGTGGCGATCCGCCACGAGGGCGGCCCGCAGGGCAAAAAGACGATCCAGGCGGTCGGCAAGGAAGCCAAGGCCATGCTGGGCAAGGTGCCCGGCAACATCGAGGCCATCCGCCCGATGAAGGACGGCGTGATTGCCGACTTCACGGTCACCGAGCAGATGCTCAAGCAGTTCATCAAGATGGTGCATCCGCGCTCCATCTTCCGGCCCAGCCCGCGCATCATCATCTGCGTGCCCTGCGGCTCGACCCAGGTCGAACGGCGCGCCATTCGCGAGTCGGCGCTGGGCGCTGGCGCCAGGGACGTCTACCTGATCGAAGAACCGATGGCGGCCGCCATCGGCGCCGGCCTGCCGATCTCCGAAGCCAGCGGCTCCATGGTGGTGGACATCGGCGGCGGCACCACCGAGGTTGGCGTCATCTCGCTCGGCGGCATGGTCTACAAGGGCAGCGTGCGCGTCGGCGGCGACAAGTTCGACGAAGCCATCATCAACTACATCCGGCGCAACTACGGCATGCTGATCGGCGAGCCCACCGCCGAGTCCATCAAGAAGAACATCGGCTCCGCGTTTCCTGGCAGCGAAGTGCGCGAAATGGAAGTCCGCGGCCGCAACCTGTCCGAGGGCGTGCCGCGCAGCTTCACGATCTCCAGCAACGAGATCCTGGAAGCGCTGACCGACCCGATCAACAACATCGTCTCGGCCGTCAAGAACGCGCTGGAGCAGACGCCGCCCGAACTCGGCGCCGACATTGCCGACCGCGGCATGATGCTGACCGGCGGCGGCGCCCTGCTGCGCGACCTCGACCGACTGCTGGCCGAAGAGACCGGCCTGCCGGTGCTGGTGGCGGAAGATCCGCTGACCTGCGTGGTGCGCGGCTGCGGTATCGCACTGGAGCGGATGGAGCGTCTGGGCTCCATTTTCACCAGCGAATAACTGCGGGTGCAGCGATGCCGCTTGGTACGCTGGACAGCACGCCGCCCCCCTTCTTCAGGCAGGGCTACTCAGCCCTGTCCAAGCTCACGTTCTTCAGCGCGCTGGCCCTGTTTCTGATGGTGGCCGATGCGCGCTTCGAGCTCGCTCGTCCCCTGCGCGTGGTGGTGGCCACGGTCCTTTACCCGGCGCAGTGGCTGGCGCTGCGCCCGGTCGTCTGGATGCAGGGCGGAACGCAGTATTTCGAATCGTTGCGATTGTCGCAGGCGCGCGAAGAGGCGGCCCGGCGCACGCTCGAGAGCCAGTCCCGGCGTGCCAACCAGGTCGAGCAGCTGGCCCTCGAAAATTCCCGCCTGCGCCAGCTTCTGCTGCTGCGCGACACGCTGACGACGCCCTCGCAGGCGGCACAGGTGTTGTACGACGCGGCCGACCCCTACACGCGCAAAGTCATCATCGACCGCGGCCAGATCGAAGGGGTGCTGGCCGGTTCCCCGGTGCTCGATGAAAGCGGCGTCCTCGGGCAGGTGACCCGGGTCTATCCGATGATCAGCGAGGTGACGCTGGTCACCGACCGCGAACAGGCCATTCCTGTGCTCAATACACGCACCGGGGCGCGCGGAGTGGCTTTTGGCGATCCGGCCTTGCGCGCCAACGCCCTCGAATTGCGCTACATGGCGGCCAATGCCGACGTGCAGGTGGGCGACCTGCTGACCACCAGCGGCGTCGACGGCATCTACCCGGCCGGTTTGCCGGTGGCCAGGGTCGAGCGGATCGATCGCCGGGTCGACTCCGCCTTCGCGCGCATCATCTGCCAGCCCGTGGCGCTGGTCGCCGGTGTCAGCCACGTCATGGTGCTCAAGCCGCTGACCGCCCAGGTCGCGCCCATGCCACCGGTCGAGGCGGTCCCGGCGCCCGCCAGAAAAGGGGGCAGGAAATGATCATGCGCCGCGGCCATCAGTTGCTGCTGCCGGCCAACCCCTTTTTCATCCTGGGCAGCCTGCTGGCGGCGCTCGGCCTCAACATGCTGCAGAACATGGGCCTGTTCGGCCGCGCCGCCTGGTCACCGGACTTTCTGGCGCTGGCACTGGTGTTCTGGAGCGTGCACCAGCCGCAGCGCGTCGGCATCGGCGTCGCCTTCGCCTTTGGCATCCTGATCGATGTCCATCAGGGCGCGCTGCTGGGACAGCACGCGCTCGCCTACACCGCGCTCAGCTACCTGGCCATCGCGATTCATCGCCGGCTGCTCTGGTTCAGCGTGCCGTCGCAGGCGTTTCAGGTTCTTCCGCTGTTTGCGGCATCGCACATCATCGAATTGATCGTTCGCATGACGGCCGGTGGCGCCTTCCCGGGCCTGCTGATGCTGCTGGCACCGGTCCTCGAGTCCGTGCTGTGGCCGCTGGTCAGCGTGCTTCTGCTGGCCCCGCAACGGCGCTCGCCAGAGCCTGATGCGCACAGGCCGCTTTGATGGCTTCTTCTGCAAGTTCGTCATCGCGAGGCTGCAAGCCGCGGCGGTCCATGCATGGACTGCCGCGCTGGACGTCACTGCGAGGAGCACCACGCTGGACGTCACTGCGAGGAGCACCACGCTGGACGTCACTGCGAGGAGCACAGCGACGCGGCAGTCCACGGGCCCGGCCTGCGTGGATCGCCACGCCCTACGGGCTCGCGATGACGGACACGCGGGGGCTCGCGATGACGGACACGCTGGACGTCACTTCGAGGAGCACCACGCTGGACGTCACTTCGAGGAGCACCACGCTGGACGTCACTGCGAGGAGCACAGCGACGCGGCAGTCCACGGGCCCGGCCTGCATGGATCGCCACGCCCTACGGGCTCGCGATGACGGGGACGCGGGGGCTCGCGATGGCGGACGCGGGGGGCTCGCGATGACGGACACGGGTGGGGCTCTCCATGAACCGCCTCGCCACGGTGGCACTTTCGTCATCGCGAAGGCCGAAGGCCTGTGGCGATCCATGCGAGGAGCACCACGCTGGCCGTCACTGCGAGGAGCACAGCGACGCGGCAGTCCACGGGCCCGGCCTGCATGGATCGCCACGCCCTACGGGCTCGCGATGACGGACACGCGGGGGCTCGCGATGACGGGGACGCGGGGGCTCGCGATGACGGACACGCGGGGGCTCGCGATGGCGGACGCGGGGGCTCGCGATGACGGGGGCGTTCCGGCATGACTGAACTGCGCAACGTTGAGGCCGAGTTGTCGCGCTTTCGGGCGCGGGTGCTGGTTGCCAGCATCGCGGTGCTGGTCTGTTTCCTGCTGGTGGCAAGCAGGCTGGCCTACCTCCAACTGGTGCGCCATGAGGATCTGCTGGAGCAGGCCGAGAACAACCGCACCGCGATCGTGCCCGTAGTGCCCAACCGCGGACTGATCCTGGACCGCAACGGCATCGTGCTGGCCAGCAACTACTCCGCCTACACGCTTGAAGTCACCCCCTCCAGAATCCAGAACCTCGAACAAACGATCGACGAACTGGCCGGGGTCCTGGAGATCGCGCCGCGCGACCGGCGACGCTTCAAGAAATTGCTGGAGGAATCGAAAACTTTCGAGTCGCTGCCGTTGCGCACGCGCCTGAGCGACGAGGAAGTGGCGCGCTTTGCGGCCCAGCGCTACCGTTTTCCCGGCGTGGAGATCAAGGCCCGGCTATTTCGAAGCTATCCCTATGGGGAACTGGCAAGCCACGTCATCGGCTACATCGGGCGCATCAACCCGGCCGAGAAGGAGACTCTTGACGACTCCGAGGATCAGGCAAACTACCGCGGCACGGAATACATCGGCAAACTCGGCATCGAGCAGAGTTTCGAGACCCAGCTGCACGGCAGCACCGGCGTCGAGTCGGTCGAGACCTCCGCCGGCGGGCGCGCCATGCGCAAACTCGCCAGCAGTCCGGCGACGCCCGGCAACACTGTCAGGCTGGCGATCGACATCAGGCTGCAGCACCTGATCGAGGAACTCTTCGGCGAGCGGCGAGGCGCGCTGGTCGCGATGGATCCCAAGACCGGCGAAGTCCTTGCCTTCGTCAGCAAGCCGACTTTCGATCCGAACCTGTTCGTCGAGGGCATCGACGCCGAGAACTGGCAAATGCTCAATGAGTCCCCCGACAAACCGCTGCTCAATCGCGCGCTGCGCGGCACCTACCCGCCGGGCTCGACCTACAAGCCCTTCATGGCGCTGGCCGCGCTCGAAACCGGCAAGCGCACGCCCGAGCAGTCGATCGCCGACCCCGGCTTCTTCATGTTCGGCAACCACCGCTTTCGCGACGACAAGGAGGGCGGGCACGGCATGGTCAACATGTACCGCTCGATCGTGCAGTCGTGCGACACCTATTACTACATGCTGGCCAACGACCTCGGGGTCGACACCATCCATGACCAGATGCAGCGCTTCGGCTTTGGCGAGTTGACCGGCATTGACATCTTCGGCGAGGTCCATGGCCTGCTGCCCTCGACCGAGTGGAAGCGCAAGGCCTACAGGCGCGCCGACCAGCAGAAGTGGTACGCCGGCGAAACCATCTCGCTGGGGATCGGCCAGGGCTACAACAACTTCACGATGCTGCAACTGGCCTCGGCCACTGCGACGCTGGCCAACGATGGCGTCAAGATGAAGCCGCACCTGGTCCGGGAGGTGGTCGACATCATGACGCACAAGCCCACCAGCACGCTGCACGAAACCGTCGGCGAAGTGATCGCCAAGGCGGCCAATATTGCCGTCATCAAGAATGCGCTGGTGGGCGTCAATATCGAGGGCACGTCGGCCGCCGCCTTTCGCGGCGCCGCCTACACCAGCGGCGGCAAGACCGGCACGGCCCAGGTGGTTCAAATCAAGCAGAACGAAAAATACAACGCCTCCAGGATGGAGGAACGCTTTCGCGACCACGCGCTGTTCACCGCCTTTGCGCCCGCCCAGGAGCCCCGGATTGCGCTCGCCATGGTGGTTGAAAACGCCGGCTTCGGCTCGCAGAACGCGGCCCCGATTGCGCGGCGCATCTTCGATTACTGGCTGCTGGGCCAGTACCCGAGCGAAGAAGATATCGCCGCGGTGCAAAAGGCCCAGGCGCCGGCACCGATAGGCAAACCGCGCGCGCTGGCCGATGTCCCCTGGCCGCCGGCGCCGTAGGCTTTCGCCCGGCCCCGGCCGCAGATGCGCGCCCATGCCGGGCGCAGCATAAAAAAAGGCACCGGGATCGCCGATGCCTTTTCTGCTTTTTGGGCCCTCAGGGGCTGTCTCCACGGGTTCTCCTTCAATCACCCGGTGGGGTGTTGAAGCTTGGCGCGAATTTACGCGCCAAAGTCCGCGCCTGCATCAGTGCTTACCCTTTGCGGGTTTGCCCTTGTCTCACCCCGGGCCGCGCCGCAGCCCCTCTTCGACGATCCACTGCGCCGCCTTCTCGGCAATCATCAGGGCCGGAGAATTGGTGTTGCCGCTGGTGATGACCGGCATCACGCCGGCGTCAACGACCCGCAAACCGGCGATCAGACCTCCCTGACCGCGCACCCGCAACTGCGGGTCGACCACCGCCATCGGATCGCCGGCAACGCCCATTTTTGTGGTGCCGACCGGATGGAAGATGGTGGTCGCAATGTCCCCGGCCAGCCGCGCCAGTTCGTCATCGCTCTGGAACTCGACGCCCGGTTTCCACTCCTGCGGCTGGTACCGGGCCAGGGCCGGTTGCGCCACGATGCGGCGCGTCACCCGCAGCGAATCGGCCGCCACCTTGCGGTCCGCCTCGGTGCTCAGGTAGTTGGGCGCGATCGCCGGCGCCTGGGCAAAATCGCCGCTCTGGATGCAGACCGAGCCGCGGCTGGTCGGGTTGAGGTTGCAGACGCTCGCGGTAAAGGCATTGAAGCTGTGCAGCGGCTCGCCAAAGGCCTCCAGGCTGAGCGGCTGCACGTGGTACTCGATGTTGGGATAGGGCTGCGCCGGGTCGCTGCGGGTGAAGGCGCCGAGCTGGGACGGCGCCATGCTCATCGGACCGGTGCGCCTGAGCAGGTACTCCAGGCCGATCTTGGCCTTGCCCCAGAGCGAGCTGGCCTGGGTATTGAGCGTCTTGACGCCCTGTACCTTGAAGACCGCGCGGATCTGCAGATGGTCCTGCAGGTTGGCGCCCACGCCGGGCGCGTCGTGCAGCACGGGCACCCCATTTTTTTGCAGCAGGTCGGCCGGGCCGATGCCCGAGAGCTGAAGAATCTGCGGCGAGCCGATGCTGCCGGCGCACAGGATCACCTCGGCGCTGGCGCTGGCGCTCACCATTTCCGAATGGGCCCACACCTGCACACCGGTGCAGCGCTGACTGCCGTCGGCCCGGGTCTCGAGCAGCAACTTGGCCACCTGGGCCGAGGTCCACATCTCAAAATTCGGCCGGGCGTAACAGGTCGGGCGCAGGAACGCCTTCGCCGTGCTCCAGCGCCAACCCGCCTTCTGGTTCACCTCGAAGTAGCCCACACCCTCGTTGTCGCCCCGGTTGAAGTCATCGGTGGCAGCAATGCCGGCCTGCTGCGCGGCCTGCGAAAACGCATCGAGCACATCCCAGCGCAGGCGCTGCTTTTCGACCCGCCACTCGCCCCCCGCATTGCGATGGCGCAGCAGCTTGCGATAGGCGCTGGAGGCGTCGCTCATCAGCTCCGGCGCGACCCCGCGTGCGCCATGCGCCGCATCCGCTCCCCTGTAGTGATCCTCGTGCAGCTTGAAGTAGGGCAGCACGCTGTTCCAGCTCCAGCCTGGGTCGCCGGTGAGCTGCGCCCACTGCTCATAGTCGCGCGCCTGGCCGCGCATGTAGATCATGCCGTTGATGCTGCTCGAGCCTCCCAGCGTCTTGCCGCGCGGGTAGCGCAAGACGCGACCATTGAGTCCTGCATCAGGCTCTGTGGTGTAAAGCCAGTCGGTGCGCGGGTTGCCGATGCAGTAGAGATAGCCGACCGGGATATGGATCCAGTGGTAGTCGTCCTTGCGCCCGGCCTCGATCAGCAGGACCCGCTTGCTGGCATCGGCCGACAGCCGATTGGCCAGCAGGCAGCCGGCGGTGCCGGCGCCGACGATGATGTAGTCGAACTGCGTGCTCATGGTCAGCGTCCGAGCCAGTTGGGTTTGCGCTTTTCCTGAAACGCCTTCTGCCCTTCCTTCGCGTCCTCGGTCAGTGTGAACAGCGCGATCTGGCTCTCGGTGAACGACATCGACTCCTCGAACGCCATGCTCTCCACCTTCTTCAGGGTGTACAGGCCGCGCCGGATGGCGGCGGGCGACTTGTCCAGCAGCCGCGCCAGCAGCCATTGCAGCTTGGCATCGACGTCATCGTCGACATAGTTCACCAGGCCAAGCTCCAGCGCCTGCGCCGCCGTGATCGGCTCACCGGTCAGGCACATCTCGTTCAGGCTGCGCCGCGGAATCAAGTGCTGCAGCACGCTGAGCACCTGCGCCGGAAAGACGCCGACCTTGACCTCGGGCAAGCCAAACACCGCGTGCGGCGCCGCCACCGCCATATCGCACATCGCCATCAAACCCATGCCGCCGGCCATGCAGGCGCCGTTGACCCGCGCGATCAGCGGCACACAGCTGGCGCGCGCCGCCCGCAGCAGTTGCGCCAGGTGGCCATGCGGCTCCGAATAATCGGTGGTGAAGGCCTGCGCCGACTGCAGATCGGCCCCGGCGCAGAAGGCCTTGCTTCCCGCGCCGGTGATGACGATGGCGCGGATCTCGCGCTCGCCCTGCGCCGCGACGATCGCCTGCGTCATGCCCGCCAGCACGCCGTGGCTCATGGCGTTGCGCCGCTCCTCCCGGGTGATGGTCAGCCAGAGCGCGGGGCCGTGCTGCGCCACGCTCAGCTCCGCGGTCGACGAAAAAATGGAATTGTTCACGTGTCGCTCCTGTTTCTGGCATTTTGCCGCAAGCGCGGCCGGGTTGGCGTTACGATGCCTGACCGCGCACCATCAGAAAACCCCTTCTTCATTCGATTGAGCGACCGGCCATGGCCGACAACAGCCCCAGCATCAGCAGGCACAGCAGCGCCCACGGCATCAGCGTGCTGCTGTCGGGCAGCTGGACGGCGGCGCGCCTGGCCGAGGCGGCAACCTGGCCGCAGATTGAAACAGAACTGGGCGCCTGCGCTGCGGCCGATGTGGCGAGCCTGACCTGGGACCTGCGCAAACTCAAGCGCCTCGACCATACCGGCGCCCAGGTCCTGTGGAACGCCTGGGGCCACCGCTGGCCAGACAAGCTCTTGCTGCAGGAAGCACAGCGAACGATGCTGGCCAGGGTTGCGCGCTACACGACGATAACGCCGCCGGCGCGCCGAAAGTCGCTCTGGCAGCTTTTTTTGCTGCTTGGCGACAGGCTCCTGCGGCTGCTTGAACACGTCAGCTATTTCACCCGCCTCAATGGCCAGTTGCTGCTCGACAGCCTGCGGCTTGCAAGCGCGCCGGGTCGCGGTCCCTGGCGCGACGTTTCGGGCCACCTGTACCGCATCGGCGCCACCGCGCTGCCGATCACGGCGCTGGTCGGGTTTCTGATCGGCGTCGTGCTGGCCTACCTGATGGCGCAGCAATTGCGCCAGTTCGGCGCCAATGCCTTCATCGTCAATATTCTGGGCCTGGCGCTGATCCGCGAACTCGGTCCCGTGCTGGCGGCGATCCTGATCGCCGGTCGCTCCGGCTCCGCCATCACGGCGCAAATCGGCGTCATGCGCGTCACCGAAGAGCTCGACGCGATGCGCGTCATGGGCATCGCCAAAGGCTACCGGCTGGTGCTGCCGAGGGCGATTGCGATGGCCATTGCCATGCCGCTGCTGACGGTCTGGACCACGCTGGCCGCGCTGCTGGGCGGCATGCTGGCCTCGGATCTGGTGATGGACGTTTCGCCGGCCTACTTCATCGAAGCGCTACCGGGCGCTGTGCAGGTCTCGAACCTGGCGCTGGCGGTCGGCAAGTCGGTGGTGTTCGGCCTGCTGATCGCCTTGATCGGCTGCCACTACGGGCTGCGCGTCCAGCCCAATACCGAAAGCCTGGGCCAGGGCACCACGGCCTCGGTGGTGACCTCGATCACGATGGTGATCCTGGTCGATGCGCTGTTTGCCGTCATCTTCAAGGACATCGGCATATGAAGCCCACCGTAGCGCCGGTCGTGAAGATCGACAAGCTCTGGACCGTTTTTCACAACGCCGGCCATGCGTCGGTGATTCACAAGGACCTTGACCTGCGCATCGAGTCCGGCGAGTTGCTGTCCATCGTCGGCGGCTCCGGCGGCGGCAAGACCGTGCTGCTGCGCCAGATCCTCGGGCTGGAAACACCGAGCCGCGGTCGCGTCACAGTACTGGGCCAGCCGGCCTCGCAGATGGGCTCGGAGGGCGCGTCCAGCCGCGTCGGCATGCTGTTCCAGCACGGTGCGCTGTTCTCCGCCTTCACGGTGTTGGACAACATTGCCTTCGCCCTGCGCGAACTCAGGACCCTGCCGCAGGCGCTGATCCGCGATGTCGCGATGGTCAAGCTGCAGATGGTCGGACTCGACCCATCGCAGGCGCACAAGATGCCGTCCGATCTGTCTGGCGGCATGGTCAAGCGCGCGGCCCTGGCGCGCGCGCTGGTGATGGACCCGCCCCTGCTGCTGCTGGACGAACCGACAGCCGGGCTCGATCCCGACAGCGCCGACGCCT
>CAIMBE010000044.1 GCA_903839085.1 uncultured beta proteobacterium | reverse complement strand
GCGCAGGGCCTGCAACTCACCGGTCTGCAGGTGGGCGCGCTCGCCGCCGCGCCGGCAGGGAACGCATGATGGAAAAGCAGCCCGCCGAGCGGCCGCTGGCGGTAGCGCTGTCGCACGCCAAGGACATGACGCCGGTGGTGGTGGCCAAGGGTTACGGGGTGGTGGCCGAGTCCATCATCCGCATCGCGCGCGAGAGCGGTCTGTATGTGCATTCATCGCCCGATCTGGTCAAGCTTTTGATGGATGTGGATCTGGATGCCCGGATTCCGCCACAACTGTATGTGGCGGTGGCGGAAGTGCTAGCATGGCTGCACCGCCTTGAGACCGGACCGGCCGCCAAAGAATACGCCGACGCAATCGAGCGATTGAATCGAAAAACGCATTGAATTGAACTGATCTCAACTCATGAATGAAGATGTCAAGAACCAGCCCTACCTGACGCCCAACGAGGTGGCGCAGTGGATGATGGTGTCACCGGTCACGGTGCGCGGCTGGGCGCAAAAAGGCCTGCTGCAGGCCGAGGTCACGCCCGGCGGGCACCGCAGGTTTCGCCACGAAGAGGTCGAGCGCTTTGCGCGCCAGTGGAACCCGGTGGGCAACAAGGGGCCGCTGCGCGTGCTGATCGTCGATGACGACCGCGCCATCGTCGGCTTCCTCAAGGAACTGCTCGAAGGCGGCGACTACCACACGCTGGTCGAGACCGCGCACGACGGTTTCGAGGCCGGGCGCAAGGTGCACAGCTTCGCGCCCGATGTGGTGCTGCTCGACTACATGATGCCGGGCATCCGCGGCAGCGAGGTCTGCCGCCAGATCAAGCAACTGCCCGGGCCGGGCCATGTGCGGGTGATCGCCATGAGCGGCTACCTGACGCCCGAGAGCGAGGCCGAACTGCTGGCCGCCGGTGCCGAGTGCTGCCTGGCCAAGCCGCTGGACACCAACCGCCTGCTCAAGCTCATGGGGCTCGAGGCCTAGAGAGCGGGACTGCGGGAGTGAATCCGGAAAACCAGGCGGCGCAGTCAGATCGCGCCAACTTCAGGCGAGAGCCGCACGCGCCCGATGGCATTCGCCTGCGCCACCAGCAGTTTCTGGTTGTCGGGCTGGCGCTGCTGGCGCTGCTGGCCGCGCTGCTGCCGCCGCTGGACCTGAGCGTCTGGCTTGGCTATTACCTGCCGGTGCACGTGGTGCTGGAGTTTCTCTCGGTGATCCTGGTGGTGCTGGTGTTCTCCACCGTCTGGCATACGCCGGCCAAGCAGGTGTCGACCTCTTTCCTGTTGATTGCGGTGGCTCTTTTTTCGGCCGGCTGGCTTGACTTTGCCCATGCCATGCTGTTTCGGGACATGCCGGCGCCAGCAGGCCAGCTCGGGGCCGACAGCGGCGCGGTCCTGCTGCTGTCGGGGCGGCTGATCGAGGCGGCCACTTTGCTGGGGGTCGGCTTTTTTTCGCGACTCCATCCGGCGCAATCACGGGCGCGGGTGTGGATTTTCTCGGGTTTCACGGCGCTGTGCCTGCTGCTGGCCTGGGCGGTTTTTTCCCACTCGGCCGAGCTGCCGGTGCTGCGGCTGGAGAACTCGGGCGCGACCCGCCTGGGCGACGCCGCCGAGTGGCTGGTGGTGGCGCTTTTTGCTGGGGCCGCCTGGCAGGCCCTGCGGCTCTCGCAGCGCTCCGAAGAAGAAGTGCTGTCCCTGCTGTTTGGCGCCATCGCCATCGCCGGACTGAGCGAGGCGCTGGTGAGCCAGCGGGTTCTGGTCAGCGATCTGCGCAACCTGCTGGGACACTGCTACAAGATTGTCAGTTACGGTCTCTTTTATCAGGCCATGTTTGTGGTCTGCGTGAACCGGCCCTACCAGAAGCTCAACGCCCAGATGCTGCAGCGCCGAAAGAGCGACCAGACCATGCGCACGCAGGCGCTGGCGCTGGACTCGACGGTGACGCCGGTGATCGTGACCGATCTCGACGGAAGCATCCTTTGGCGCAACCGCGCCAGCCTGGCGCTGCTGGGCAAGCGCGCCACCGACGTCGAACCGGGCGCCTCGCTGTTCGAGGCGCCGGTCACGCCCGATCCGGTGGTGGCCGAGCGCATGCGCGCCGCCGTCAGGGTCGGCGGTATCTGGCAGGGGCTGGTCTACCTGAGGGACCAGCGCGGCAATGAGGTGGTTCTGGACCGCACCGTGACGCCGGTGCGCGACGACACCGGCGCGCCGCAGGGCTACATCTCGGTGGCTGAAAATGTGACGCAGCGCGAGCAGGCGCAGTTGCGCTACAAGCAGGTTCTCGACATGACGATCGACGGCTTCTGGATTGCCGACGCCAGCGGCAAGTTGCGCGAGGTCAACGAGGCCTACGCCAGAATGTCGGGCTACGCGGTCGACGAGTTGCTGACCATGCACATCAGCCAGCTCGAGTCGAGCGGGAACGCGCAGGAAATCCAGGCCCATATCGAAAAAATAGCGCGCGCCGGGAGGGACCAGTACGAAACCCGCCATCGGCACAAGCAGGGGCATGAGTTTACGGTTGACGTGTCGGTGATTTATGACCCGGCGCATGAGCTGCTGTTTGCGTTCGTGCGCGACCGGACCGAGATGGTGCAGGCCGCCGCGGTCAGGAAGGCGCTCGAGAGGCAGTTGCAGCAATCGCAGAAGGTCGAGCAGCTCGGGCAGTTGACCGGCGGCATTGCGCATGACTTCAACAACAGCCTGGCGACCATTCTGGGCTACTCGCGCCTTGCGCTGAGCCGCTTTGTGCCCGACAAGCAGAGCAAGCTGGCAAGCTATCTGAGCGAGGTGGTGGCGGCCAGCGAGCGAGCGCGCGACCTGATTGCCAAGATGCTGACCTTCGCCGGCACCCATCCGAGCATCAGCTCCGATGTGGTCGCCGCTTCGCGGGTGGTGCATGAGGTGGTGAACATGATGCGCGTGTCAATACCCTCGAACATCCAGATCAAGACCTGGATCGAGGATGACATGCACATTCGCATCGACCCGAGCGAGCTGAGCCAGATGCTGGTGAACCTGGTGATCAACGCGCGGGATGCCATCGTCGAGCACGGCACCATCGACATCCTGGTTCATCGGACCGAGGTCGAGGACGCGGTCTGCGCCGCCAGCCATACCAGCGTGTCGGGTGTCTACGCCGCGGTCGAGGTGTCGGACACCGGCAGCGGGATCGCCCAGGAGCATCTGGCACGCCTGTTCGATCCCTTTTTCACGACCAAGGAGGTCGGCAAGGGAACCGGGCTCGGCCTGTCCATGGTGCAGGGCATTTTGCGGCGCTCGGGGGGCTACGTGCAGGTCAGGTCGGAGTTGGGTCGGGGCAGCTGGTTCCAGCTGCTTTTTCCGATCGTCGAGGCGCCAGTGGATGAAGCGGCAGCGGCGGCGCCCAGTCCGATTGCCAGTTCGGGCGGGGGCCAGCAGATTTGGGTGGTGGACGATGAGCCCGCGGTGGCGCGTTATCTTGGGGAACTGGTGGAGGGCTGGGGCTACCAGCCCAGGCTCTTCAATCACCCGACCCATTTGCTGTCGGCGTTCGAAGGCGCTGAGGAGCAGGTTGATCTGGTCATCACCGATCAGACCATGCCGGGGCTGACCGGGCTGGAGCTGGCGCTGCGCCTGCGCCATATTCGGCCAAGCCTGCCGGTGATTCTGTGCAGCGGCTACACTGACTCTCTGAGCCAGGACGAGGTTTTGCGCCAGGGAATTCTTCGCTACTTCATGAAGCCGATCAACCCGAAGGAGTTGCACGAGGCGCTGGTGAGGGAATTCTTGCAAGACTCCGCAAAAATTCCGTGATGCGGAAGTTTTGATGAAAATAATTTGGATTTAATCGAATAAATCGATTAAAACGCTGGACACGCTCATTTCGATTTGATACAGTTGCTTACGAAAATTACTTTTTGATCGGTTTTTACCAAATCAGCGAAGTAAGTTTTTCGGGGTTGCAGCGGGACAGAAGGCACAGGGCCTTTCCCGCTTGTAACAAGCAAGTTGTCAAATTAGGAGTGCAAGATGATGGAAACTGGCAATACCAACGAAATCGGTGATTTGAACCTGGCTTACCTTTTGCTGGCACAGCGGCTTGTGCGCGAGGATGTTGCCTCGGCCATGTTCCGCATGGGCATGAGCCGCGAACTGGCCGATCTGCTGGGCAATATGTCGCTGGCGCAGATCGTCAAGCTGGCGGCGTCAAGCCTGCTTCTGTGCCGTTTCCGCTTTGACGATCACCCGATTCTGTCGGCACTGACGCACGACATGAAGACCATGACCTTGCAACAGGCGCATACCGCCATCCTGCTGTCCGGGCAACCGGTTGCCGCCGCCGCCCACTGACCCCGCGCAGTTTGCGCGGCGTCGGTGTCTTCAACTTCTTCTTCTTCTTGGCTGAGGTCGGCATGGTGGGCAAAAGTGTCATTCACGAGGCGCGGGACATTGCGCTGGCAATCGACTTGATCCATCTGGGTGCAAGGCTGCAGTTTCTGGAGGCGGAGACCAGCCTGAGCCGGGACCGGCTGATCAAGCTCTACAAGGAGATCCGGGGCGTCTCACCGCCCAAGGGGCTGCTGCCGTTTTCCACCGACTGGTTCATGACCTGGCTGGCGAACATCCATTCGTCGATGTTCTACAACATCTATCGCTTCATGATGACGCAGGGCGGCTGCACGCGCATCGAGGCCATCATCAAGAGCTACCGGCTCTATCTGGAGCAGATCGAACTGCAGGGCGGCGAGCCGGTTCTCGATTTCACGCGCGCCTGGACGCTGGTGCGATTTTTCGACAGCGACATGCTGCAACTGAGCACCTGCACGCGCTGCAGGGGCCAGTACGTGGCCCATGCGCACGACGCCCAGAACAACTATGTGTGCGTCCTGTGTCATCCGCCATCGCGCGCCGGCAAGACCAGCAAAGGCAAGCCCGATGCGATGGCGCTGCCGAGCGCGAGCAAGGAGCATCAAGCGGTGCCGACCTCCTCGCAGTGGCTGGCAGAAGTGATGAAAGGGGTGCGTACCTGACTGACAACGGGTCCGTGCCACGGACTATCGGGCAATAGTTTCTTCAACGAGAGAACATCGTGCTGGTCATTATTGGTTATGTGATCGTGCTGGGGTCCGTATTTGGCGGCTACGTGATGATGGGCGGGCATCTGGGCGTGCTGTATCAGCCGCTGGAGTTTCTCATCATCGGCGGCGCCGCGGTCGGCTCGTTTGTCGCGGGCAATGACAAAAAGACCCTGCGCGCCACCATGAAGGAACTGCCGAAGCTGGTGCGCGCCTCCAAGAAGCACGACAAGGCGCTCTACATGGAGTTGCTTGCCCTGCTTTACGTGCTGCTCCTGAAGGGCCGCAAGGACGGCATGATGGCGCTGGAGTCCGACATCGAGGATCCGCAGAACAGCGCCATCTTTGCGCCATACCAGGTGATACTGAACAACGCCCCGGTGATCGAATTCATGACCGACTATCTGCGCCTGGTGGTGAGCGGCAATACCGACCCGTTCGAGATCGGCGAGCTGATGGAGCACGAGCTCGAATCCTACAAGCAGGAGCACGAGGTTCCGGCGCACAGCCTGGCGCGGGTTGGCGACGCGCTGCCGGCTCTGGGCATTGTCTCGGCGGTGCTGGGCGTGGTCCATGCGCTGGCCTCGGCCGACCTGCCGCCGTCCGAGATGGGGCAGTTGATCGCCCACGCGATGGTCGGCACTTTTTTGGGTATTTTGCTGTCCTACGGCTTTGTCTCGCCGCTGGCGACCCTGGTCGAGCACCATGTGGCCGAGTCGCTCAAGGTCTACCAGTGCATCAAGGTCACCCTGCTCGCAAGCCTCAACGGCTACGCGCCGCAGCTGGCGGTGGAGTTTGGCCGCAAGATCCTGCATTCGACCGAACGGCCTTCGTTCATCGAGCTCGAGGGGCACGTGCGCGAGGTCAAGAACCGATAGCGCACGCCATACAGAAGCATCATGAGCGAAGCTGCACGCCGCATCATCATCAGGCGCCCGGTCATGGCAGCCGGCCATCACGGCGGCGCCTGGAAGATCGCCTTTGCCGACTTCATGACCGCCATGTTTGCGTTTTTTCTGGTGATGTGGCTGCTTGGCAACTCTTCGGCGGCGCAGCTGGCCGGCATTGCCGAGCAGTTCAAGATGCCGCTCAAGATGGCGATTGCCGGGGGCAAGAAAAGCAGCAATGCCAGCAGCGTGATCCCGGGCGGCGGCGATCCCATGACCTCGGTCGGAGAGGCCAAGAAGTCCGAGACCGATGCAGAAGACACGGCCAAGTTGAGCGAGCTCAAGCAGCGGCTCAACGACATGATCGAAGCCAATCCGGTGCTGCGGCAGTTTCGCCATCAGCTGCTGCTCGACATCACGCCCGAGGGCCTGCGCATCCAGATCGTCGACAGCCAGAACCGTTCGATGTTCGACCGCTCCAGCGCCGTCGTGCTGTCCTATATGCGCACCATCCTGCAGGAGATCGGGCCGGTCCTCAATGAGCAGCCGAACAAGATCACCCTGTCCGGACACACCGACGCGACGGTTTACTCCAAGGGCGACAAGTCGTACAGCAACTGGGAGCTGTCAGCGGACCGG
>CAIMBE010000043.1 GCA_903839085.1 uncultured beta proteobacterium | reverse complement strand
TTGTGCAACTTGGGGCTGGTCGTGGTGTATTGCAGGACGACGTTTCTCTCCGGGAAGATGATCGGCACGGCGCCATAAGCGGCCAGGGCGCACTCGTGAAACCCGCTCAGGATCAGTTTTTTCTTTCCCGGGTAGGTGTTGATGTCGCCGATCGCGAAAATTCCGGGCTCGTTGGTGGAAAACTTTTCGGTATCCACCTTGAGTTGCTTGCGTTCAATGTCAAGTCCCCAGTCGGCAATGGGTCCCAGTCTGGGCGACAGGCCGAAAAATACAAGAAGAGCATCCATCGGCACAACGCGGGTCACACCATCCGATCCCGTGACTTTGACACTGATGAGCATGCTGTCTCGTTCTTCAAAGCCCGAAACGTGGCCGACCATGAACTGCATCTGCATGGCATTGCACAACTCTCTCATCCTGGCCACATTGGCCGGCACCGCCTTGAAGCCGTCGCGTCGGTGGACCAGGATCACGCTTGCCGCCCTGTGCGGGCTGTCCTTGACAAACTCAAGCGCCCAGTCGATGGCGGAATCGCCGCCGCCGACGATGACCAGATTTTTAGCGGCAAAATCTGCCGGGTTGCGAACCCGGTGAAAAACCTGTGAATCCTCAAATGTTTCCAGCCCGTCGATCTTCAGGGTCCGTGGCTGGAACGCGCCGACGCCGGCGGCGATGAAGATGGTCTTGGTCAAAAAGCGCGTGCCCTTGGATGTTTCGACAAAAAAGCGCCCATCGGCCTGCTTCTCGACCACGGTAATTTCCTGGCCATAGTGAAAGGTGGCGCCAAACGGCTTGATCTGCTCGAGCAGGTTGTTGGTGAGTTCGCGTCCCGTGCACACCGGCACCGCCGGGATGTCGTAGATCGGTTTGTCTGGATAGAGTTCGATGCACTGGCCTCCGGGGTAGCCAAGGGAGTCGACGACGTGGGACTTTATTTCCAGCAGACCGAGTTCAAACACCTGAAACAAGCCGACCGGGCCGGCGCCGACGATGACTGCGTCGGTTTCTATGGGGACCTGATGGTTGCGCACAAGGAATTCAGCTTTTTCGCCGCCGACGGGAGCGGGCGCTCAGCGGATCAGCATCGACAGCTTGCCGGTCTTGTCTTTCCACTCGTCGGCATCCGGCAGCGGTGCCTTGCGTTTGCTAATGCCCTTCCAACTGGGCAGTTTGGCCAACTCGGCATTGAGCTGGGTCATGTGCCTTTGGTCCGCCGGAACATCCTCTTCAGCGTAGATGGCGTTCACCGGGCATTCCGGAATGCACACGGCGCAGTCAATGCATTCGTCGGGATCGATGGTCAGGAAATTGGGGCCTTCACGAAAGCAATCGACCGGGCAGACGTCGACGCAATCGGTGTATTTGCATTTGATGCAGGCTTCGGTGACGGTATGTGTCATGTTGGAAAATGGGCTGCGAGTGTGTCTAAGCGCGCGATTTTAATTGATCAGCACGGCTTCGGCTGGCTTCCTTGTTGTCGTAGGGTCATTGGTCCCTCCGGCTCATGCCGGTGCCCGAGCGCACTATCGATCGAGCCAAGGGCTCATCAAGGTGTCTTCGATCATGGCGATACACGCTTCGGCCTGCACCCGGGTACAGGCCTGAGTCGAGGACGGGGAGGACCCGGGCTCACGCTGTGCGCAATCTGGCAACCCTTCTTTGTCCATGGTGGTTTGCCCCAGCCCCGGGCCCTCGGTGCAGACGTGGATGCGGCCGGCTCGAACGCTGAACAACTCGGGATGGACCAGATAGAGGAATGCAAGGATGTCGTGCCCGACGCAACCCTGAATCTCGGCCAACTGGGCGTGCTGCTGGCTGTAGAAGCGCGAATAAAAGGCGACAGCATGGAGCAGGGCGTCGGTTGCCGGATGGTTCTGCCGGGCGGCCAAGCGTTCAAACAGCTTGAGCGGCAGGATGACACGGTGCGTGACGTCGAGCCCGACCATGGTCAGCTTCCATGCGGCGCTGAAGACGCGGTCTGCGGCGTGCGGATCGCACCAGATATTTGCCTCGGCCAGAGGCGACACATTGCCGGGCTCCTCGAGCGTGCCACCCATCAGGATGACTTGGCGCAGCAACTGCGGCAGACTGGGCTCCAGTGTGAGCGCCAGACTCAGGTTGCCGAGCGGACCGACCGCGACCAGCGTGATTTCGCCGGGTTGCGCGCGCGCCAGGTCGACGATGAAGCGTGCCGATGACCGCGGGTCAAGCTGGCCCTTGACGGGTCTGCGCATGGCCAGGTTACCCAAGCCGTCGGCACCGTGAATGTGCGCGGGCAACTCTCGCATCGGTAGCCGCAACGGAGCAGCGATACCCTGGGTGACCGGGATACTTCTGCCGGCAAGCGCCGTCAGGTACAGGGCATTGGCGGCTGCCTGTTCGACAGTGACATTACCAAACGTGGTTCCGATACCAAGCACGTCGATGGCCGGGTGTGCCAGGGCAAAGTAAAGGGCCATGGCGTCATCAACGCCGGGATCCGTGTCAAAAATGACCTTATGAAGCGGGGGAGAGGTCATGACGGCCTAAGAAATCAGTCAGTTCGGCTTGTGTCGGGATGCTCGACTGCGCGCCCAGGCGTGTGCAAGCCAGCGCGCCGGCAGCGCTGGCCTGTCTCAGCGCCTGCGGCAGTTCATCGCCACGACTGAGCGCAGCAACCAGCACGCCACAAAAAGTATCTCCGGCACCGGTGCTGTCGACCGTTGTGACCTCGAACGCGCTTTGACGCAGCAAGACCCCTTGCGACCAGGCGCAGCAGCCTTGCTGGCCGAGCGTGACCACGGCGCAGGGAACGCTGATGCGTTCGAGAGACTCGGCAATACTGCCTCGCCGTCCGGCGATCACAGCGAGTTCGCCCTCGTTCACGATCAGCACGTCGATCAGTGCCAGCAGTTCGGCAGAAAGCGCTCGCGCCGGCGCTGCGTTGAGCACCACGCGGATGCCCTGCGCCTTGGCCGCACGGGCGTAGGCCACGACTGTGTCCAGTCGGATCTCGAGTTGCAGCAGAAGGTGCGTGAATTCGGTCAAGGGCGGCAAGTCGGCCGCCGACAATGAGAAATTTGCACCGGGCGCCACGGTGATGGCGTTCTCTGCCTGATCTGACACGCAGACGAAGGCGGTGCCGGTTGCCTTGTCGGGGACGCGCAGCGTATGCATGTGAACGCCGGCAGCCTCCAGCGAGGCTTCAATCGGTGCCGCAAAGGCGTCGTCCCCGAGCGCCAGCAGCATGTGCGTGACGCCACCACCGGCGCGCGCGCAGGCCACCGCCTGGTTGGCGCCCTTGCCCCCAGGGAAAACCTGAAAATCACGTCCGAGCACAGTTTCGCCGGGTGCCGGAACGTGCGGCGCGCGGACGACAAAATCAAGATTGGCTGAACCGGCTACCAGAATCATGAGTGAATTGACTTTGCGAATGTCGGCGCCTGAAGTGGCGCGCCCTCATTATGGACAAGCTTGTGCAGCGCCGGGCCACCGCTGCCTGCGGCCGTGCAGGGCCTTGGAGGTGTTATGGATCGACTGGGCGCTGCCGCAATCGCTTCTGCCTATTTCGTGGGCGGCACGTAGCCTTGCGCGGCGTCGGCGCCCTCGCCGAAAAAATGGTTTTCCATCTGGCGCGCCAGGTATTGGCGGGCCTGCGCGTCGGCCAGATTGAGCCGGTTTTCGTTGACCAGCATGGTTTGATGCTTGAGCCATTCGGCCCAGGCGGCCTTGCTGACGCTCTCCCAGATTCGTTTTCCGAGCGCGCCCGGGTAGGGCGGAAAATCCAGGCCCTCCGCCTCCATGCGGTACTTGATGCAATTCACGGTGCGTGCCATTTGTAGCCTTTTCTCAATTCCTGTAAAGGGCTTAACTTTAGCAAGCTTTGAGCAGGTCGTCTCACTGCGCTAAAATGCGGCTCATGGCAAAAGCTGACACCAAAACTAAAATGCTGGCCGACGGCCTGCGTTACAAATCCAAAGTCTCCGGGTCTCCGTTCACGGCGGCGACGTCATTTGGAGCCGCGACCATGTCGTGCTTTCTATGCGGCAAGCATCGTGCCCGCTCCCAGATGGTCACGCGCAAGATTCTTGGCAAGTCCCAGGCCGTTTGCTCGCCATCGTGCAAGGCAGCTGACGAAGCAGCCGGCTGAACGCCCGAAGCGTGCCGGTTTCCTGCCAATGCAGGAACTTTAATCCTTGGAACCCAACCAATCACTGGACGCTTTGTCCGTGGTTCTTTCGTTAAGGGATGGCGATGATTTTCAGGAAGGCAGTGCACTGGTTGGACCATTCACCGCGGCGGGTGTTTGTGCTGCTGAGCGTGCTTTGCTTCAGCATGCTGGCTTTCAGCCAGTACTTGCAGCATGTGGTGGGGATCGAGCCCTGTCCGATGTGCATCGTGCAGCGCTATGCGCTCGTTTCAATTGCGATCATCTCCGGCTTGGCGGCGATCGGCGGAAGAAAAAGCGTGCTGTTGGGCTGGTCTGCGCTGATGCTCGCGAGCGCGGTTTTTGGAGCCTATGTGGCGGCCCGGCAAAGCTGGCTGCAGTGGTATCCGCCCGAGGTCGTGAGTTGCGGCCGCGATTTCTACGGCATGATCGAAAACTTCCCGTTGCAGCGCGCCATTCCGATGATTTTCAGGGGCAGCGGCGACTGCAGCAAGATTGACTGGACGTTTCTGGGCGGATCCATCGCCAACTGGAATTTCCTGTGCTTCAGCGCTTTTGCGGCGCTGGCCATGACCCTGATCTGGCGCCAAGCCAGACGTCCCGCTTTTTGATTCAAGGCCGCTCAGGCGGCTGTCAGCTTTTTCACCAGCACCTGGCTCTTGCGATCGGCGTTGTATTTGCGTTTGCGGGCTTCAGGCAACCAGGCGGCGTCCACCAGCACGAAACCACGCTTGAGAAACCAGTGCGTGGTGCGGGTTGTCAGGACAAAAATGCTCTCCACGCCGGCGCTTCTGGCGCGCTGCTCGATGCGCTTCAAGACCCGTTCGCCATCGCCCTGGCCCTGCACCTGCGGTGACACCGTGAGCGCGGCCATTTCGGCGGTGCGCGCTTCCGGGTACGGGTAGAGGGCGGCGCAGGCAAAGATCACGCCATCGTGTTCGATGACGCTGTAGTTGCCGACATCGCGCTCGATCTCGGTGCGGCTGCGCTTGACCAGGGTGCCATCCTTCTCGAAGGGCTCGATCAGCTGCAGAATGCCGCCGACATCGTCCACCGTGGCCTCGCGCAGGCTCTCGAGCTTTTCATCCACCACCATGGTGCCGATGCCGTCGTGGACATAGACTTCCAGAAGGATCGAGCCGTCGACCGCGAACGGAATGATGTGACTGCGCTCGACCCCGTTCTTGCAGGCCTTGACGCAATGCTGCAGGTAGAACGCCGTGTCGCTTGGCTGGTTGGCGGCGGGCAGTTCGGCGAGCAGCTTTTCGGCAGCGGCAAGCGGCAGTTCGGTGTCGATCGGGTTGTCCTCGCTCGCGGGCTGATTGGGGTCGACGCGAATGCCCGGAACTTCTGTCACAAAGATGAGCTTGTCGGCCTGCAGGGCGCTGGCCACCGAGGTCGCCACTTCTTCCATGGTCAGGTTGAAGGCCTCGCCGGTGGGTGAAAAACCGACCGGCGAGAGCAGCACCATGGCGCCAAAATCGAGCGTCTTCAGAATGCCCGCCGTGTCGACCTTGCGCACCAGTCCGGAGTGCTGAAAATCGACCCCGTCGACGATCCCGACCGGTCGCGCGGTAATAAAGTTGCCTGAAATCACGCGCACCGTGGCGCCAGCCATTGGCGTGTTGGGCAGCCCCTGGCTGAAGGCGGCCTCGATCTCATAGCGCAGTTGCCCCGCGGCCTCCTGTGCGCAGTCCAGCGCCACGCTGTCCGTGATGCGCATGCCGTGCGAATAAATCGAGGCATGGCCCTTGGCGGCAAGCTGCTCATTGACCTGGGGCCGAAAGCCATGCACCAGCACGACTTTCACGCCCATGCTCTGGATCATCGCCAGATCCTGCGCCAGACTCTGCAATTTGCCGGCGGCAATGGCCTCGCCGGCAATGCCGACGACAAAAGTCTGGTTTCGAAACTTGTGGATGTAGGGCGCCACCGAGCGAAACCAGGGCACGAAGGTAAAGTTGAAAACTGAGGACATGAAACTAGATGTGATGCTTGCGCTGATAATTGACGGCTGCCATTCTGTTCATTCTGACCGAAGTTTCGCCCTTGTCCGCCATTCCGCTAAAAATCGAGTTTCCTGAATCACTGCCAGTGTCGGGTAAACGCGACGAGATCGCGGCGGCGCTGCATCAGCATCAGGTGATCATTGTGTGCGGCGAGACCGGCTCCGGAAAGACGACACAGTTGCCGAAGATTGCGCTGGCGATGGGGCGCGGCAAGCTGAACTACCCGCCGGGGCGCGGCAAACTCATCGGTCATACGCAGCCGCGGCGCATCGCCGCGAGTTCGGTGGCCAAACGCATTGCCGAAGAGCTCAGGACGCCGCTGGGCGACGTCGTGGGTTTCAAGGTGCGATTTCAGGACCGCCTCAGCCGCGACGCATCGGTCAAGCTCATGACCGACGGCATCCTGCTGGCCGAGACGCAGACCGATCCGCTGCTCAAGGCCTACGACACCTTGATCATCGACGAAGCCCACGAGCGCAGCCTGAACATCGATTTCCTGCTGGGCTACCTGCGCCAGATTCTGCCGCGCCGGCCTGACCTGAAGATTGTGGTCACGTCGGCCACCATCGACGCGCAGCGTTTCGCCGACCACTTCGCATACAGGACACGCCTGGCGCCGGGCCGCCCCAAGCCAGGCGACGCCCCCTCGGGGGGCAGCGACGACGCGCAGCGCGGAGCGTGGGGGCCTTTGATTCCGGCGCCGGTGATCATGGTCTCGGGCCGCATGTTTCCGGT
>CAIMBE010000042.1 GCA_903839085.1 uncultured beta proteobacterium | reverse complement strand
TTGACCAGGCCGATGCGCCTGGCCAGCCATGGCGCCGCGAGTTGGGAGATCGCGCCCAACAGGCCCGAGCCGAAGAAGAAAGCGCCCGCTGCCGACAGCGACAGGCCAAAGCGCTGGAACAGCCACAGGGCAAGCAGGGAGTTGACCACCAGGCCGCCCGCGAAGGAGTCGACCGAGAACAAGGCGGCAAGGCGCACCACCACCGCCCTGGATGGCCCGAGCGGCGCCGGCCTGGCCTGATCCGAGGCATGGCTCTGCGGCAGGCGGCGATAGATGGCCCAGGTCAGAAAACCGATCAGCCCATAGAGCAGGAACATCGCGCGCAGCGCATCGACTCTTGCGATGCCCGACAGCATGACGACGCGATCAGGCAAGCCCGCGGCCAGGGCACCGAGCGCGGCAAACAGGGCGCCGGTCAGCGCGTAGCGCGCGAACAGGTCGGTCCTTGTGGCGAGGTCGCCGGCGGCCGCCAGGCGGGCATGCTCAAGCGGCAAGAAGACGCTGACATCCCCCGAGCTTGGATTGAGCGTCCCGACAAAGGCCACCAGCAGCAGGGGCCAGAACGCTGTCATTGCGGCAAAGCCCAGTCCGGTGGCGGTCATGAGGGCCGCGGCGCCCAGCAGAAGCGCCCTTGCGCTCCAGCGATGGCCCCACGCTCCGAGCGCAAGCGTCGCCAGCGCCGAGCCAAGCAGGGTCGCGGTGGCGATGGCGCCGACCTCCACGCCGCCGAGCCCCAGCGCAAGCAGATAGACCGGCAACAGGACCGCGACAAGACCGTCGGCCAGGCCGCGCAACGCGCGTGCGGCAAAGATCGGCAGGACCTCTGCGCCCTGCCCCTGGCTGTGCTTCATGTCAGGCTGGAAACGATGTTTCCAGCTCATCGATCAGGCTGCCCACGTAGGCCACGGCGTCATGGATTGGCGCGGGCGAACTCATGTCGATGCCGGCGGCCTGCATCAGCTGCAGCGGTTTCAGGGTGCCGCCGGCCTTGAGGACGTCGAGCCAGCGCTGCACCGCCGGCTGTCCTTCGGCCTTGACCAGGCGGGCCATCGCGGTCGAGGCGACCAGGCCGACCGAGTAGGTGTAGGGATACAGGCCGAAGTAGTAGTGGGGCTGGCGCATCCAGGTCATGCAGGCGCCGTCATCGATCTCGACCGTATCGCCCCAAAAGGTGCCCAGGATCGCTGCGGTGCGCTGATTCAGCACCGACGCCGTGATCGAGTGTCCCGCCTCGGCCAGGGCATAAACCTGGCGCTGCAGTTCGGCCTCCAGCAGGTGGGTCACAAAATTGTGGTGGAAGGTCCCCAGCACCTGCATGACAATGGAGCGTCGCATCCGCGGGTCGCTGCTCTGGTCAAGAATGTGCTGCGCCAGCAGCATCTCGTTCATGATGGAGGGCGCCTCGACAAAGGGCATGGCGGGGTGCATGTTGACCAGCCGCTGGTGCTTCATGGCCAGCCCGAAATGCCCGCCGTGGCCGAGCTCGTGGGCCAGCGTGAAGACATTGCGCATCGAGTCGGCCCACGTGATCAGGATGTAGGGGTGCACGCCATAGGGCGATGCGCAGAACGCGCCGGAGGACTTGCCGGTGTTGTCGGCGCGGTCGACCCAGCGCTGCGTCATGGCGGTTCGGATGAACTGGCAATATTCGGGCCCCATCACGGCCAGCGCATCGAGCATCAGGTCGCACGCTGCCTCGTAGGTGATGGCCGGGTTGAAGGCCGCGTCGAGCGGCGCCTTGATGTCGCAGTAAAGAAGCTTGTCGAGCCCGAGCACGCGCCGGCGCAGCCGGGCATAGCGGCGCATGTGCGGCGCCAGTTCGGCCTGGATGATCTGCAGGATGTTGCTGTAAAGCGCCATAGGAATCTTGTGCGCCTGCAGCAGGAACTCCTCGGTGCTGCGGTAGCCGCGCAAGCGCCCGAGAACGACATTCTTGCGGACTTCGGTGGCGAAGGTCGCGGCGTAAGTGTGGTTGTACGCCTTCAAGCCCTGGCTGAACGAATTCCAGGCGCCGCGGCGAACGCTGGCGTCCTCGTGCGCCTCGTAGCTTGACTCGTACAGGTTGAACGAATTGGGGCGTGTCGCGCCACCGGCGTCCTGGAACGGCTCGAACTCCATGTCGCTTGACTTGGAGCGGTTGTAGATCATCGACGGCGCGTCCATCACCTCGCCCAGCGAGGCCAGCACTTTTTCGGTGTCGGCACCGAGCCGGTGCGGCTTCAGCGCCATCAGGTCCTGCAGGTAGATTTGGTACACCGCCAGCGCCGGCTCGGCCGCGAGAAACTGCGCGACCCTGCCGTCGGGCAATTCAAGTATCGCGGAGTCGATCAGCGCGACGTTCGCGCTCAGGCTGGCTTCGACCGAGGCAACGCGTGCCATTGCCGCCTGGTTCTTCGGGTTGCTGCCGTCCTCGGCATTGCGCAAATAGGCGAAGGTGGCGACCCGAATGAAGCGCTGCTGCAGCGCCTCCATCGCATTGAGGCAATCGAGCAGTTTGGCCGCCCCCTCCCCCATGCGGCCCGGATGCAGGCTGGCATCGGCTTGCGCAGCGTCCACGCCCGCAAGCTCGGTCTCCCAATCGGCCTCGCAAGCAAAGAGGTCGTCCAGGTTCCAGGTCAATTCTGCGGGAACTTGTTCTCGTGCAAGGCGATTTTTCATGGTGCACACGCTATCACAACGGCTGATCCCCTGGCGCCAACGCGCCGCCGGCGCGGTGACCCTACACGCTTCGTGGTCGATCAGGGGACGCCGCCGGACGCTGCGCCATATTCTGCCAAGATGGCGCTCGCAGGATCGTGTTGATCCTGTCACCACCTACAGGGAAAAAGCAATGCACGTCCGTCACAACACCTTGACCTTGAAGCTTCTTGCCATCGTCATTTATGCCCTGGCCGGCGCCACCAGCCTGGCCCATGCCGCCGACGTGGTGATGCTGGGCGGAAAACTTTCAGGCGCCAGCGAGGTGCCGCCGAGCGCGAGCGCCGGTAGCGGAACCGTCGAGGCCAGCCTGGACAAGGAAAGCAACCAGCTGAAATGGAAGGTCGTCTACTCTGATCTGAGCGGTGCTGCCGGCGCCGGCCATTTCCATGGCCCTGCCGGGGTCGGCCAGAACGCCGGCGTCGTGCTGGGCTTCAAGGGCAGCGTCGAGAGCCCGATCACGGGCGAAGCCACGATCACGCCCGAACAGGCCAAGGACCTGCTGGCCGGCAAGTGGTATGTGAACCTGCACACCAAGGCCAGCCCCGGCGGTGAAATCCGCGCCCAGGTGACGCCGGCCAACTGAAGCGTCGTGCCGGTTCAGCCGTAGGAAGCGACGGGCGCCGGCAAGTCGTCGTCAAGATACAGTTCGTAGCCGTCCCATTCGCCCTGGCCCAGGGCTTCGTCGCACTGCTCGGCAATGTCATCGAAGGTTGTGAACTCGGTGCAGAACATCAGCGTATGGAACACCTGACGGTAGGCGCGTCCGGCTTCGTCTTCGTTGTCGCCGTCCGCGTCGTCGACATGCCGGCAGCAATGAACCCAGACGTACTTGCCGGCCAACTCATCCTCGGCCTCGGCCCGACGCTGATCGTCGGCCTCGTTCATGTCGCCTGAGGCCGGCCGCTGCAGACGAAACACCCGGCCATGACACGGGTGGTCGGGATCGAGTTCAAGGTCGATGGTCTGCCACTCGCTGGTGATCTGGTCGGCCACGTCCATCAGCTCCGCTTGCGTGATGTCACCCTCCCAGTGAACGTCGGTAATGTGGGGCGAACTGCCGCAGTCGCCCTCCCAAAGGCTGGCCTTGTGTTTCATTGCTCCTGGGTGCATCAGATTTCTCCTTGACTTGAAGCCTGACTTTATCGCAAGAATGCCCCCGGCGCGCCGTTCACGCTAGGGTCGCCTGCGCAGCCGCCCAAACCACTGGCCGACGTCGTCCACATAGGTGAACACCGCCGGAATC
>CAIMBE010000041.1 GCA_903839085.1 uncultured beta proteobacterium | reverse complement strand
TCCACGCCCCGGTCAGCCTGTGTCACTGCCTGCAGGAACAGCTTGTGATAGCCGCGCGCTGCGGTCGGCTCGATGACGACGTTCTCACGGATGCGTCGGGCGAGTTCCTCATCAGAAATCAGCAGACTGATTTCGCGCCTCTTCACGCTCAGACAGATCCGGTCCCCGGTCCGCACCTGGGCCAGCGGACCTTCCACTGCGGACTCGGGCGTGACATGCATCACAATGGTTCCGAATGCCGTACCGCTCATGCGACCGTCGGAGATGCGAACCATGTCCTTGACGCCGCACCGAGCCAGTTTTTGAGGGATGGGAATGTACCCAGCATCGGGCATTCCGGGCGCGCCCTTCATGCTCCATCAAACTGGCATCCGCTGCCGACTGAATGATGCCGTTGGTCGAGCCACCAATGGCCAGAAGAACGCGCATGGCGTTCTCGAAGGCGTCGGGCGTCAGGACCTTGTCGATGGTCAGCTGCTGGCGAGCCATCTCCACGGCGCGCGCACCCGTTTCCTCCGCGACGCGGATACGGTCGGCAGTCACGGCCGGCGGCGATTCCTGCCGAGGCAGCGCCCATCAACTGGGCCGGCACAGTCTTGTCGCAGCCACCGATCATGACGACCGCATCCATGGGCTGGGCGCGGATCATTTCCTCAGTGTCCATCGACATGAGGTTGCGCAAGTACATGCTGGTTGGCGCCGAGAAGCTCTCGTGGATCGAGATCGTGGGGAATTCCATCGGCAGGCCACCGGCCAGCATGACGCCACGCTTCACCGCCTCGATCAGCTGGGGCGCATTGCCATGGCAGGGGTTGTAGGCGCTGCCCGTATTGGCGATGCCGATCACAGGGCGGTCAAGCGCCCTGTCGGTGTAGCCGGCGCCCTTGATGAAGGCCTTGCGCAGGAACAGCGAAAAGCCCTGATCGCCATAGCTGGTCAAGCCCTTGCGCATGCCCGGCTCGACAGCCTGGCTGATTTTCACTTGTGATTCGTTGGACATGAGAAGATTCTCGATGGCCATTTCAGTGAACCGGATTGATGCGGATCGGTCAGCGGTCCGCATGGCCTCAAGGAGGTGGCCGTCCGCGGGTGACCTGGTTGCAGCCCCGGCTCCGATTTTGCCACCGGCACGGCCCTTGTTGTCGACAATAATTCGGGGTAACGGCCAGCATGATAATTTGCACGCTAATCACACCACCTCAAGTTCAAGGCAAAGGAACCCCGCGATGACATCTGGCGTCGGCGTGATCGGACTGGTCGCCATGGGCAGCGGCACGGCGCGCGCCAGCAAATCGTTGCCGCAAAGATCATGACCAGACTCCTGCTCGGCTGCATCGCCGATGACTTCACCGGGGCCACCGATCTGGCCAACAACCTGGTGCGCGCCGGCATGCGCGTCGTGCAGGCGATGGGGGTTGCGGCGCAGCCGCTTGACACCGACGTCGACGCGGTGGTGGTCGCGCTCAAGTCACGCACGCTGCCGGTGAAAGAGGCGCTTGCGCAGTCGCTCGCCGCCCTGCAATGGCTCAGGGCGCAGGGCGCGCAGCAGATCTATTTCAAGTACTGCTCCACTTTCGACAGCACCGCGCAGGGCAATATCGGGCCGGTCACCGAGGCCCTGATGGCCGCGCTGGGCAGCGACTTCACGATCGCGACACCGGCCTTTCCCGATAACCAGCGCACTGTGTTCAAGGGCCATCTGTTCGTTGGCGATGTGCTGCTCAACGAGAGCGGCATGCAAAGCCACCCGCTGACGCCGATGGTCGACGCCAACCTGGTGCGCGTGCTGCAGGCGCAATGCCGGCGACCGGTCGGACTGATCGACTACAAGGTGGTGGCGCAGGGCGAGGCAGCCATCCGCGAGCGCATCGCGCAGCTGCGCGCCCAGGGCGTGGGCGTGGCCGTGGTTGACGCCATATCCAATGACGATTTGCTCCGTTTGGGTCCGGCGCTCAAGGGCATGGCGCTGGTCACTGCCGGTTCGGGCCTGGCCATCGGCCTGCCGGCCAATTTCAACATCGCGCCCTCGGGCATAGCCAGCGCTTTGCCGCCGGCAAGCGGCTGGCAGGCGGTGCTGTCGGGCAGCTGTTCACTGGCGACGAACCGGCAAGTGCTGGCCTTCATCCGCGCCGGGCGGCCCGCGTTCGCGGTCGACGCCATGCAGGTCGCCGCCGGTGTCGATGTGGCGCGCCAGGCCCTGGACTGGGCTGCGCCGCTGCTGGCGCAGGGGCCGGTTCTGATTTATTCGACGGCCGATGCCAACGCGGTCAAGGCGGTGCAGGGGCAGCTCGGTGTCGAAGAAGCCGGCGCCATGCTGGAGCGCACCATGGCGGCGATTGCCCGCAAGCTGGTGGAACTCGGCGTTGGTCAGCTGGTGCTGGCAGGCGGCGAAACAGCGGGCGCCTGCGTGCAGGCCCTGAACATCACGCAGATGAAGATCGGGCCGCAAATCGACCCCGGCGTGCCCTGGTGCCATGCGCAGAGCGAGGCCGCCAGCCCGCAGGGTCTGCATCTGGCGCTGAAGTCGGGCAACTTCGGCACCGACGACTTCTTCAGCAAAGCCTTCACGAGAATGGCATGAACGAGGCTGAATCTCGCTGGAGATGCTGATGCCGAAATTTGCAGCCAGCCTGTCGGTGCGCTAACCCGAGCCTGAATTTCTCGATCGGTTCGAAGCCGCC
>CAIMBE010000040.1 GCA_903839085.1 uncultured beta proteobacterium | reverse complement strand
CGTCGCGGCCACGCCACCTTCGTCATCGCGAGCGCAGCGTGGCGATCCATGCCTGGATTGCCGCGCCCTGCGGGCTCGCAATGACTGCCGCCTGGCCGTGGCAAGGACAGCCGCCTGACCGTGGCAATGACAGCCGCCTGACCGTGGCAAGGACAGCCGCCTGACCGTGGCAATGACAGCCGCCTGACCGTGGCAAGGACAGCCGCCTGACCGTGGCAATGACAGCCGCCTTTGCCGTCGCGGCCACGCCACCTTCGTCATCGCGAGCGCAGCGTGGCGATCCATGCCTGGATTGCCGCGCCCTGCGGGCTCGCAATGACTGCCGCCTGGCCGTGGCAAGGACAGCCGCCTCACGGTCGCCATGACGAAATTCGTAGATGCGCATTTTCGGCTCCCCTATTGCGTCGTCCTGACGCCGCGCACCGGAATCTTCAGCAGCGCAAAGCCCTGGTTGAAGCTGGCGCGCGTCACCAGGGTGTACTTGACATTGGCACCGGCCCAGGCCGCGCAGAGCCCGGCCAGCGCCAGCAAGAGCGCTTGCAGCGAAGCCGGCAGCAGCCAGCTGCTGGCAAGCAGGACGCAGGGAATCAGGGTGCCGACGACCAGCAAACGCTGCCCTGCAGAATCGAGCGCGCGGCGCGCACGCGGCGCCAGGCTCGGGTCGACGCTGCTGCGGTAGCGGCGCCAGACCAGCAGCCGCAACACCAGCAGCACAAAGAACGCCATTGACGCTGCACTCAAGGGACGCGTGTGAAAGAGGCCGAACAGCAGATAAATGCCCAACCCCTCACACAAGGCGGTCACGATAAAGAGCGGCGCCATCATGGCCGAACGCCAAGCCGGAATACCTCGCGCCGCCGGCAACATGCGGCTCTGGCAGTACAGAAAGACCATCGCCAGCGCGGCCGTGATCCAGTTCCAGCCGCCGACGCCCAGCATGGCCGCCAGGCCGGCCGGGAACAGCACCAGCCCGACAAAGGCCTCGCGCGACATCCACGAGGTTTGCGGATTGAGGAACACATGCAGGGCGCGAAGCGGGCGTCCGATCTCGAGCCAGACGCACAGCAGGCCCAGGCCGACCAGCGCCAGCCCGGCGAACACCAGCCAGTCCAGCGCGCCCAGCGATGCCGGTGCGCCGAAGAGCACGCGGGCGAGCAGCAGGCCGGTGCCCGCGCCGCCGCAGATGAAGTTGCCCGCGGCGCGCCAGTCCCAGCTGGTCTGCTGCCAGGGATTGGGGCTAAAACCCGAACCAGTACTCATGTGTCCGCCTTGTCCCAGAGGTAGTGAAAGCCGGGCTTGGTGCCCAGTTCCTCGTGCATGCGAAAACTCTGATTTTTCGCAAGCAGTTGGGAGACATTGCTGTTGGGGTCTTCCAGATCACCAAACGCCAGCGCATCGGCGATGCAGGAATTGACGCAGGCCGGCGTCGCCGCCGGATCGACGCCCGGCTTGAGCCCGGCAGCCAGGCCGGCGTCGATGCGATCGACGCAAAAAGTGCACTTGGTAGCGACCGACAGGCGCGAATCGTCGCGCCGCTGGGTTTCGTTGGCAGTCGGCGTACCGTAGGCAAAACTTGCCTTGTCGGTCTTGTAGCGCGCCTGGTAGGGACAGGCCACCGCGCAGTAGGAGCAGCCGATGCAGAGGTCGTAATCGATCGTGACGATGCCGTCGGGCCGCTTCCTGGTGGCGGTGGTCGGGCACACCGTCATGCAGGGCGGGTCCTCGCAGTGCTGGCAACCGACCGGCACGAAAACACGCTTGACCTCCGGGTATTCGCCAAACTCCATATCCAGCACCCGGCGCCACTGCACCTCGGGCGGCGTCGCGTTGGTGTGCTTGCAGGCCGCGGTGCAGGTCTGGCAGCCGACGCAGCGCCGCAAGTCGGCGGTCATGGCCCAGCGCGTCATGATGGTTCCCCCTGCGCGCGGCAGACCTTGACGCGCACGATGTCGGCGCCCGACCCGGTGGCATCGGTCAGGGCCAGCGACATGGTTGCCAGCGAGTTCAGGCTGGGCATGCCGAAGTCCTTGGCAAGCGGCGTTTCCCAGTGCGCAAACTGGCCGATCAGCAACAGCGTGTCCGGTCGTATGCCCTGGCGCACCACAGCGCGACCGCGCACGCTGCGCTTGGGCGTGGAAATCTCGATTTCGTCGCCGTCCTCGATGCCGAGTTGCTGCGCGGCCTGTGCGTTCATGATCACGCCGCGGTGGCCGCTGATGTTGTCGGCCACTTCGTGCATCAGCTGGATGCCGGCGTTGGCGCCCCAGGCGTACTGCATGCTGCGCGCGGTCAGCAGCCAGAACGGGTAGTCCTTTGCCTGGCCGCCGGTCTGGCCTATGATGGCCTCCCACAGCCCGGGAAAGTCCTTCCACACCGGCAGCGCCTGGTATTCCTTGAGCTGCTCGTCCCACCAGTGCATGTCATGCTCGTGCAGGCGCCGGCCGAGTTCGGTGCCGACCCGCAGCAGCCGTTCCTGGTAGGGCAGTTCATAGCGCAGGCCGCGCTTGACCATGGTCGGCTCAAGGTAATAGTTGCTGCGGGCAAAGGGCCGCGTTGCCAGCCCGTTTTCCTTCCACCAATCCAGGCCGTGCGCGCTGGCGCCGTCGCTGACTTCGGAGCTGGCGGCGCGGCAGACCGCGTCCCAGATCTGCTCGCAGCTGTGGCGCTGCTGCGTGTCCAGAGAAAAGTCAGCGTGCGCGCCGCGCAGGGGAACGCCGCCGGCGCCCTTGTTGATGGCCGCCACATAGGGTGTGGTGAGTCCGGTGCGCGCGGCCAGTTCGCTGGCGATCTCGGTCATGTCGCGGACCTCGCCACTGGCCTTGACAGCGGGCTGGCGCAGCGCGAAACCGGTGCACTCCCAGTACTGCTCCTGGTACTTGGTGCCGCCGATGCGCATCAGCTGCAGGCTCTCCAGATCGGTCGCGTCGGGCAACAACAAATCGGCGAAATGGTTGGTCTCGTCGCGCGTGTAGGCAAAGGCGACCGTGAACGGGAAGCGCGCCATCTTCTCGCTCAGCTCGGCCGTGTCCCAGTACGAAATGGCAGGGTTGGTGCGGTACAGGAACCAGACCTCGGGCAGCGTGACGCGCGGCAGGCCCTTGGGTGTTTCGTCCAGGAAAAGCCATGAAAAGTGGGTCGGCCCGAGCGCCTGGCTCCAGGGCCCATCGGCCGCCAGCGGCACCATCGAGCGATAGGCGTTGCGAATGTTCGGATTGGGCGACCAGTTGGCCTTGTCGGTGGGATTGAGCGGGAAGTGCATGAAGCCGTCGGGCCCTGGCCGGACGCTCTCGTGGCGCTGCGACATCGGCCTGGTCAGCCGCACCGTGGTGCCCAGCGTTCCGCCCGGCACCTCCAGCGCACCGGCCAGCGTGGCCAGCAGCGTGCGCGCCCAGCAGCACTCGAAGCCGCCCCAGCCGTTGTTGACGGTCTTGCCCAGCGTCACCGCGACCGGCCGGTAGGGCATGGTGATGCCGTCGACCTCGATCGTCTGGCCAACGCAGGCGTGGTCGATGAACTCGTTGGCGATGCGGCGCATGTGCGCTGCCAGCACGTCGCAGATCGGCTGCGCCCACTCGGGCGAGTAGGGCCGCATGTGTTCGACCAGTCGGCTGAAACCGGTGCTGCCCGCGAGCAGGCCGTCGGCCAGCACCTCGTCGTCGGCGCCGACCTCGATCGCATCAACCTCAAAGCTGCCCTCGATCGCCTCCTGCAGTGCCGCGCTGTCGTGCGGGCGGGCGCTCGCGCTCGCCAGATCCCAGACCAGCGGCTTGCGGCTGCTGCGCTCGCGCAGGTAATAGCCGTGCGGCCCGACCAGATAGGGCGAGGCGGTGCGAGTGGCCAGGAACGCCAGGTCCAGGCGCGCGCGCGGCACCTCGTGCAGCAGCACGTGGATCAGCGCGTAGAGAAAGGCGGCGTCGGTCTTGGGCTTGATCGGAACCCACTGCGTCGAACAGGCGCCGGTGACCGACAGATGCGGCTCGACCTGCACCCGCTTCAAGCCGCGCACGCGCGCCTCGGAGTGGCGCCAGACGCCGATCACGCCGCCCGAGGCCTCGATGTTGGAGCCGCACGAGATCAGGTAATTGCACAGGGGCGTGTCCGGCGTGACGATGAAGGCGCGGTGCCAGAACTCGCCATACAGGTGTTCGGAGTGGTAGCACTTGACGCCCTGGCCCGAGCCAAAGCCCATGTCGATCGGTCCCCAGGCCGAGAGAAAGGCCGGCAGGGTACCCATGTAGGACTGCGGGGTGCCGGCGCCGCCAAAACTGGCGGCCACGCGCGGGTAGCCCGAGGCGTCGAGGATGCCCTCGGCGCGCACCGCATTGAGCCTGGCGGCGATCAGCCCGAAGGCCTCGTCCCAGCTGATCGGCACAAAGCCGGGGTCCTGATCACGCCCCTTCTTCGGGTTGCTGCGCTTCATCGGCTTGAGCACCCGATTGGGGTTATAGGTCTTCTGCACCAGACCGTAGGCCTTGACGCAGACCTTGCCGCCGCCAGGGTGAATGTCGGCGGCGCAGAAGTTGGGCTCGACCTCGGTCGCCACCCCCTGCTCCACCTTGACCGTGAGCAGGTCGGGGCCGGCCACGCACTGGTAGCAATAGGTCGGTACTCGGCGCAGGTCTGCGGTTTCGGCTTTCATGGGCATCCTCATCTGGCCGCGGTCAACGAAGCGCCCGCCGGGACGCCATACCGTTTGCAGGGAGTCTGTTCATTCTGTGTCTCCGTTGGATCGGTTGTCTGTGCCCGGCTGCACCGGGTTTTGACACCGACGATTTGTTACGGTAAATTCCATTTTACATATTCTTGCATTTGCATGCAATAATTGCCCGAGGCAGATAAGGCAGATCCACCATGAGCAAAAGCGCGCACCCGGTCGCCGAACCAAAGCGACCGAAAAAGAAACTTCCGACGACCGCGTCTTCGGCCCCGCAGCCGCCGCTCGCTGGCGCGCTGAGCATTCGCCCGGTGGGACGCGCCGACCTGAATGCAGTGATTGAAATTGATGCCATGGTGACCGGTATCGAAAAACGAGATTACTGGAATTCGCTCTATCGCCGCTACGCCGACGCGGTGGCAACGGGACAGCATTTCCTGGTCGCCACGGCGGCGCACGAGGTCGTCGGCTTTGTCATTGGCGAGGTGCGCGACTGGGAGTTCGGCTCACCGCCCTGCGGCTGGGTCTTCGCCATCGACGTGCATCCCGATGCCCGCCTGGCCGGCACCGCCACGCGCCTGCTGCAGGCGATTTGCGAGTGCTTCAAGAAGACCGGCGTCAGCAAGGTGCGCACCATGCTGTCACGGGACAACACCTTGATTCTTTCATTTTTCCGCAGCCAGGGCATGATGATCGGTCCCTTCATTCCGCTCGAGATGGATCTTGAGGCCTGATCTGCAACGCCGACCCGCAATCACCTGCCATGAAACTACAACAGAACACACGCCTGGCGCTCTTCAGCCTGCTCGAATTTGCAGCCCATCCGGAGCGCCAGATCCCGGCGGCCGAGATCGCGCAGAAATACGACGTGTCGTCGCACCACCTGGCCAAGGTGCTGGCGGAGTTGTCGCGTGTGGGCATGGTGCAATCGGTCCGTGGCGTCGGCGGTGGTTACCGCTTCATCGGCAATGCGCGCCGGCTGACCCTGATGGATGTGATCTCGCGCTTCGAGGATGTGCTGCCGGTCGAGACCAGCCAGCGCGAGGCGACGCCGGTAGGACAGGCGCTGGCCTCGGTCCTGTCAGAGATCGACGAGATCGCCAGGGCCTCCATGAGCTCCATCACGCTCGCGACCATGCTGCGCATCATCGAACGCCAGCAGGCGGTGAACGAACCCGCCGCGTCTGCCAACGCAAATTCCAAACGGCCGGTCGTCATCGCGAGGCCGTAGGCCGCGGCGATCCCTGCAGGCGAATCCGACGCATGGATCGCCGCGCTGCGCTCGCGATGACGGTTTAAGGTTGGTGCGCGTTGTCGAGCGGACACCGCTGGCTTTCCATGAACCGACCCGTCATTGCGAACAAGGTGAAGCAATCCATGGCTT
>CAIMBE010000039.1 GCA_903839085.1 uncultured beta proteobacterium | reverse complement strand
GCACATCGATTCTGGGTGCGCCTTCAGGCCAGGCCTGCACCGGAATCAGCCCAAATCGGGCCGTACAGTCGTGTAGCGTGAAATATGCGGGCTAGCGCTCAGCCCACACCTGCACTTTGAACGGCGCCGGCCTGAAGGGAGCAAGTTGGCTTCGATAGTCAGCGTTGAACGAGTTGAATGGTTTGGGGCTGTTCATGTGGTTCACTCATGGATAAAAGATCCACACGAAGTGGGCAATAGTACAAATGGCGTTTTATGGTACAAACCAAGAAAAAAGGACTTAGAAATTTCTCTCTAAGTCCTTGATTTCATTTGCTTTTCTGGTGCGGCTGGCAGGAATTGAACCCACGACCCCTTGGTTCGTAGCCAAGTACTCTATCCAACTGAGCTACAGCCGCTGCGGGCGCAGTATAGCAGCAACAAGCCTTGAGAATTCGGTCAATGGGCTTTGTCCCAGTTGGGTCCGACACCCACTTCGGCCAGCAGGGGCACCCTGAGATCGGCGACGCCCGCCATCAAACCGGGAATCTCATGCCTGACCCAGGCGATCTCGGACTCGGGCACCTCGAACACCAGTTCGTCATGCACCTGCATGATCATCCGGGTGGCGCGCTTTTCGCTGTCGAGTACCTGCTGCACCTTGACCATGCTGAGCTTGATCAGATCGGCGGCCGTTCCCTGCATGGGCGCATTGATGGCGGCGCGCTCGGCGCCGCTACGGCGCGGGCCGTTGGGTGAGTTGATCTCGGGCAGGTACAGGCGGCGGCCAAACACGGTCTCGACATAGCCCTGGCTCTTGGCAGCCTGGCGCGTATGTTCCATGTACAGGCGCACGCCCGGGTAGCGCTCGAAGTAGCGCTCGATGTAATTCTTCGCCGCCGTGTTGTCGATGTTCAGCGCCCGTGCCAGGCCATAGGCGCTCATGCCGTAGATGAGCCCGAAGTTGATGACCTTGGCATAGCGACGCTGCTCGCTGCTGACCTGGTCGGTGCCGACGCCGAATATTTCCGCCGCCGTGGCGCGGTGCACATCCATGCCGTCGTGAAAGGCCAGCAGCAGAGCGGCGTCGCCGCTGATGTGCGCCATGATGCGCAGTTCGATCTGGCTGTAGTCGGCGCTGGCAATCATGCAGCCGGCGGGCGCCACGAAGGCCTCGCGCACGCGCCGCCCCTCGGCCGTGCGGATCGGGATGTTCTGCAGGTTGGGGTCGTTGCTCGAGAGCCTGCCGGTCACGGCCACCGCCTGCGCGTAATGGGTGTGGACGCGGCCCGTGCGCGGGTGCGCGAGTTGCGCCAGTTTGTCGGTGTAGGTGCCCTTCAATTTCGCCAGCCCGCGATGCTCCAGTATCTTGGCCGGCAGCGGGTAGTCCTCGGCCAGCTTTTCCAGCACTTCCTCGTCGGTGCTGGGTGCGCCGGTGGCGGTCTTTTTGACCACCGGAAGACCGAGCTTGGTGAAGAAGATGTCGCCGATCTGCTTGGGGCTGCTCAGGTTGAAGGGCTGCCCCGCCAACGCATGCGCTTCCCGCTCGAGCTGCACAATGCGCCCGCCAAGCTCATGGCTCTGTGCCGCCAGGGTCGCGGCGTCAATCAGCACGCCATTGCGCTCAACGCGGTAGAGCACCTCGCTGCTGGCAATCTCAAGCTCGTAGACAAAACGCAGCCTGGCATCGGCCTGCAACCGCGGCCAAAGGGCCAGGTGGACGTCCAGCGTCATGTCGGAGTCTTCGCAGGAGTACTGTGCCGCCTTGCCCACATCAACCTGGTCAAAGCAGATCTGGTGCGCACCCTTGCCGCACAGATCCTCAAAACTGATGCCGCTGCGCCCGAGGTGGCGCTCGGCCAGGCTGGCCAGTCCGTGCGGCTTGTGCACTTCGAGCACATAGCTTTGCAGCATGGTGTCGTGCGCGTAGCCCTGCACTTCGATGCCATGGTTGGCGAACACGTGGCGGTCGTACTTGACGTGCTGGCCGAGCTTTTTCCGCATGCCGTCCTGCAGCCAGGGCTTGAGCCGCGCCAGCACCTCATCGCGCGGCAATTGCTCGGGCGCATCCGGGTAGCTGTGGGCCAGGGGAATGTAGGCCGCCTGGCCCGCCTGCACGCTGAAACTGATGCCGACAATCTGCGCGCGCATCTCGTCGAGCGATGTCGTCTCGGTGTCCAGCGCCACCAGTTCAGCGTCCTGTATTCTGGCCAGCCAGTGGTCAAACGCCTTCCAGGTCATAAGGGTGTCGTAGGACAGCGTGGTGACGCTGGACCGTGGCTGGAACGCGGTTTGCTCAGGCTCATCGAAAAGGCCTGGCTCAGACAGTGGATTGCCGCGCTTCGCTCGCAATGACGGAACAAGTTGCACTGTCTCGCGTGAGGGCCTTGGCTCCCATGCCTCGCCTGAGGGCCTTGGCTCCCCGGTCTCGCCTGAGGGCCTCGACTCCCATGCCTCGTCATCGCGAGGCCGCAGGCCGTGGCGATCCATCGGGGCTCGGGCGCCTATGGCCCGGGCCAAACCCTTGAATCCATATTTCTCGTAAAAGACCGCAAGCGCCTCGGTGTTCATGCTGCCGGTCGCCAGGTAATCCAGCCTTGGCAGGCCGGGAACCCAGCCATCAAGGTCGCAGTCGGTCTTGACAGTCAACAGCTCGCGCGCGGTTGGCAGCCAGTCGAGTGTTTTCTTCAGGCTGTCGCCAACGGCGCCCGTGATGGCGTCGGCATTGGCGATCACGCCGGCCAGCGAGCCGTACTGCTGCAACCACTTGGCGGCGGTCTTGGGCCCGACCTTGGGCACGCCCGGCACGTTGTCGATGACGTCACCGACCAGCGTCTGAAAGTCGATCATCCGGTCCGGCGGCACGCCAAACTCGGCCTCGACCCCGGCGACGTCGCGCCGCTTGCCGTTCATGGTGTCGACAATGGTGATGTGGGCATCGACCAGTTGCGCCAGGTCCTTGTCGCCACTGCTCACAATCACCTCGATGCCCTGGCGGGCCGCAATCTGCGCCAGCGTGCCAATCACATCGTCAGCCTCGACGCCGGGAACGTCCAGCACCTTCCAGCCCATCAGGCGCACCACCTCATGGATCGGCACAATCTGTGCGCGCAGGTCGTCGGGCATGGGCGAGCGCTGCGCCTTGTACTGCGGGTACAGCGCATCGCGAAAGGTCGGTCCCCTGGCGTCAAACACACAGGCCGCAAAATCCGCCGGAAATTCCTTGCGCAGACTCTGCAGCATGTTGATCATGCCGCGAATGGCGCCCGTCGGCGCGCTGGCGGCATCGCCCGGGACGGCGCGCAGGTCGGGCATGGCATGAAAGGCGCGATACAGGTAGCTGGACCCGTCCACCAGAAGCAGGCATTTTTTCATCGATGTGGCGTCGTTCATGACCCCATTTTGCCTGCTGCGGGCTGGCCACCGGTGGTCCTACAATTGGCGCATGAGATTTGCACTGTTGTTCGCCCTGTCCCTGATGTGTGCCGGCCTTTGCCGGGCGCAGGCAGCAGCGCCCGCACCGACAGCGGCCGACGCCAGAACGGCAGCGGCTGCCGCCAGGCCCGCGGCGGTCGAGCAGCGCACCGAAAGGATCCACGTCGAAGACGCCGGCTCGAGCATCGATGAACTGCGCATTGGCGGCGAAACCCGCAGCATCACGGTGCAGCCCAAGGGCCGCATGCCGGCCTACCAGATCGCGCCCGTCAGCGGCGAACGCAGCTGGAAAATTCTCAGTTTTTGAGTCATGGCGGTCTACACAGAAGTTTCGACCGACGAGGTCCGCGCGCTGTTGCGGCAACTCCAACTCGGTGAACTCAGGCAGATGCAGGGCTGCGCCGGTGGCATCGAAAACACCAACTACTTCGTCAGCGCTGAAATCGAAGGCCGCCAGCGCGATTACGTGCTGACCCTGTTCGAGCGCCTGAACTTCGCGCAGTTGCCGTTCTACCTGCGCCTGATGAAGCATCTGGCGCAGCGCGGCATACCGGTGCCCGACCCCAGCGCCAACGCGCAGGGCGAGCTGGTCTTCGCACTCAAGGGAAAGCCGGCGGCCATGGTCAGCAGATTGCGCGGCAGGAGCCAATTGACGCCCGGCAGCGCCCATTGCGCGGCGGTCGGAGGCACGCTGGCCCGAATGCATCTGGCGGGGGCCGACTTCCCGCTCTCACAGCCCCATCTGCGCGGCCTTGCCTGGTGGATTGAAACCGTCCCGGTCGTGCTGCCCTACCTTGATGCCCGCCAGGCCGCCCTGATTCAGGGCGAGCTGGACTACCAGGCGCGCGCGGCGGCGTCGGCCGCGCACGCCGCCTTGCCGCGCGGCCCGATCCATGCGGACCTGTTTCGCGACAACGTGATGTTTGAAGAGAGCGCCGGCCAGCTTCAGCTCAGCGGTTTTTTTGACTTTTATTTTGCCGGAGTCGACAGCTGGCTGTTTGACATCGCCGTGTGCATGAACGACTGGTGCATCGAGCTTGAAACCGGCGCCCATGACCCGGAGCGCGCCCTGAGCTTTGTGAGGGCCTACGCCGCGGTGCGGGCCTTGACCGATGCGGAGCAGGAACTGCTGCCCGCCATGCTGCGCGCGGCCGCCCTGCGCTTCTGGATTTCGCGACTCTGGGATTACCACCAGCCGCGCGCCGCCAGCCTGCTCAAGGCGCACGACCCAGGCCATTTCGAGCGCGTCCTGCAGCAGCGCATTGACCACCCCGTCCTGATGAGCGCGCTGCGGCCCCGGCCATGAAACTGAACCTTCTTCCCGCGCGCACCGGCATCCTGTGGGTCAAGCTGGGCATCCGGACCTTTTTCAGGCAACCTCTCGCGCTGGCCGGTCTTTTCTTCATGTTCATGGCGGTCATGACGATTGCCAGCCAGGTGCCACTGATCGGGTTTGCGCTGGCCATGACGCTGCTTCCGGCGGCCACCCTGGGGCTGATGGTCGCGACCCGGCAAGCCTGCGAGGGACGCTTTCCGATGCCGCTGGTGATGCTGGCGGGGTTCCGGGCCGGTCGGCAGCAGGCACGCGCCATGATCGTCCTGGGCGGTCTCTATGCGATGGGGTTTCTGGCCAGCGTCGCTCTGTCCTACCTGGTCGACGGCGGCGACTTTGCCCGTGTCTATCTGGGCGGCACAACACCGACCCGCGAGATGATGCTGGAGCCGTCCTTTCAAGGCGCGATGTGGGTCTTTGTCGGCCTGCATCTGCCGCTCTCGCTGATGTTCTGGCATGCGCCGGCGCTGGTTCACTGGCACGGTTTTTCGCCGCTCAAAGGGCTGTTCTTCAGCCTGCTTGCCTGTCTGCGCAATTTCTGGGCCTTCGCGGTCTTTGCCCTGATGTGGCTGGCGGTCCTGATCGCGGTGGTGGCCGGGGTGACAACGCTCGGGGCGCTGCTGGGCAATCCCGCGCTGGCCGGCGACCTGTTGTTTCCGGCCCTGCTGCTGCTGGCATCGATGTTCTTTACGTCGCTCTATTTCAGCTTCCGCGACACCTTCGAGGCGTCAGACGACGTTTCGCCGCCTGCCGTCAAATAAGGCGCGCTCCAGGGTCAGGAACGACGCAGCAACAGCGTCCAGTACCTGACGCAGTCATCAAGGCCAACCGGCTCAACCTTGCCGGCGAGCGAGGACAGCAGTTCTGCCGCCTTCTCCCGCTGTTTCAGACTGGCATAGACCGAGACCAGCCGCAAGCGGGCCAGGTCGCCGTTGCGCGCGATGCCCTTGGCCAGGCCCTGCTCCATCAGGGTCACGCCGCGCTCGGCCTGTCCGAGCTGGAACAGATTGAAGCCATAGTTGAACATCGCCAGGCCGTCGGGCAGGGTCCTGGCACGCACAATATCCTTCTCCAGCGTGTTGCGGTCTTCAGTAGCCGACTTGCCCGCCTTGTCGGTGAGCCGCTGCAACTCGCCCGCCTTGCCGCCCGCGACCAGCACCCCGGCGGCGTAGCCCTGCTCGAGCACCTTGCTGGCCTCGATGGCTGAGCCTTCCTGCAGGGCCAGTGCTGCCATCTCGGTGTAGTCAGTCTCGTCGGCCAATCCGGCGGCCGCCAACTGCAGCCGAAACACGTCCATCTGAAGTCGCGTCGCCAGTTGCGGCTTGGCCCACAAGCGCGAAATCAGCGCCCGCCAGGTGGCCTGGCTCGGGTAATAGCGCACCATGGTTTCCAGCACCCGGGTATGGCCTGCCTGGTCGCGCAGGCGACCGAGCGAGTCAGCCAGCAGTTTGAGCTGCAGTTCTTCGGGCACCTTGCCGGCCGAGATCGCCTTGCCGACCTCGATCTCAAGCGCCTTGGCGGCGCTGGCGTAGTCGGCCTTCAGATAGTGGCTTTGCGCCAGCACCATCCTCATGGCCGGATCGGCGCCTCCGGCCTGCTGGTACTTCTCGATCCATTCGATTGCCTTGGCGTAATTCTTGGCGTTGTAGTAGAGCGCCACCATGGCTTGCAGACGCGCCACCTTGTCGGTCTGGGTCAGCCAGGGACCCTGGCTTGCCAGTTCGTACTGCAAGGCGGCCGATTCGGCATCGCCCATGGCGGTCGCCAAAGCACCCTTGACACGGGCCAGGATGTGCAGCTCATAAGGCGTCTTGTCGGCGATGGCCTCGGCCGCAAGGACCTTGGCAGCGGCTTCCTTGTTGTCCTTTTCACCCAGCAGACGCTGCGCGTCGAGCAGCAGGTTGCCGATCTCGGGCCGAACGGTGGGCGCCGCCTCGCCGGCACCGGCCGCAGAACTCGCGCTTGCCGGGCTCGATGCAGTGCGCTGCGCGCCGCTCGCCGTCTGCGCGCCGGCCGGGTGCGCCATGACGATGGCAAGCATGGCGCTGCACGCCAGCAGCGGGCGCATGAATCGGTTTCTTTCAATCATGTTCATCTCCAGTCAAATCTACAGTCGGTCACAGCGTCACGGGATCAGGCTCAGCTTGGCCACGCTCAGGGCCAGCCACTTGACGCCATGGCGCGGAAAATTGATCTGCGCGCGGGCGTCGTCAGCGCTGCCTTCGAGCGCCAGCACCGTGCCTTCGCCGAACTTGGCGTGAAACACCTTGACGCCCACGCGCAATCCGTGCGCTGACGCCGAACTGCGCTGGGCCGGTGGCGGCGTTGAGGGCATGGCGCGCTCGTTGTGGCCAAAGCCTCGATGGTCAAGGCCCTGCGCCTGCCTTCTTGGCGTGATCCACTTCAGCGCCGACTCGGGCAATTCGTCCAGGAAGCGGCTCTTCAGGTGATAGCGGGTCTGGCCGTGCAGCATTCGGGTCTGCGAGTGGCTCAGGTAGAGCCGCTTGCGCGCGCGCGTGATCGCCACATACATCAGGCGTCGCTCTTCTTCCAGGCCATCGCGGTCGCTCATCGAGTTTTCGTGCGGGAACAGGCCTTCTTCAATCCCGGTGATGAAAACGCAATCAAACTCCAGGCCCTTGCTGGAATGAACGGTCATCAATTGAATCGCGTCCTGCCCGGCCTGCGCCTGGTTGTCGCCCGCCTCCAGCGCGGCGTGGGCGAGAAATTCCGCCAGCGGCGACAAAGTTTCACCGGTCTCGAGGTCGGGCGCCTGCTCGTCCGCCGGCAGGGCCGCCGCATCGCGGCCAAAGCCCTCGAGCGAGACAAAGCTTTCCGCCGCGTTGACCAGTTCTTCCAGATTCTCGACCCGATCGGCCCCCTCGCGGTCGGCCCTGTAATGCTCGATCAAGCCGCTGTGCGCGAGCACCAGTTCAACGATTTCGCGCAGGGTCAAGCCCACGGTCTGTTCGCGCAGGACCTGTATCCGGGCCAGAAACCCGCCGATGTTGGCACCCGCCTTGCCACCGACGGCGGCCACCGCCTCGCTCAGCGAACAGGCCGAGGCGCGCGCCGCGTCCTGCAACTGCTCGAGGCTTCGCATGCCGATGCCGCGCGCCGGGAAATTCACGGCGCGCAAGAAACTGGTGTCATCGCGCGGGTTCTCGAGCAGGCGCAGATAGGCCAGCGCATTCTTGATTTCGGCGCGCTCGAAAAAACGCAAGCCGCCGTACACCTTGTAGGGCACGGCGGCACTGAACAAGGCGGTTTCAAGCACCCGGCTTTGCGCGTTGCTCCGGTACAAGACGGCGATCTCCTTGCGCGCAACATCGTCTCGCACCAGTTCACGAACCTCGTCGACCAGCCACTGGGCCTCGGCAAAATCGCTGGTCGCCTCGAACACGCGCACCGGCTCCCCCGGTCCCTGGCTGGTGCGCAGGTTCTTGCCCAGACGCCTGCTGTTGTTGCCAATGAGCTCATTGGCGGAGTCCAGAATGTTGCTGCCGCTGCGGTAGTTTTCTTCAAGCTTGATCTGGTGGCGCACCTTGAACTCGCGCACAAAATCAGCCATATTGCCAACCCGCGCGCCGCGGAAAGCATAAATGCTCTGGTCGTCATCGCCCACCGCCATGACGCAGGCGTTCGAGCTGAAGTCGGACCCGCCGTCAACCGAACCGTGCGCACCGGTCCCGGCCAGCATCTTGATCCATGCATACTGCAGCTTGTTGGTATCCTGGAACTCGTCGATCAGGATGTGCCGGAAACGGCGCTGATAGTGCTCGCGAATCGCATCGTTATCGCGCAGCAACTCGTAGCTGCGCAACATCAGTTCGCCAAAATCGACCACGCCCTCGCGCTGGCACTGCTCTTCATAGAGTTGGTAGATCTCGATCTTGCGGCGCGTCTCTTCGTCGCGCACCTCGACCATGTTGGGCCGCAGTCCGTCTTCCTTGCAGCCGCCAATGAACCACTGCAGCGGCTTGACCGGGAAACGCTCATCGTCCAGATTGAACTGCTTGTACAGGCGCTTGATCGCAGAAAGCTGGTCCTGCGTGTCCAGAATCTGAAAACTCTGCGGCAGATTTGCCAGGCGGTAATGGGCGCGCAGGAACCGATTGCACAGGCCGTGAAAAGTGCCAATCCACATGCCGCGCACATTGATCGGCAACAGGCTGCTCAGGCGCGTCATCATTTCCCGCGCCGCCTTGTTGGTGAATGTCACCGCCAGCACGCCGCCGGTAGAGACCTGGCCGGTCTGCAACAGCCAGGCGATTCGGGTCGTCAGAACGCGGGTCTTGCCCGAACCGGCGCCGGCCAGGATCAAGGCATGCTCGGGCGGCAGGGTGACAGCGGCGCGCTGCTCGGGATTGAGATGGTCCAAAAGCGGAAATTCCTGGGTGCCACGGGATGCAAATTCTGAAAACATCAGGTCATTGTAGAAAGCCCTGACCCCGGCTCTGCGCTAGGCTATCCGGGGCGCTGGCCCGGGTTGCGCGGCGGCGGATTCAGTTCCGGATAACGGGTGTCCAGTTCGGACGCCTCGAGCTTCTGACGAACCGAAGGCACCAGGCGGTCGAGGTTGATCTCTGCAAGCGGCGCGCCCGAGGTTGAAGCGGCCTCGATGCCCAGATCGGACAGGTCAAGATCAAGATCGTGCGGGATGTCCCTGGTCGGCGCCGATGGGTCGGACGGCGCGCGATCGGGCCCGGCCGGCGCATGGGTGGCCGTGCCAGCCGCCGCGTCAAGGCCGTGGCTCTGCGCTATGGCGTGCAGCAACAACAGATCGCGCATCGCGGCCAGATCGAAGGGCTCGTCGCTGGCGGTCCAGGGATCCCGAAAAATGCAGGACTCGATCAATTCCAGCACCTTGGGAGTGCTCCAGCATCCGGTGATGCGCTGCAGCACCTCGGGATGCGACCCCAGATCCTTGCCCTCTTTCTTGAAGACTGCGAATTCGGGAATCCGCCCGTTGAACAGCAGGTTGAAGTCCTGGCTGAACTTCTGAAAGTCGCTTTTCAGGTTCGCGGCATGCAATATGCCCAGAAGGTCCAAATAGAAATTGGGATTGGGCTCGTCACCTTCTCCGAGCTGCCGCTTGAGAATATCCACCGCCTGCTCCGGCCTTCCGATGGCTACCAGGTAGTCGGCACGCCGCCGAATTTCAAGCACCGCGTCCGAATTGAGGTTGCGCGCGTGCGCATTCGCCGACATCGACCGACCTCGATTTGCCCCGTCTGCGACGCCCGCGCGCATGAAATCGTCCAGCGCCGAATCGCTGAGCTCGACCGCATGGACTTGCAGTCCGGGGGAAGCGCCGAAATCAGCGCCAGCACGGTGCGGCTCTGCGCTCTCCAGCGCGGCCGGCTCCGCGCCCTGGCGGGTCGCCGTCAGGTCAGCGGCTCCCTCGCCTGCAGAGGCGCCTGCCGCTGGCAGCCGGTTGGCGATGGCGCCACGCCACCACTCACGACCCATCACCGATCCGGGGCGCTGACGCCGCCAAAGCCATGCCAGCGCCAGCAAGCAGCAAAGCACCAGCGCGACCAGGACATAAACGACGACGCCCGATGAACTCTGCGCCTGGGCCTGCTGCAACTGCGCTTTCAATTCCGCCAAGGACTTCTCGTTTTTCACTGCCGAGTCACGCAGTGCCCGCACTTCGCCCTCCAGGGTCTGCATCTTCTTCAGATCCGGCGAGGCCTGCGGGGGTGCCTGGACGGTCGCGGGCGCGGCCAGATTGGCGACACGATCCGACAGGACCTCCAGCGGATCGAGCTTCAGGCGCGGCTGCGCAGCGGCCGGGCCGGACTTGGACTTGGCAACCGGTGCGGCCGGCTTTGCAGCCGCAGCGTCGCTTCGCGGCGCCGGGCTGCGGTTCTTTGCCTGCGGGCCAGCGCGCTGCCCGACCAGCGGTTTTGCCCTCGCGCCCGGCTTTGACCTTTGCGCCGGCTTCGCCCTGGCGGCAGGCGCGGGCAGCGCTGCCGCCACAGGCGCGGGCGCAGGCACACTGGCGTCTGCGGCGGCCGCCGGCGACGGCGACGGTTCCGGCTTGACGCCGGCCGGCTCCGCCATCAATGGCGCAAGCGCCGGCACGCTTGACGCGGCGAAGGCCTGATCAGGCAGATCCGCCAGCAGCACATAGCGACGACTGACCTTCTGGCCGCAGCCATAACGCAGGTTGAGTGCGACCACCGGCTCGTCCACCGTCGCCGGGGACACGACCCGCACCTCGGCCACGCCGGCTTGCGCGGCGGGCTCGACGGAGAGGCGAATCCGCCCCGGATCCTGACGCGTCTCGGCATGAAACACGTCGGCCTCGAAACACGATGCCGATGCATCCTCGCCGCTGTCAAACTGAAACTGCACGGCAAGGTCCAGAGGTCGTCCGATCAGCGCTGCGCCACGCAGGCGGCCGAGCGTCAGAGCGCCGCCGTCGAGCGCAACGCAAAGCAGGGTCAGGGCCGTAATCTTGGTTCTAAGTTTCAACGAGGATTTCCCGAATAATGTTCATTTTCTCATGACAATCGTTCGATTATCGGATGGATGCGCTTCGGCCTGCATCGAGCCTCGCTTTGAGGAATCCGCCAGAACCGTAGCGCGTCACGCGGCTGTAAAAGCGACCGGTCAGCCGCCTGACCATGGCCGAATAGGCATCCACCAGTGTCGGCAGGATGGTGAAGCTGTCATAGTTCACCACCACCGCCACCCGCTGTGCCGGGCTGGTGACCACCGGCGTCAGCAGTTCCTCGACCATGCGTTCGACCTGCACGATGTCGGACAGGGAGTCGATCGCCAGTCCTTCACAATTGATGAACAGCATGCGGTGCTCCCGGTCCAGTTCAAAGCGCAGCGCCAGCGGCGTCGCCAGCAGGCGCTCGCGCAGCCCCATTCTTGCCTCGGCAAAGAGCGCCAGGTCCATCAGTTTGAGCTGCGCACTGACGGCCGGCCTGAAATCCATTTGCGCCAGCACATCGCGTTCGAGGTCGATCCCCGGCGCAATCTCGATCAGTTCGAGCCCGCCCTCGGGGCAGTCGGCGCGCAGGCGCAAAACGCAACGCTCCGTGACATAGAGCACCGGGCGCGACCTTCGGCAGGCCTCGCGACCGCTGAAGGTCCGGTGCTCGACCGCCTTGACAAATTTGCGCGTCCGCCCCTCGGTGACCACCCGCAGGCGTCCGGCCTCGATGCGAACGTCCAGATCGTCGGCGGTGAAGGTGCCGGCAAAGACCACCCGCTTGGCGTTCTGGCTGATATTGATGAAGCCGCCGGCGCCAGCCAGCCGGGTGCCGAATTTGCTGACGTTCACATTGCCCTGCGCATCGGCCTGCGCGAGTCCGAGCACGGCAATGTCGAGTCCGCCGCCGTCGTAGAAATCGAACTGGTTGGGCTGGTCGATCACGGCCTGGGTATTGATCGCGGCCCCAAAGCTCATGCCGCTGGCCGGGATGCCCCCGATCACGCCAGGCTCGGCGGTGAGCGTCAGCAGGTCGATCAGTTTTTCCTCGGTGGCCACCACCGCGACGCCTTCGGGCATGCCGATGCCCAGATTGACGACGCTGTCGGTTCGCAACTCCATCGCGGCGCGCCGTGCAATCACCTTGCGCTCGCTCAGCGCCATGAGCGCCACGGTCTCCACCGGCACCCGGATCTCGCCCGAGTAGGCCGGGTTGTATTGTTCGGAGAAGGTCTGCATGTGGTGCGCCGGATCGGTCGCCACCACCACCGCGTCGACCAGCACGCCGGGCACCCGCACCTGGCGCGGATTGAGGCTGCCGCGCGCCGCCACGCGCTCGACCTGGGCAATCACGATGCCGCCCGAATTGCGCGCCGCCATCGCAATCGCCAGCGCTTCCAGCGTCAGCGCCTCGTGCTCCATGCTGAGATTGCCGTCGGGATCGGCCGTGGTGGCGCGGATAATGCCGACCGAAATCGGGAATGCCTTGTAGAAAAGGTACTCCTGTCCGTCAATCTCCATCAATCGAACCAGATCCTGCGTGGTGCGCGCGTTGATCTTGCCGCCACCCAGGCGCGGATCGACGAAAGTGTCAAGGCCGACATGCGTCAGGGTGCCCGGCTTGCCGGCGGCGATGTCGCGAAACAGGTGGGTGATCACGCCCTGGGGCAGGTTGTAGGCCTCGATCTCGTTGTCCACCGCCAGTTTCTGCAGGGCCGGCACCAGGCCCCAGTGGCCGCCGACCACGCGCCTGACCATGCCGCGGTGTCCAAAGTGATTGAGCCCCCGGCTCATGCCATCGCCCTGCCCGGCGGCGTAGACCAGCGTCAGCTGACCGGGACTGCCGGTGCCGCTTGCGCGCTGGCTGGCCAGAAAGCGCTGCTCAAGGGCAATCGCAATGCCTTCGGCAAAACCAATGCCGACGAAGCCCCCGGTGGCCACCGTGTCGCCGTCATGAACCAGGCAGACGGCCTCGGCCGCCGACACAATCTTGTTGCTGCGGGTCCCCGGACCGAGATGCTCGCTGAGATCGAAATTGGTATGCACAGTCGCTCCTCTGCGTTGGCCCTATCATGCTCGACATTGTCCTCAAAATTCCTTGGGGAAACCATGTCGGGCCGGTGACAGCGCGCGTTAACGCCGGCTCCGGTGACTGGCCGTGATCAGCATCACCACGCGTTAAACTTGCCGCATGTGCCAATTGCTTGGAATGAACAGCCGGCTGCCTGCCAGTCTGACGCTGAGTTTCACCGGATTTTCGCAGCGCGGCGGCTGCACCGGCCACCATGCCGATGGCTGGGGCATCGCGTTCTTCGAGAGCGAGGAGGCGACCCCAGATCAACCGGGCAAGGGCGTGCGCTATTTCGTCGACAAGCAGGGCGCCTCGACCTCGCCGATCGCCAGCATGCTGCGCACCTTCCCGATCAAGAGCCACAACGTGGTGGCGCATGTGCGCAAGGCCACCATCGGCGCCATCTCGCTGGAGAACTGCCATCCTTTTGTGCGCGAGTTGTGGGGCCGCTACTGGGTCTTTGCCCACAACGGCGACCTCAAGGACTACCGGCCTGCGCTGCACGGCAGCTTCCGGCCGGTCGGCAATACCGACAGTGAACTGGCGTTTTGCTGGCTGCTGCAGGAACTGGCCAAGTCGCACGCCGGCGTTCCGGACGTTGCCGAACTGACCAGCACGCTGGCTGAGCTGGTGCCGCAGATCGCGCGCCACGGCACCTTCAATTTCTTGCTGAGCAACGGTCAGGCCTTGTGGGCGCACGCCAGCACCCAGTTGCATTACGTGCTTCGGCAGCATCCGTTCACCGAGGTCCGCCTCAAGGATGAGGATGTCAGCGTCGATCTGGCCGACCTCAACGGCCCGGACGACCGCCTGGCGATCGTCGTCACCGAGCCGCTGACCACCAACGAGGAATGGATCGCCATGAAAGCCGGCGAACTGCAGGTGTTTGTCGATGGCGCGGTCGCTGGCTGCAGTTGCCGCACGCAAAAATCCGCCCTGGTCAGCGCTTGAGCGCCTGCTCCAGCGCAGCGACGAACATGGCGGCGACATCGAAGCCGGTCTGATCGAAAATTTCCTGGAAGCAGGTCGGGCTGGTGACGTTGATCTCGGTCAGGCTGTCGCCGATCACATCGAGCCCGACCAGCAGCAAGCCGCGCGCGCTCAGGATCGGCCCCAATGATTCGGCGATGAAGCGGTCGCGCTCGCCCAGCGGCTGGGCCACCCCCTTGCCGCCCGCGGCCAGATTGCCGCGCACTTCACTGCCCTGCGGAATGCGCGCCAGGCAGAAAGGCACCGGCTTGCCGCCGATCACCAGCACGCGCTTGTCGCCCTGCGCGATGGCGGGCAGAAATTTCTGCGCCATCAGGCTTTGCGCGCCGTGTCGGTTCAGCGTCTCCGTGATGGAGCCAAGATTCAGGCCATCGGGACCGACGCGGAAGATGCCCATGCCGCCCATGCCGTCGAGCGGCTTGAGGATGATGTCGCCATGCTCGGCGTGAAAGCGCTTGATGTCAGCCTCGTCGCGCGTCACCAGCGTCGGCCCGATGAACTGGGGAAACTCCATGATGGCGAGCTTCTCGGGGTGATCGCGCAGGGCGCGCGGGCTGTTGAACACGCGCGCGCCGTCACGCTCGGCCTGCTCGAGCAGGTGTGTGGCGTAGAAGTACTCGGAGTCGAATGGCGGGTCCTTGCGCATCAGGATGGCGTCGAAATCCCTCAGCGCCGCGCTGCGGGGCTGCACGACCTCGTACCAGTGCGCCGGGTCGCCCGTCAGGGTGATGTCCTGCACGTGCGCGGTGACGGCGGCGCCGCGCTGCCAGAGCAGGTCCTGCTGCTCGCAGGCCGATACCCGATGGCCGCGCCTTTGCGCCTCTCGCATCATGGCAAAGGTGGTGTCCTTGTAGATCTTGAAGGAGGACAGCGGATCAGCGACAAAAAGCAGGTTCATGGGCAATGGCTGGCTCAGGCCAGCGGAGGTTTGGAAAAGTGCGACTTGCCGTACTGTTGCACAAACAGGGCCAGCGCGCCGGCCAGCACGCCCCAGAAGGCTGAGCCGACACCGCCGATGACGACACCGCTCAGGGTGACCAGGAAGGTGATGATGGCCGCCTCGCGATGCAGTTCGTCACGCACGGCGGTCGCCAGCGAGGCGCCGATGGTGCCAATCAGGGCAAGGCCGGCAATGGCGGCGATCAGTTCTTTCGGGAACGCCGTCAGCGCGCCCGTGATGGCCGTCCCAAAGAGGCCGATCAGCACATAGATGAGGCCGCAGGCGACGGCCGCCATGTAACGCCGATCCGGATCAGGATGGGCCTCGCGTCCCATGCAGATGGCCGCCGTGATGGCGCTCAAATTCAGTGCAAAGGCGCCAAACGGCGCCAGCACCAGCGTGGCCAGACCGGTCAGTGAGATGATTTTCGAGATCGGAATCCCCGCGCCTGCCGCGGCGCCAGGCGCACCGCCATAGCCGGTGGCCCGAATGACCGCCACGCCCGGCAGGTTTTGCGAGGCCATCGTCACGACAAACAGGGGCAGGGCCAGACTGATCGCAGCGCCAAACGTGAAAAGAGGCGCGGTAAAGACCGGCCTTGCCAGGCCGAAATGGATTCCCGCGCCATTGAAGCCACCGGTCGCCGTGGCATGGATCACGCCCGCCAGCAGTGTCAGCGGCACCGCATAGCGCGGCGCGAATCGTTTGCCCAGCAGGTAGCTCGCGAGCATCAGCAGCACCAGGGGCAAACTGGTCTGTGCCGCGGCAAAGGCCTGCATGCCAAAGCGCGCCAATACGCCCGCCAGCAGTCCCGAAGCGATCGCCAGCGGCAGGCGATTCATGACTCTTTCAAACCAGCCGGTGACGCCGCACAGGGTGATCAGCGCGGCGCACAGCATGAAGGAGCCGACCGCCTCGGCCATGGAGAATCCGCCGGCCAGCCCGGCCGTGGCCAGGACCGCGGCGCCGGGCGTGCTCCAGGCCACCATGACCGGCTGGCGCAGCCAGAGCGAGGGAAGCGCTGTGCACAGCCCCATGCCCAGTCCCAGGGCCCACATCCAGGAGCTGACCAGTTCCGGGCCGGCCCCGAACGCGAGCGCGGCCTGAAACACAATCGCCACCGAACTCGTGAACCCGACCAGCACCGCCACAAAACCGGCCGAAAGCGCCGACAGGCTCAGATCCTTGAACAAGCGCATCAAATTTCGATCTTGGATCCCAGTTCAACCACCGAATTGTTGGGCAGGCTCAGGAACTCGGCCACCGCGCTGGCGTTGTGGTGCATCTGCGAGAACAGTTTCTCGCGCCACTGCGACATGCCGCCGCCGATGGTCGGGACCACGATGTCGCGCGAGAGAAAGTAGCTGGTGGTCATGGGGTCGATCTCGCAGCCGCGGCCCTTGATGAGCTGCAGCGCCTTGGGAAGGTCGGGGTCGCCCTTGAAGCCGTAGTTGACGATCACCTGCCAGCAGTTGTGGCCCAGCGACTCGACCTCCAGGCGCTTGTCCAGCGGGATGCGCGGCACCTCATGGTTGCGCACCGTGACAAACAGGTTGATCTTGTGCAGCACCTTGTTGTGCTTGAGGTTGTGCAGCATCGCATTGGGCACCGTGCCGGGCTCGGCCGTAAGGAACACGGCCGTGCCTTCGACGCGCAGCGGCGGGCTCACAAACACGGCCTCGAGAAAGCTCGCGAGGTCGATCGAATCGGAGCGCAGTTTCTCGTTCATCAGGCGCCGCCCGTCTTTCCAGGTCATCATCAGCGTAAACACGGCGCCGCCGATCATCAGCGGGAACCAGCCGCCTTCAAACAGTTTGAGCAGATTCGATGCCCAGAACGCAAAATCGACGACAAAGAAGAAGCTTGTCGCTGCAATGCACAGCACCAGCGGGAAGTTCCAGCTGTAGCGGATCACAAAGAAGGTCAGGATGGTCGTGATCAACATGTCGGTGCACACCGCGATGCCGTAAGCGCCGGCCAGATTGCTCGATGACTTGAACATCACCACAGCCAGCACGATCGCCACAAACAGGCTCCAGTTGACAAACGGCAGGTAGATCTGCCCGGTGTCCTTGACGCTGGTGTGCTGTATCTGCAGGCGCGGCAGGTAACCGAGCTGGATGACCTGTTTGGTGACCGAAAACGCGCCCGATATCAGGGCCTGCGATGCGATCACCGCGGCCATGGTGGCCAGGCCCACCAGCGGCACCAGGGCCCAGTCCGGCGCCATCATGAAAAACGGGTTCTTGACCGCCGCCGGATTGCTCAGCAGCAAGGCGCCCTGTCCGAAGTAATTGAGCGTGAGTGCCGGCATGACGATTGAAAACCAGGCCACGCGGATCGGTTTTTTGCCGAAATGCCCCATGTCGGCGTAGAGCGCTTCGGCTCCGGTGACGCACAAGACCACGGCACCGAGAATGATGAAGGTGACATCCGGGTTGTTCCAGATGAATCCGATGGCGTGATGCGGGCTAAGCGCCCACAGGATCGAGGGATGCGTGAGGATTTGCGCCACGCCCAGTACCGCGATGATGAAAAACCACACGATCATGATCGGGCCAAAGAATCGCCCGATGCTGGCGGTTCCGCGCCTTTGCACGAAGAACAGCCCGAACAGGATCAGCAAGGTCAGCGGAATCACGTACTTCTTGAAGGCAGGCGAGACCACCTCCAGGCCCTCCACCGCCGACAGCACCGTGATGGCCGGCGTGATGACGCCATCGCCATAAAAAAGGCAGGTGCCAAAAATGCCGACCAGCAGCAGCACGCGGCGCAGCTTGGGCTTGTCCTTGACCGACTGCGAGGCCAGCGCCAGCATCGCCACCAGGCCGCCCTCGCCATGGTTGTCCGCGCGCAGCACGAGCGTCACGTACTTGATCGACACGATCACCGTCAGCGTCCAGAAGAAGATCGACAGGATGCCGTGGACGTTTTCGTGGGTAAAGGGCACATGGCCGGAGCCAAACACCTCCTTGACCGCGTACAGCACGCTGGTGCCGATGTCGCCGTAAACGACGCCAATCGCGCCCAGCGTCAGCGCTGCAAGGGAAGATCTGGATCGCGCCACCGGCTTATCCGATCCGCTGGCCGCGCTTACTCATAGACCTCGGCATCCGGATCGGTTGCTTCCAGTTCGTAGCTGGCAGCCAGCATCGCCAGGCGCGCCACCACGCCGTACATGTAAAACCGATTTGGCGCACTGGCGCCCGGTTTGCTGCCGGGTTGCGGCAAATGCGTGCTGTGCTCGAAGGCCAGCGGAACGAAAGCCGATCCGGGCGCATTCAGATTCTCGTCGGCGGCGCGGCCGCCATGAATCCGGTAGAAACCGCCCACCACATAACGGTCCATCATGAAGACCACCGGCTCGGCCACCGAGTCGTTCACGCGCTCGCTGGTCAGAACCCCTTCCTGGATCAGGAAATCCTGGGCCGGCGCATCTTCGCTGCGGCCCGGCAACTGGCCCTGAAATTTTTGCCGGATGACTTCGAGGTCCTTTGAGTCACCCAGCGTCACGATGCCCATGCCATGGGCCGCGTTGTCGGCCTTGACGACCACATACGGTTTTTCCTTGATGCCGTATTCCTTGTACTTGCGCCGGATCTTTGTCAACAGCACTTCAACCTGGGCGCGCAAGCCCTCCAGGCCCGCGTCGTCGGTCAGCGTGACCTGGCCACACTTGTCGAACATCGGGTTGATCAGCCAGGGGTCCACCCCCAGCAGCTTGCCCATGCGCTTGGCCACTTCTTCGTAGCACTTGAAATGCTTGCTCTTTCGCCGCGTCGTCCATCCCGCGTGCAGCGGCGGCAGCAGGTACTGCTCATGGACTTCCTCCAGAATGCCCGGCACGCCCGCACTGAGGTCATTGTTGAGCAGGATGGTGCAGGGGTCGAAGTCCTTGACGCCCAGGCGACGTTTGCCGCGCAGGACGGGTTCCAGAGTGATATTTTCACCGCCGGGCAGCTCGAATTTGGTCACCCTCTTGATCGCCGGGTCGATCGAGCCAATTCGCACATTCAGACCGGCCATGTGAAAAATGCGCCGCAACTGGGCCATGCTCGAAAGATAGGCCGTGCCGGTGGAGCGGTTCTGCGGGATCAACAGCAAATTGCGGGCTTCCGGGCAGATCTTCTCGATCGCCGCCATCGCCGCCTGCACGGCGAGCGGCAACATCTCGGGTGTCAGGTTGTTCCAGCCGTCGGGGTACAGATTGGTGGCGACCGGCGCCAGCTTGAAACCCGCGTTGCGAACGTCGACCGAGCTGTAAAACGGGGGCGTGTGCTCCATCCATTCGAGACGAAACCAGCGCTCAATCGACGGCATGGAATCGAGTACGCGCTGCTCGAGCTCATTGATGGGGCCGGTCAGTGCGGTGGCGAGATGTGGAACCATGCGGCCCTCTTGGAAGGATAAAGTCGGGAAACGGGGGCTATTCTAGGACTTGTCGGCGAGCGCCCCGCCAGCGGCAAGCAACTCGACAGAGCGCCGCCACAACAGCATCCTAAAGCCGCACCTGGCCGTCGCCAAGAACCACGTATTTAAGCGACGTCAGCCCCTCGATGCCGACCGGGCCGCGCGCGTGAAACTTGTCGGTGCTGATGCCGATCTCGGCGCCCAGTCCGTACTCGAAGCCATCGGCAAAACGTGTGCTCGCGTTGACCATCACGCTGGCCGAATCGACCTCGCGCAAAAAGGCCTGCGCATGCATGTGGTCGCGGGTCACGATGGCGTCGGTGTGGTGCGAAGAATAGCGATTGATGTGCTCAATCGCCTGCGCCACGCCATCGACCACCCGGATGCTGATGATGGGTGCCAGGTATTCCTCATACCAGTCCTGCTCGCTGGCGGCCGCGAGCTGCGCGCCAGGCACCCGGGCGAGCAGCGCCAGGGCCTCGGCATCGCAGCGCATCTCGACTCCCTTGGCGGCATAAATCGCCGCCATCCGGGGCAGGAAATCAGGCGCCGCGCCGCGCGCCACCAGCAGGCCCTCGGCGGCATTGCAGGGGCTGTACTTCTGCGTCTTGGCGTTGTCGGCGACCGCGATCGCCATCTCGATGTCGCAGGGGTCGTCCACATACACATGGCAGTTGCCGTCGAGGTGCTTGATGACCGGCACCCTGGCATCGCGGCTGATGCGCTCGATCAGGCCCTTGCCGCCGCGCGGAATGATCAGGTCCAGATACTGCGCCATGGTGATGAGCTGGCCCACCACCTCCCGGTCAGTCACCTGCACCAGTTGCACGGCATCGACCGGCAAGCCGCTGGCGGCAAGCGCCTGGCTCACCAGCAGGGACAGCGCCTTGTTCGACTCGATCGCCTCGGAACCGCCGCGCAGGATGCAGGCATTGGCGCTCTTGATCGACAGCGAGGCGGCCTCGATCGTCACGTTCGGCCGGCTCTCGTAAATCATGCCGAAGACGCCGATCGGAACCCGCATCTGCCCGACCCGGATGCCGCTGGGCTGCTGTTTCATGCCGATGATTTCGCCAATCACATCGGGCATGGCGGCCAGTTGCTCGCAGCCCTGGGCACAGGTCTCGATCACCTGCGCCGTCAGCTTGAGCCGGTCGACCATCGGGGCAGGCAGGCCGGCGTCCTGTGCCCGCACCAGATCCACGGCGTTGGCCGTTTGCAGCGCCGGCACGCTGCCGCGCAAAAGCCCGGCCAGGGCGCGCAGCGCCGCGTTCCTGGACGCGGTCGGCGACCGGGCCATCGCGGCCGACGCCGTTCTGGCCTGGCCGCCAAGGGCCTGCGTGTAGTCGAAAAGGGTCTGCACCGTCATCGTTTCATTCTCGCACGGGAGAGCGCCCTTCAGCGCGCCCTCGGGGCCGCGAGCGGCGCCCTGCATTCACGGCACAGCATCATCGCCAGTCGCTGCAAGGCCTGCCAGTTGTCAGCCGGCCAGTCATCCTGCTTCAAACCCTTGACGATGCCGTCGACGCGGTGCGCCGCCAGCAGCAGGGCACTCAGCGCCTGCTCGCTCAAACGCGGCAGCACGCGCTCGAACTGGCGTTCCCGCGCGCCCCAGACGCGCTGCTCGCGCAGGGCCAGGGGCAGCGGGCGACCCAGTCCAACCGCGGTCTTGACGCGCTTGAGGGCGCGGATATCTTCGCTCAGGGTGTAGTGCACCAGCACTTCGGCCTCGCCCTCGGCCTGCAGGCCCTCGAGCATGCGCTGCACGCGCAGGGCCTGGCCCGCCAGCACCGCCTCGGAGAGCTTGAAGACGTCATAGCGCGCAACATTCAGGACCGCGCTCTCGATCTGATCAAAAGACAGCTCGCCGGGCGCAAACAGCAGCGCCAGTTTCTGGACCTCCTGATGGGCGGCGAGCAGATTGCCTTCGACCCGGTCGGCAAAAAATTGCAGGGCGCGCTGCCCCTCCTCCCCGCCCGCGACGCGCTGCCCCTGAAGCGCAAGCCGCTGCGCAATCCACTGCGGCAGCGCCTGGCGCTCGACCGCCTCGAGCTGCACCGTGACGCCAAAGCTCTCAAGCGCACCAAACCAGGCGCTGCCCTTCACCACTTTGTCCAGGCGCGGCAACATGATCAGCGTCAGCGTCGAGTCATTGCCGCGCGATTGGGCGGCAAGCTGCTGGATCGCCTCGCTGCCGTCCTTGCCGGGTTTGCCCGAGGGAATGCGCAATTCGAGCATCTGCCGCTCGGCAAACAGGCTCAGCGAGCCGCCGGCTGCGAGCACCTCGCTCCAGTCGAAGCGGGCGCCGGCGACGGTGTGCGAACTGCGCTCGTCAAAGCCCTGCGCGCGGGCCGCGCTGCGGATCGCGTCGGCCGCCTCCTGCACCAGCAGCGGCTCGTCGCCATGCAGCGTGTAGAGGCTTTGCAAACCCTTGTGCAGATGGCTGTTGAGCTGTCCTGGGGCTAGTTGCATTCTGGACTGTCCGTCAGATACCCGGGAATATGGGGACGAATCAAGGCATGCCTCAAGCCAGCCCGAGCGTGGCCAGGCGGCGCATGAGCTGCTGCACGATGTCGGTTTGCATGTGGCGGTAGAGCAAGACTTCTTCGGCCTCCTTGGCCAGCACCGCCGATTCGTTGAAGCTGATATCGCGCTGCTGCACGATCTCGGTTTCGGGCACCAGTTCCCGGCCCTGCGGCGTGCGGACCCTGAATTTCAGCCGTATGCGCAACTGAAACTCGCGGATCTGGCCCGAACTGTTGACGCCGACCACCGTTTTTTCGCGTTGCTCCTGAAGGATCTCCACCACAATCTGCGCGCGCGTCAGCGCGTCCTCGCTCGCCAGCACCTGCACGGCGCTGCCAAACGAGCGGCGCAGTTCAGTGGCCAGCGACCCGCCCGGATGGGGCAGCACGGCGATCGACGTGAACGCAAAATTCTGACTGGCGCGCAGCTGAAAACCACAGCCCGCGAGCAGCGCGGCGCCGCCGCCAGCCAGACGACCCATGCAAACCAGCGCGAAACGACGTTGCATAGCGGGGGCACGGTCCATTTTCGGCGTCACAGCACCACGTTGACCAGACGCCCTGGCACGATCACGATCTTGCGGACGGCGTGGCCGGCCGCCATCTTCTGAAACACCTCGCTGTCGATCGCGGCGCGCTCGATCTGTTCCCGGGTCGCCGCGGCCGGCACCACGATGGCACCCCTGAGCTTGCCGTTGATCTGCAGCACGAGCTCGATTTCGTCCTGCAGCAAGGCCTCTTCATCGGCCTTGGGCCAGGGCGCATCCAGCAGGTCGCCAAACTGCCTGGCGTAACCCAGTTCGTTCCACAGGGCATAGGTCAGATGGGGCGTCGCCGGATAGATCGATCTGAGCAGGATGCCGAAGCCTTCGCGCAGCGCCGCCCGGCTGGCGCTGGCGCCATCGTCCTGGAAACTCTCCAGCGCATTGAGCATCTTCATCGCGCCCGACACCACGGTGTTGTACTGCATGCGCTGATAGTCGTAGTCGATCTGCTTGAAAACGGTGTGGATTTCGCGGCGCAAGGCTTTCGCGTCCTTGCTGAACTGGATGCCTCGCATGCCCATGGCGTCGGATGAGTGGTCAGGTTCGGCGCTGCTCTTGAGGGCATCGAGCTTGACGCCAAAGCCCCAGAGGCGGCGCAGGAAGCGGTACGAGCCCTCCACCGCCGCGTCATTCCACTCCAGCGTGGCCTCGGGCGGGGCGGTGAACATGGTGTACAGGCGCGCGGTGTCGGCACCGTACTTTTCGATCAGGTCCTGCGGATCAACGCCGTTGTTCTTGGACTTGCTCATGGTGCCGACGCCCTCGTAGGCGATCAGGGTCCCGGCCGGCAAATCCCCCTTGGCCGCCTTCAGCCTGGCTCCCGTCACTTTGCCCGCGGCGTCATGAATGTCCTCCACCTCGTGCGGCCAGAAGTACTCGACGCCGCCCTTGTCGCCCTTGCGCGAGTAGATGTGGTTGAGCACCATGCCCTGCGTCAGCAGCCTGGTAAAGGGCTCGTCGACCTTCACCAGCCCGAGATCGCGCATCACCTTGGTCCAGAAGCGCGCATACAGCAGGTGCAGGATGGCGTGCTCGATGCCGCCGATGTACTGATCCATCGGCATCCAGTAGGCTGCGCCCTGCGCCACCATCGCCTGCTGGTTGCGGGGATCGCAGTAGCGCATGAAATACCAGCTCGAGTCGACAAAGGTGTCCATGGTGTCGGTCTCGCGGCGCGCTGGCGCGCCGCAAATCGGGCACACCACGCCGGCATGAAAACCGGCGTGCTTGTTGAGCGGGTTGCCCGATCCGTCCGGCACGCAATCCTGCGGCAATACCACCGGCAGGTCTTTTTCTGGCACCGGCACGGCACCGTGCTCGGGGCAGTGGATGATCGGTATCGGCGTGCCCCAATAGCGCTGGCGGCTGACACCCCAGTCGCGCAGGCGCCAGGTGATTTTCTTCTCGCCCAGGCCCTTGCCGGCGAGCTTGTGCGCCACCGCCTCGACCGCCTGCGCGAACGACATGCCGCTGAAGCTGCCCGAGTTGATGACGACACCGCGCTGCTTGTCGGCGTACCAGTCCTGCCAGCGCTCGTAGTCGTACTCCTGACCGTCGACATGCACGACCTGCTTGATCGGCAAGCCGTATTTGCGGGCGAACTCGAAGTCGCGCTCGTCGTGCGCGGGCACGCCCATCACGGCGCCGTCGCCGTAGCTCATCAGCACGTAATTGCCGACCCACAGCGGCACCTGGTCGCCGGTCAGCGGATGCACCACCTGCAAGCCGGTGCTCAGGCCCTTCTTCTCCTGGGTGGCGAGTTCGGCCTCGGTGGTGCCGCCGGCCTTGCATTCCTCGATGAAGGCGGCCAGCTTCGGATTGCCCTGCGCGGCGCGCAGCGCCAGCGGGTGCTCGGGCGCGACCGCGCAGAACGTCACGCCCTTGATGGTGTCGGGCCGGGTCGTGAAGACGTACATGCGGCCGTCGCCGATCAGGGCGCCGGTGGCGTCGCGGATGGCGTGGGTAAAGGCGAAGCGCACGCCCTCGCTGCGGCCGATCCAGTTCTCCTGCATCAACTTGACGCGTTCCGGCCAGCCCGGCAAGCCGCTCTGCACGTGCTCAAGCAACTCCTGGGCGTAATCGGTGATCTTCAGGTAGTAGCCCGGGATCTCGCGCTTCTCGATCAGCGCGCCGGTGCGCCAGCCCTTGCCGTCGATCACCTGCTCGTTGGCCAGCACGGTCTGGTCCACCGGGTCCCAATTGACAACCTGGGTCTTGCGGTAGGCAATGCCCTTTTCCAGCATCTTCAGGAACAGCCACTGGTTCCACTTGTAATAACTCGGATCGCAGGTGGCGACCTCGCGGCTCCAGTCGATCGCCAGTCCCATCACCTGCATCTGCGCCTTCATGTAGGCGATGTTCTCGTAGGTCCATTTGGCCGGCGGCACGCCGTTCTTGAGCGCCGCGTTCTCGGCCGGCAGACCGAAGGCGTCCCAGCCCATCGGCATCAGCACGTTGTAGCCGTTCATGCGCAGCTGGCGCGTCAGCATGTCGTTGATGGTGTAATTGCGCACGTGGCCCATGTGCAGCTTGCCGCTCGGGTAGGGCAGCATCGAACAGGCGTAGAACTTCTTCTTGCCGAGCGCTTCAGTGACACGATAGGCATCCACGGCGGTCCAGTGACGCTGCGCGGCCTTCTCGACGTCGAGGTGCTGGTATTTGTCTTGCATTTGGATTCACTCGCGCGATCAAAGGATCGCAAGCAGCCGATTTTATGACTTGCGGGGCAGACCGCGTCGTGGGGCCCTGCGCGACAGAGCGCAGCTACGCAAAGCGAGCAAGCTCTGTCCCCAACATTTCAAATGCCTTTCAAGGTTTCGGCCCGGTCACAGCTTCGGCGACAAAGCCGATGCGGCTCAGGCCGGCCTTTTGCGCCAGGCCCATGACTTCCACGATGCGACCGTAAGGCACGGCCGCATCGGCCCGAAGCTGCACCTCGGTCTCGGGATGGGCGGCGCCGGTCTGCCGCAGATTGCGCGCCAGATCGGCCAGGCCAATCGGCTGCTCATTGAGAAAGGTCTGCCCCGATTTGTCGACCACCAGCGTGATGAATTTCGGCGCATCACCGGCCTGGGCCGCCTCGGATCGGGGCAGGTCGAGCTTGATCGAGCTTGCCAGCAGGGGCGCCGTGATGATGAAGATGACCACCAGCACCAGCATGACGTCAACCAGCGGCGTCACGTTGATCTCGCTCATCGGCGTCGGCCGCTGAGTGCGTTCAAGGCGACCGAAGGACATCTAGGCCCCCACGCTCGTCGCTGCGCGTACTGCGCTGCCCCCCGAGGGGGCGCAGCCTCGCTTGGGGCGGCCCGGCGCGTCGGCTTTCATGGCAGCTGAGACAGCGGACCGGCCGCCAGCAGTTCGCGCAGATCGCGCGCAAAGCCCTCCAGATCGGCCTCGATGCGGCCGATCGAGCGCCCCAGCACGTTGTAGGCGAGCACGGCGGGAATGGCAACCGCCAGTCCGGCGGCCG
>CAIMBE010000038.1 GCA_903839085.1 uncultured beta proteobacterium | reverse complement strand
TTCGCGGTTGCATCCGGGATTCTTCCGCGGACGACATAGTCTGTGTAGGCCGGCAGGGCAACGGCGGCCAGGATGCCCACAATGGCCACCACAATCATCAGTTCAATCAGTGTAAAACCGCACGATGAGCGGTTTGAAGCCATGGACAATTTCATTGCTGTTGACCTCGAAGCCAGTAATTTCGTGTCTCGAAGTCCGCGAAAGGCACAGTACAGATCGATCGCGAACATGCAGACATGAAGCGAATGGGACGCTTGCGCACGCTGGTCACTTGTTGGCATCATCTTCTACCTCCTTCATTCATCTTTATCTTTCCTGGTCTGACCAAAACCAAAAAAATGACCTGCTTGTTTCCTCATAAATCGTGCCCCAAGACGTTTCAATCAGTTCCTTCCCAACTGCCATCTCGTCGGTTTTACGCCGGGGTATGCGCCCGCCGAGCTTATGGCGGTTTGGAGGACTTGGTTACGACGATCTGTAACAGATGCAACGCAATGTGACGTGGCGAACTCGTGCCCAGACCTCGAGAGATTTCCGCCACAAAGGACATAAGTAATCTGCGCTACCCAACTTTGGCGTTCGATGCACGTCAATGACTCAGGTGATTATGAGAAACGGGGGTGGTCAGAACCATGCATTTGTCGACTTTTTGCATGCGCATTCCGCCTATTTTTTGACGCTCTGAACGCAGACGACTAGCTCAGGCGGTGAAGTGGTGCAACAATCCACCGATGCAAGACCGATAGTTTTGACTCGTGGCGAGATTGTTTTTTTCAAAGTACATGCAGCGACCTGCCATCCTCATCATTGAAGATCAGATGCTGTCCGTAGCACTGCTTCTCAGGTATCTGCAGAGGCAGGCGATCGAGGTTGTGGTGGCACTCGACGGCACGGACGGTCTGCAAAAGGCTCAAACGGGTCGGCCAGACATCATCCTGCTTGACGTTTTCATGCCAGAACCAGATGGCTACGAGGTCTGCAGACAACTCAAGAACAATCCTGACACAGCCGACATCCCCGTGATCTTTCTATCGGCCAATGTTTCGTTGCAGCACAAACTAAAGGGCTTCGCAGTCGGAGCGGTCGATTACATCTGCAAACCATTTAGCTCCGCGGAAGTTCTGGCGCGCGTTTTTGTGCACCTCAAGAATAGCCACAAACTGACAAACGCAGAACCTGGCATTGACGATCAGGTCCTGCAGGACCAAATTCCTGAACAAGACCGTGAAAGCCAACTCATCGCCACAGCGATTGCCTTCCTGCAGGAATGCGGCAGCGAATGGGACGGCACCCAATCGCTGGCGCACAAATTGGGCGTCAACGAAAAAAAGCTCACGGCACTCTTCCGAAAGCAGTTTGACATGACGGTGAGCGAGTACCTGCTGAACCAAAGGCTTGAGGGCGCGCGCTGGAAACTTGCCAATAGCGGGACTCAAGTCCAAATCATCGCCAAGGAGAGCGGTTACTTTAACGCAAGCGATTTTTCGCGCGCATTTCGCCATCGCTACGGTTTGGGACCGCGACAGTATCGACAAGCCTGCGTCGGCAACGCCGCTCATCCTGCGATGGGTTCGAGCAGACCACCCCATTCCGCGACTTGAGCTTGGCCATGCTCTCAGCCCGCCCCGTGTCCGTCCTGCAAACCATTTGCCGGCCGCCTTGCGAGGCCAGCATGTCATGCTGAACAAGCCGCGTTCCGATCACGACGGGGCGGATTCGCCGGCAGAGCCGTATTTGGCGGCCGCCGACACCATGGACGCGAGCGAGCCCGGTTCACTGCCAACCTTCAGTCACCAGTTCCGCTCGACCTTGCACACCCTGCTTGGTTTTACCAGGTTGCTGCAAATCAATGCCAGGGACGAAGTTCTTGAGCAGTTGGAGGTCGTTGAAAGCTGCGGCAACAATCTCCTGAAGCTGATCGATGATTTTGTGGAAGCGAATCAAAGTTCCAGCCAGTCTGCCTTGTCGGGGCCTTCAAGATCACTTCTCACCGAATCATCGAATGTCACGCCAGTCGCATTGCTGCCATTGCCTGGCCCTGAACTGCAGGTTTTTCAGGACCTGTTGCGGGCCGGGCGCCTGACACGGCTGCGGGAATGGGCGCTTGGTTTGATTGACAGCCACCCTGAACACGCCAAGGCCGCGCACAGTGTGCTTCGCCTGACAAGGGGCGCCGATATCGGTGGACTGGAGAGGATGCTTGACCAGTGGCTGGGGCTGTCGTCGCAAGAAACAAGCCCCCACAAAGGACCTTGAGCGCCTCAGAACAAGTTCTTCACTCTTGACATCCGGGAGGTAACGCACGTCAAGAGACAGTGCGCTTGGTGCGGCTGGCGGGGATCGAACCCACGGCCCTCGGCTTCGGAGGCCGATACTCTATCCACTGAGCTACAGCCGCATCGCGTTTCATTATAACTGTGCGCTGTCGTGAATACCAACACACTGGAGCACGAAGTTGGGGATCAATGAAGGCCTGCTGGAGACGTTTGTCGCGTGTTCGCGACGACACCGATTTGACCCAGGCTGCCGATTTTCGCTGACCCGCCCCATTGGTCGTGCCCCCGCTCGGCGCAACCATTCCCCCGGTTCGCGTCGCACCCGAGTTCAGGATCGAAGTTGCGGGTGTCCTTGAGCATGGCGAATCACTTTCAGAATTCGTTGAAAACGCCGTGCGCCAAACAGTTTTGCAACGCAAGAAAGTTGAATTCCTTTGGCGAAGATCTGGTCGCGGACTCTGCAGTGCCCATGGCGGCCAACGGGAAGCAACGTCACGCCACGCGATTGCAGACGCTGGCGCCAATCCAAGCCACGCAAGGTCGGAAAGAAGGATGGCTGTGGGAGCAAAGGCCAGCCTCATGAAGGCAACACGCCCAAGGGCTAGCGGTTGCCAAGCAAGAATATCAGCGGAATCTCCACTCGGGAGGCCCAATCCGTTTCGGTGTGTCCGGCACCTTCAAAAATACGGCTTTGCCAATGAGCGGCGTCATATCCCATTTCCCTTCCAATTTCATCCACCACCGCCTGGTGAATCCCATAGATGGCATCCAGCCCAGTGGTGCCGTGGTCCATGTACAAACGGCGCGTATTCGCCCTCGGCAGGTGGCCCTGCAGGTAATTGAATGCCGCCAATGGCAAGCTGGCATTTTGAAGCCTCTCAGGCGCACCCCAGCTGCTGGGGCGCCCCACCCAATGGGTGGACAAACCGGCAGCGCCGCCAAACACCTGCGGATACTCGCAAATGGCGTAGATGGAAATCATGCCGCCCATGCTGGAGCCCATGACAAAAGTGCCTGCAGGCTCCCGTCGCGTGGCGTAACGCTGGTCGATGGCGGGCTTGAGCTCTTCCACTATGAATCGCAGGTAGGCGTCTGCCAGGGGCTTGTCCCATTGGGCACGGCGCACGTAGTCCGCCCGCACGTCCTGTGGTGCCAGTGCAAGGTACTTGTCGGGGTAGTACTCGCTGTAGCGGTGCTGTCCTCCATTGGGAATGCCGACCACGATGGCGTCCTGAATCTTGCCATCGTTCATCAGTTTTGATAGCGCCAGATGCACATTCCAGGCCTGCTTGTTCCAGGTTTGGTCGGCGTCAAAGAGGCCTTGACCATCCTGCATGTAGATCACCGCATAGCGCTTCATTGGTGAGTAGTCGCTGGGTAACCATACGTCGATGGGACGTGCTTCGACAAACCGGGAGGGAAAGTCATCGAGCCGCTCAATGCGGCCGACCTTGACCACCGGTTGCGTCAGCGACCCCAGTGGCGCAAGCTGACCCAACGATGCTGCCGCCATCATCATGACCCCCAGGAAAAGTTGAACAATCAGCTTCACATGGATCGCCTTATTTCACACGCTTGAGCACCGATTCGCCGCGCGCCGACGCCAAGGCCGGCACCAGCAGGTCACGCCAAACACGGTAGCCAGTTTCGCCCGGGTGCAGACCGTCGACGAACAGCCGCCCGTTCTGCCGGCCCTTTGAGTCAACGAACGACGGATACAGGTCGAGCCAGGTGGTGAAGCCCACGAACTCCGGGCTCCTCGCCAGTGCCATCAAGCGCGCATTCACCGGCCGCACAACCGCATTGTCCCGCGCGGGCTCCGACGTGGGAAGGATCGATTGCAACACGAGCCGTGCGCCAGGTTTGCGCGCGTGCAGCGAACGCATCACCGCGAGCACGCCCTCGAAGACGCTGTCTGAAACTGGCGCCTCGGGCGCGTAGGAGTTGTTGATTCCCACCATCAGCACGAAGAACTCGGGCGCCAGCGCTGCGGCGTCGAGTTCGCCCAGGCCCCCCTGCGCCTTCGGCAGAAGCCGGAAGAGCAGGTGCTCAGTGCGGTCGCCTGAGATACCGATGTTCAGCGCGAGATTCTGCGGCACGGCGCCGCCGAAGGACTCGTCCCAGACGCGGCGGCCGTGAATCCGGCCAGGGATCCATGGGTCGTCACCGAGCAACCAGAAATCGGTGATCGAGTCGCCAACGAACACAAGCTTTACGGCGCGCAAGCGCGTCGTGTCAGCCACCTGAGCCTCGATCGTGGCCTGGCGCTGCTGCCAGTACTCCACGCGGGCCTCGGGCCGCGTGGAGGCAAAGTCCCGCGCGACGGCTCCGGATGCGGCGAGGCTCGCGAGGACGGCAAGTAGCGCCGCCAGCAGGCGCGAGATCAGGGTTGGGGTCATATGCCTTCTCCATCGAAGATGGTCGGTTGGGTCGCACCACTGCTTGGCCGAAAGTGTCCGCTCAATAATGCCATTTCGACCGTGAAAAGTGTATCCCCCAAGGCGCACCGGCGAATTCGCCTGGGCGGCGGGACCTGAGATTGACATCACCGATCGGGAAGCCACAAAACCATTGAATGGGTAGTCGCAAATTCCTTTTACTGAAGCTTGTTGGGCTGAACGATCTTGTGTGCCGCCATGCGTCGATAGACAGTGGAGCGATTCAGATTCAGGCTGCGAGCCGCATCACTGATGTTCCAGTTGTGCTCCTTGAGCGCCTGCACAAGGGCAGCCTCTTCTGGCACCTGTCGCGTCTCATTGGCGATGGGAGCCGCCGGTGACCAGCCCGTTGAAAAGAGTTTCTGCGGCGGAAAAACAGGTGGGACAGAACCGGTGATTTCTTCCGGCAGGTGTTCCACCTGGATCAGACCGCCCTCACACAAGGCCAGTGCTGAGCGCAGTGCGTTCTTGAGCTGCCGGATGTTGCCAGGCCAGGAATAACCCAGCAACAGGGTTCTGGCATCTGCAGACAGATCTGCGGGAGATGCCAACGCTGCGGCAGCCTCCTGGGCAAGGATGATGTCGATCAATGCCGATAAATCCGTTCTCTCGCGCAGCGCAGGCAATGTCAAGGTCAGCCCGTTGAGCCGGTAGCAGAGGTCAAGGCGAAACCGACCCGTTTCAACCAATTTGAGCAGGTCATGGTGGGTTGCACAGATCACCTGAAAGTCGACTCCTGTGGCGCGCTCGGCACCGAGTGGCACGACTTCACGTTCAGCCAATACTCGAAGCAACCGGCTCTGAAGTGCCAATGGCATGTCACCGATTTCGTCGAGAAACAGGGTGCCGTGATGAGCCTGCACAATCTTTCCCTTTGCCCCCTTGGTGCGGGCGCCGGTGAAGGCGCCTTCACTGTAGCCAAACAGTTCGCTCTCGATCAAGGTCTCGGGAATCGCCGAGCAGTTAAGCGCCACAAACGGAGCGCCAGCACGCTGGCTTGCCTCGTGCATGCCTTTGGCGAACTCTTCCTTGCCGGTTCCCGACTCGCCCTGCAGCAAGACAGCGACGCCCTTGTCCATCACGCGCAGCGCCTTCTGAACATTGGCGTGCATCTTTGCATCAAAACCCGCAAGTGCCGTCAGTCGGGACTCGGGTGGACTCTGAATCACGCCCCTTGTCCTCACACCATGAGCCACCGGCGCGCGCCTGGGCGCCCGTGCCAACGCAAAGCACTGACTGCCGGTCTTCATGAGGCGCAGTTGCATCGGATCAAGGGGGTTCTTATCGACGGTTGCGATAAGGGACTGATAGTTGACCCCGAACAACTCCTGCACGTGCAAGCCCATCAGCGAGTCCCGACTCTGCCCGTAGTCGTATTGAAATTGCTGATTGACACCAATGACATGGCCACCCGCGTCGAACGCCAGCAAACCGTCCGTCGTGATCTCAAGAAAGTCACGACGACCGCTGGTTCTCAGCACCAGCTGATTCTGGTACTGCCGCAGAAAGTAGGCGTCGCCTATCATGCGCGACGTGGCATCCACCATTTTCAGAATCAGGTGCTGACTGCGCCGGTCATCGGGTGACTCCAGCGCTGAAGCATCCAGAACAGCAATCAGGCTGCCATCCCCCGCGAAAATCGGACTGGCGCTGCAAGTCAGTGACCGGTTGGTGTCGCGGAAATGTTCCAGGTGATGAACCGTCATGGGCAACTTATCGATCAAGGCAAGACCGACGGCGCAAGTGCCTTCCTGATCTTCCGTCCAGCAACCGCCCTCGGCCAGGCCGGCGCGGCGCGCTTCTCGCTCTATGCTGGGATTGGTGATAAATTCAACTGCTACGCCGTGCGCATCGGTGAGCAGGACAACGTAGCCAACGTCTCGAATCTGCTGGTACAGCGTCTGCATGCCGCTGCGGGCCACGGACAGCAGGGATTCCAAAGGCTCCCTATGCTCGCGGATTGCGCTGGCAGTCAACACGCGTGCTTGACCGCTTGCCGGATCGAGTCGATGGATTTCAATTGACCGCTGTCGCGAGCGGGCAAGGATGTTTTCAACGCTGGCTATCGATGCGTTGACACGAAAATCCTGCAGCGGTGTCATCTGCCGGTTATGAGCGGGCATCATGCTTTGTCTCTTTATGTTGGCGTCTTTCATCGACGCTTAATATGAGAGCCATTTTGCGCCAAGGCGGAGTTGCCGGCAAGCCTGGCAAAAATGGATGTCACTTCCGATTTTTTGCTTATTCGTCAACCCGGTCAACTATTGCAGAATTTCATGAATATTGCCAAAACCAGCCTCGCTCAATCGAAGTCGCCCCGCGCTGTTGGCGTGATCGTCAACCCTGCATCAGGTCGGGACATGCGCCGTTTATTGGGCTGGGTTTCGGTATTTCCATCTTCAGAGAAAGTGAACGTCGTTCTGCGTCTTCTATCCGCCATGGGAAGCTTGGGCATTGAGGAGGCCTGGATGATTCCAGACTCCGCCGGCATAGGCCGTCACGTCAGGGATTCAGCCGATATTGCACGCGCAAGCCGAGGCATCCCGATGCCCCAAGTCAGGCTGCTGGACATGGCGCTCGAAGACGGCAAGGCCGACAGCGCCACTGCGGCCGGTCTGATGCGTCAACACGGGGTACAGATGATCGCCGTTCTGGGTGGCGACGGCACACACCGAGCCGTCGCGACCGCTTGTGCCGATGTGCCGCTCGCCACGCTGTCGACAGGAACCAACAACGCATTTCCTGAGTCATGGGATGCCACCCTGGTCGGCATTGCTGGCGCATTGGTTCTGAGGGGTCAGGTTTCGCCAGCCCTTGGATTGCGACGCAACAAGCGCTTGCGCGTTAGCGGACCGGGCGTTGATGAACTGGCCTTGGTCGACGTCTGTTTTTCGCGTCAGCTCAGCACCGGCGCGCGCGCGGTCTGGCGAGCGGAAGATCTGGTTGAACTCTTTGTCACGTTCGCCGAGCCCACTGCCATGGGCCTGTCATCGATTGCGGCCCTGAGTTCCCCGGTTTCACGGGAAGATCCTTTTGGCAGCCATGTCTCTTTCGGTGAAGGGCGTCTGCTCAATGCGATTGTGATGCCCGGCAGCTTGGCCTGCGTCAGCATTGCCAAGGTCGGCAAACTGCCCATCGGGGTTGCGGTGTCTTTGCAGCCAGGACAGGGGACGCTTGCCTTCGATGGCGAACGTGAGTTTGAGGTCGACCAGGATAGTCAGTTGAAGATCGAACTCGATTGGGGCGGCCCGCTCACTCTGGCGGTAGGACCGGTTCTTTCCGAGGCGGCCCGCAAGGGTTTGCTCTTCATGCCGCCAGCAGCGATGCAGGTTTGGCAGTGAGGGCGGCCTGAACCTCCCGGTTCAACAGTGCAGCCAATCGAGCCGCGATCTGGCCTGCTGGCATGTCCGTACACAACTCTGCGCAATTCGTGGTGACTTCAGACAGGCGGTGCGCGTCCATTGCTTGCTTGCCAAGGCAGTGGGCCAAGAGTTCCCATGGAGGAGCCTGAACAAGAATGCCTGCGACCAACAAGATACCCTGGCGGCGGCGGACCTGGGCCAAACCACCGATCTTTCGTTTGCCGACCAGAACCTCCCATGGCGAGAGGCCCCCAAAGCAGGCCCAGTCCACCACGGATGATGTGTTCTTGGCACGATGGGCCAGCAGCGCGGCAGGAGAAATCGCCCAGGCACCGACGCCGATCCGAACCAATACTCGGGCGATTCCCTCACCCAACCAACGGTAGGTCTCGACAGCGCCCGCGCTCGCAAAAGCGTGATCGGTTGGAAGAACCACGGAGAGCCCGAGCATCCAGGGGCCCACCAGGACCGCGCCCCCGCCCGATGCGCGCGACAAAATCCCCAGACCATCCTGCGATTCAATTTCGCTCTGCAGACTCCGTTGCGACCGCCCGAGCACGATGGCTGGATGCTGATAAAGCCACACCCGCCAGTCCGGCTGCGTCACCGGGCGGGCGAGCGACTCCTCGTTCCAGCGCTGCTCCAACGCCGCCGCAACGGGTTCAAGGGCGGGCATCCCCGACATGCTCAGCCGGACGCCTTCAGTCTGGCCAGTGGCTGACCGCGTTTGAAGGTGTCCTCCTTGGCAACCAGGATCTGCTCGACGATTCCGTCAGCGGGCGCAACGACATCGAAGCTGGTCTTGACCAATACCACCACCGCAAGCGTTTGTCCCTGCTTGACCTGGTCGCCCTCTTGAACTTTCCAGGCATCGAGCAAAGCCTCCGTCCCGACATCGACATCCTTCCAGGCCTCCTCAACCAACGCGATGTCGATCATGCACTGGCCCCTGCCGGCCTGCGTGCCTGCATCACGCGTTGCACCGCTTTCACGATCGCGTCCACCTGCGGAATGACGAATTGCTCAAGCGGCCGGCTGTAGGGAATCGGAACGTCCGGCACCGCGAGCCGCTTGATGGGCGCCTTCAAGGCAACACTGTCCAGATTCTCGGCAATCAGGGCGGCTATCTCGCCAGACAGACCAAAGCTCAAGTAGTCTTCGTCCGCCACCAGCAAGCGCCCGGTTTTCTTAACCGACTCAAGCACGGCAGCCCGGTCCAGCGGCACGACGGTGCGCAAGTCAATAACTTCGGCGCTGATGCCCAATCCCGCCAATTGATCGGCAGCAATGACCGCCTTTTGCACCATCTGACTTAGCGTCACGATGGTGATGTCGGTCCCGCTGCGAACCACGTTGGCCTTGCCAAACGGGATGGTATAGGCCTCTTCGGGAACCTCGTTGGTGCTGCCTTCAAAGTAAGCCATCCAAGGCAGGCCCATGATGCCCTTATGGAACATGAACATGACCGGGTTGTTATCTCGGATCGCCTGCGTCATCAGCCCTTTTGCGTCATAGGCATTGGACGGAACGACCACTTTCAAGCCAGGCATGTGGGCGAAAGTTCCATAGAGACATTGGGAGTGCTGGGCAGCGTCGTTGTAGCCGCCGCCGATGGCCGTCATCAGGACGACGGGAAGTTGGATGTTGCCGCCAGCCATGTAGGTGTTCTTGGCCATGTGGTTGTAGATCATGTCCATGCAGACGCCAAAGAAATCGACGAACATCAACTCCACGATCGGGCGCATGCCTTCGGCCGCGGCACCGATCGCGGTGCCGATGAAGGCCGTCTCTGAGATCGGCGTGTCGATGATCCGGTCTTTCCCGTGCTTGGCGAGCAGGCCACCGGTGGCGCCAAAAATGCCACCGTACTTGCCGACGTCCTCACCCAGCACAAAGACTTCCGGGTCGCGGTCGAGTTCCTGACTGATGGCCTCGGAGATGGCAGCGGCCATCGTGAGCTTGCGAGTAGTTGTCATATTGTTCTCCTGTGGTCAGTTAAAGACGTGCAGCAATGCGTCTTCGGGCTTCGGATAGGGACTGGTTCGCCCGTATTCATAGGCCTCCGCAATCCGGGCGCTCACGCGCGAGCGCAGGGCAGCGTCCTTGGCATCATCGAGAAGGCCGTGCTTGCGCAGATGGGCGCCAAGCAAGGGAATCGGATCGTGCTTGCGCAACTCCTCAACTTCATTCTTCGGACGGTAGGCTTCGCCGTCACCCTGGAAGTGACCCATGTACCGATCGGTTCGGACTTCAAGCAGGGTCGGTCCCTCGCCGCGGCGGGCGCGCGCGATCGCAGCGCCTGCTGCCTCGTAAACCTCCATGGCGTCGTTGGTCTCCACCCTGACCCCGGGCATGCCATAGGCAGAGGCGCGGTCAGCGTTCCAGGCGACGGAAGTCGAGTCCGCCTTCTCAACCGAGATCGCGTATTTGTTGTCTTCGCAGACAAAGATGACCGGCAGTCGCCAGATTGAAGCCAGGTTGAGCGATTCATGAAACGATCCCTGGTTGCTCGCGCCATCGCCGAAAAATGCCACAGCCACCCAATCCTTGCCGCGCTTCTTGGCGGCCAGGGCGGCACCGCACGCTGGCGGCAGACTGGCACCAATGATGCCGCTGCAACTGAATTTGTGGCTTGGATCAAAGAGATGCATGTGACCGCCCTTGCCCCGACCCAGCCCGGTGTCCTTGCCAAACATCTCGGCCGTCATGGGTTTGAGGGGGACCCCTTTGGCGATGGCGAAGTGGTGCGGCCTGTGCGTTCCGACCACCGTGTCTTCCTGGCGCAGGTGGGCGCAAACCCCCACTGCCACCGGTTCCTGGCCGGCTGAGAGGTGCATTTCACCCGGAACCGGCCCGCTTCCGATGTCAAAGGCCAATCCCCGTTGAATGGCGGGAGGCAGTTTGCCCTCAAGGTAGACCGCAGCCATCGTCTCTTCATATTCCCGGATTTCGATCATCTTCTCGTACATCCAGAGCTTGTGCTCGTCGCTCGCATTCATGCTTTCTTCTCCAGTTGATTGTCGGATTGCCACGCTGTCCCAGCCGAACTCAATATCAAATCAGGCTCGCAAGAACAGGGACGGAGGCAGCATCTTCTGTGCCAAGGCCAAAGCATCGTTCCTCGTCCGGGCAAGAGGGATGACGACCTCTGACTGCGACGCAAGGACCGGATAAACACAAAGCTGCCGTCGGATTGCCTTTATGAAGGATTCGGCAATTCAGGGTTGATCTGTCGCGCGAGGTGCAACACATGCTGCATTTGTTGCAGCAAAGATGTGGCATCGCGTTGCTGCAAAGTTGGCGTTGACCTGTGTTTGTTGCTGCCCGTTTAAACCGGTGGACGGGAAGAACAAACATCTTCTTCGTTTCACGTCTTGTTGGCACGGCTGGTGCTTGTCAAACGTCCATGCTTTGAAGCCAGTGATCCGGGAACGGATGAAGGCGTTGTTGGCTTTTCTCAAAACTACAGGAGCACTGACGCATGGATCTCGGACTCAAAGGCAAAAACGCGGTCATCACCGGTGGCAGCAAAGGAATTGGACGCGCCGTTGCACGGTGCTTTGCCGCAGAAGGTGCCAATGTGGCAATCTGCGCGCGCAACGCGGGTGACGTCGCGGCGGCCGTAGCTGACTTGAAAGCGTTGGGTGTCAACGCTTATGGCGACGCTGTCGACGTTGCAGATGGCGATGCCTTGAAGTCCTGGATTGCTGCAAGCGCGGCTGCACTGGGCGGCATCGATGCCTTGGTGTGCAACGTCAGTGCGTTGGCGGTCGGGAACTCGGCTGAAACCTGGGAGAAATCGTTTCGAACGGACATGATGCACACGGTTAACGCGGTTGAGGCGGCGATGCCGTTCCTTGAAAAATCAAGTTCTGCGTCGATCGTGCTGATCTCAAGTGTCTCCGGCTTTGAAATTGACTTCGCTGCCGGTTCCTACGGCGCAATCAAAGCTGCGCTCATTCATTACGCAAAAGGCCTGAGTCGCCAATTGGTGGCCAAAGGTATCCGGGTCAACTGCGTTTCACCCGGGAACACCTATTTCGATGGCGGTATCTGGCAAAACATCGAGAAGAACGTGCCGGATCTGTTCGCAACCACCCTTCAAGTCAATCCAACGGGCAAGTTTGGTACGCCCGAGGAAGTCGCCAATGGCGTGGTCTTCCTCTGCAGCCCGGTCGCCAGCCGCATTTCTGGCACGAATCTGGTGATTGACGGCGCCTTGACGGTGGCCGTGTAGGAGCTTTGATCATGAGCGCCCATAGCCACGCTGGAAGCCATGGCCACCAGCACACCATCCACCGCGCGCACATCCACCACGGTTGGGATAACTCGTTTGCTCCCTGCCTCAAGATTGCGCCGGGCGAATCGATTCGGTTTGAGACGCTCGACGCCTCGTCTGGACAGCTGAACCGCACCTCCGACGCAAACGATCTGGCCAGGCTTGACCTGGCCCGGGTCAACCCGGTGACCGGGCCGGTCTACATCGATGGCGCCCAGCCCGGCGATGCACTGAAGGTCACGATTCTCTCGTTCAAGCCTTCCGGCTGGGGTTGGACGGGCAATATCCCCGGTTTTGGTTTGCTGACCGATCAATTTCCAGACGCGCATTTGCACCACTGGAACTACGACCCGCTTGGCGCGGTCTCCGTCATGTATGGACCGGGCGGACGTGTCCCGTTGCGGCCGATGTGCGGCACGATTGGTGTGGCGCCTGCGGAGCCGGGTCTGCACAGCATCATCCCGCCGCGCAACGTGGGCGGGAACATGGACATTCGCGACATCGGCGAGGGCGTGGAATTGTATTTGCCAGTCGAGGTGGATGGGGCGATCTTCTCGGTCGGCGACACCCACGCGGTTCAGGGCGACGGCGAAGTCTGCGGCACCGCCATCGAGAGTCCGATTGACGTCGCGTTGAAGTTCGAACTGATCAAAGGCGCCTACTTGCGTTCGCCTCGCTTCACCACACCGGGGCCGGTGACCAATCACTTTGATACCAGGGGATACGAGGTCACCACCGGCATCGGTCCGGACTTGATGACGGGCGCACGCGCCGCCGTCTCGGAAATGATTGATCTGTTGAGTCGGCGCTTTGGTTATTCGCCGATTGACGCCTACATGCTTTGCAGCGTCTGTGCCGATCTGCGCATCAGTTCCATCGTGGATGTCCCAAACTGGGTGGTCTCGCTCTATTTTCCCCGTATCGTGACGGAATAGTCCGGCCGGTGCCAAAGCCACACCGCCCGACATCACCTGTTCGCGGCGAAGCGAGGGTTTTCCCGCTGCTAGATGGCCGATCAAAAGGCTGACACTGGGCTTGAAGTGATCGAAAAGCCTGTTATTGAATCTGCCCGCGCGTTGCTGGTCGACCCGCAGGATCGCGTTCTGCTGATCAAGCTGGCGTTGGGGCGCCTGGTGCCGGGACCGCCGGCTTTGCCGCAGGCGTTCTGGCTGACGCCGGGCGGCTCCCTTCATCCGGGTGAGTCGTTCGAGGACGCGCTGCTGCGCGAGATCTTCGAGGAGACCGGCTTGCGCCTCGGGCATCCAGGCCACTGGGTCTGGACTTCGCCCAAGCGCATCGTGCGCGATGGCCAACCGGTCGACACGCTGGCGCGAGTCTATATCCAGCGCGTGCCCGCCTTCGAGCCGGTGCCGACGGCGCTCACCCAGGAGGAGCGCGACATTTTCCGCGAGCTGCGCTGGTGGAGCGCCGACGAGATCGCTGCCTCCAGCGAGACCTTCATTCCGCGCCAGCTCGCGGCGCTGCTCAAACCACTGCTTACCGGCGCATGGCCCGCCGCGCCGCTGCGGATCGTGCCGTAGTACCGGGCCGGCGACGTCACGAGAACGGCACCCGCCTGAACTGAGCCCCGTGTGCGACACGTGTTGCTGTCTTTGCTGCGACAGATGTCGCAGGGGTGAGACGAAACTGCATCAGCACAAGCAATAACCGAGGCTGATCAGGCTCATCTCGGTGCTGGAGTGCCGCCAAAGGCGCGTCCTGGCGCTTGGCACGACATGGCACGGGCCTTGCTGGTGATGTCTGAGGAATTAGGAAATCCGCGCATGACTGAGACCCCGTTGAGTTCTACTGCCAGCGTTGGCATCATCGCCAATCCGGTGTCTGCGCGCGACATCCGGCGCATCATCGCCAACGCCAGCAACCTGCAGACCTCGGAGCGTGTCAACATCGTTTTGCGCGTGCTGACCACTCTGGCCGCTGGCGGCATTGAGCACGTCTTGATGATGCCCGACAAAGCTGGCATCAGTGCCATGCTGCTGCGCAACCTGCAGCGCGAGCGCAACCTGCACCATCGTTTCCCGAAGGTGGAATTCGTTGATATGGCGGTGACTTCCAGCGTCGACGACACCTTTGCTGCGACGCGGGCCATGCAGCAAGCCGGGGTCAAGGTCATCGTGGTGCTCGGGGGTGATGGGACCCATCGCGCCGTGGCGCGTGAACTCATCGCCGGTACGCGCCAGGGTTTGCCCGCGGTGGCGATAGCAGGCTTGTCCACCGGGACCAACAACGCCTTTCCTGAAATGCGTGAACCCACCATTGCCGCGTTGGCCGTGGGCCTGTATGCCAGTGGACGGCTCGGCGCCGAACAGGCGCTGCTGCCCAACAAGGTGCTTGAGGTCGGCGTCGATGGCGTGGTGAGAGACATCGCCATCGTCGATGCTGTCATTGGTTCGGACCGTTTCATCGGCGCACGCGCCCTGTGGAAGACTGACAGCTTGAGCGCTGTCTACCTGACGTTTGCCGATCCGCAGGTGATCGGCCTGTCGGCCATCGGCGGCCTGCTGCAGCCGGTGGGGCGCAATGAGCGCGGCGGCCTGGTGATTCGCCTGTCGCCTGACGCCGCTTCGGCGCGCTTGCACCTGAGCGTGCCGATTGCGCCGGGAATGATCAGCGACATTGCGATTGCCGACTGGTCGATCATGCCCGCAGGCGTGCCATTTGCGGTGACGCTGGGCGCCGGCGTGGTGGCGCTCGACGGCGAGCGCGAGTTCACTTTTGACGTTGGCCAGCAGGTCAGCGTCACCCTGCGCGAAGACGCTTTCCCCACGGTGGACGTGGCCCGCTGCTTGCAGACCGCTGCACGCGAAGGCCTGTTCCGCCATTCTTCCCCCAACCCCTAAAACTGGAGACATTCACCATGGCAGGCACCCATCCCTTCCCGTTGTCCCGCGAGGACTTGCTCAAAGCGTACCGAACGATGCGAACGATTCGAGAATTTGAAGAGCGCTTGCACGTCGATTTCAGTCGCGGCGATATTCCAGGCTTCGTCCACCTGTACGCCGGTGAGGAAGCCGCCGCCACCGGCATCATGGCGCACCTGGGCGACGGCGACCGCATTGCCAGTACGCACCGGGGTCACGGCCACTGCATCGCCAAAGGGGTCGATGTGTTTGGCATGATGAAGGAAATCTACGGCAAGAAGGGCGGCTCCTGCCAGGGCAAGGGTGGCTCCATGCACATCGCCGATCTAAGCAAGGGCATGATGGGCGCCAACGGCATTCTGGGCGCTGGCGCCCCGCTGGCCTGCGGCGCGGCCCTGGCGGCCAAGTACCGCAGACAGGGCGAAGTGGCAATCAGCTTCGTCGGCGACGGGGCATCCAACCAGGGCACGTTCCTGGAAAGCCTGAACCTGGCCGGGGTGTGGAATCTGCCGGTGATCTTTGTGGTCGAGAACAACGGCTACGCAGAATCCACCTCGCGCGACTACGCCACGGCGGTCGATAGCTTCGTCGATCGCGCCGCCGGCTTTGGCATGCCGGGCATCACCGTGGACGGCACCGATCTGTTTGCGGTGTACGAGGCGGCGGGCGAGATCATCCGCCGTGCGCGCGAAGGCGGCGGCCCGTCACTGCTGGAATGCAAGATGGTGCGCTTTCATGGCCACTTTGAAGGCGACGCGCAAACCTACCGCGCCCCGGGTGAGCTTGACGACATCCGCGCCAACTCCGACTGCATGAAAAAGCTTGCCGCACAGGTGACCGCCGCCGGCGTCATCAGCGCGGGTGAACTCGCCGCGATTGACGCCGAAGTCATGGCGCTGATCGAAAGCGCCGTGGAGCAGGCCAAGGCGGCGCCCCTGCCCACGCTGGCCGACCTCACCACTGACGTGTACGTCAGCTACTAACCCGAACAGCACAGCATATCTAGAAGGAGACCAACATGGCCCGAAATATCAGCATGAAACAAGCCGTCAATGAGGCACTGGACCAGGCAATGGCGGCAGACCCGAGCGTGATCTGCATGGGTGAAGACATCGTCGGGGGCGCCGGCGCCCACGGCGAGAAGGACGCCTGGGGCGGCGTTCTGGGTGTGACCAAGGGTTTGTACGCCAAGCACGGCGACCGCCTGCTCGACACCCCCCTGTCCGAGAGCGCCTACATCGGCGCGGCCGTCGGCGCGGCCGCTTGCGGCATGCGTCCGGTGGCCGAACTGATGTTCATTGACTTCATGGGCGTGTGCTTTGACCAGATTTTCAACCAGGCCGCCAAGTTCAAGTACATGTTCGGCGGCAAGGCCGAGACCCCGGTCGTGATCCGCGCCATGGTGGGGGCGGGCTTTCGCGCCGCGGCCCAGCACAGCCAGATGCTCACGCCGCTGTTCACGCACATCCCGGGCCTGAAGGTGGTGTGCCCAAGCACGCCCTACGACACCAAGGGTCTGCTGCTTCAGTCGATCCGCGACAACGACCCCGTGATCTTTTGCGAGCACAAGAATCTCTACGCGCTCGAGGGCGATGTGCCCGAGGCATCCTACGCCATTCCGCTGGGCGAAGCCAACGTGGTTCGCGAGGGCAGGCACTGCAGCATCGTGACTTACGGCCTGATGGTGCACCGCTCGCTGGAAGCTGCAGCGGCGCTGGCAAAAGAAGGGGTGGAGGTCGAAATCGTCGACCTGCGCACGCTTTCGCCGCTGGACATGGACACCGTGCTCGAGAGCGTGACCAAGACCGGCCGCCTGGTGTGTGTGGACGAGGCCAGCCCACGCTGCAACATTGCCACCGATATCTCGGCCCAGGTTGCCATGCACGCCTTTGGCGCGCTCAAGGCGCAGATCGAGATGGTGGCGCCCCCGCATACGCCGGTTCCGTTCTCGCCGACCCTCGAAGACATGTACATCCCCAGCGCCGGGCAAATCGCTGATGCGGTGCGCCGCACACTCAAGGGGGGGAGGCACTGATGACTGGCATCACGCCCATCGTCATGCCCAAGTGGGGCTTGTCGATGAAGGAAGGCACCGTCACCGCCTGGCTGGTCGATGAGGGTACGACCATCCGCGTCGGCATGCCGATCCTTGAGGTCGAAACCGACAAGATCGCCAGCGCGGTCGAGGCACCCGACCCCGGCCGGTTGCGGCGCAAGCTAGCCACCGTGGGCGAGTTGCTGCCGGTCAAGGCGCTGTTGGGTGTGATGGCGGGGGACGACGTGAGCGATGCCGACATTGACGCCTATGTGGCGGCTTACGTCACGCCAGCGTCCGATGCGCAAGAGGACGATGCGGCCCCCGCGTACCAGTTTATCGAGGTCCAGGGCATCCGCACGCGCTACGCGCGCAGGGGTGCTGCCGAGGGCACGCCGGTGCTCTTCATCCACGGCTTCGGGGGCGACCTCGACAACTGGCTGTTCAACATCGATGCCGTGGGCGAGAAAGCGCCGGTGCTGGCTCTGGATCTGCCCGGGCACGGGCAGTCGGGAATCCGTTTGCCCGGCGCCAGTCTTGGGGCGCTGGCCGGTTTTGTGGCCAATTTTCTCGATGCCGTCCAGGTCGAACGCGCGCATCTGGTGGGGCACTCCATGGGGGCCGCCATTGCCGCCCAGATGGCGCTGGTCGATGCGCGGCGCGTGGCCTCGCTCACCCTCATTGGCAGCGCTGGCATGGGCGGCGAAATCAACGCTGACTACACCGACGGCTTCGCGCGTGCACCCTCGCGCCGTGAGCTAAAGCCCTTGCTGGAGATGCTGTTCGCTGACCCCAGCCTGGTCAACCGCCAACTGGTGGACGACGTGCTCAAGTACAAGCGACTCGACGGGGTGACCGAACTGCTGACTGAACTGGGCCATTCCCTGTTTGGCGCTGGCCAGCAGAGCGAGCAGCCCGTGCGCGAGCTCGGCAGCACGCCGCCCTTGCTGGTGCTGTGGGGGCGCGAGGACCGGATTATTCCGGCGACGCACGCCGCCAACGCACCGCAAGGGGCCACCGTCGAGGTGTTTGAAAACACGGGCCACATGGCGCAAATGGAGCGCGCCAGCGATGTCAATCGCCTCATCCTTAGGCACATCGGCGGTTGACAGCACCGACAGCGCTGCATCCTGCGCCGATCCACGTCTGCAGAACGTTTGCCTCAAGGGGCTGGCCGGTTCGGCTGCGCCAGGTCACGCAGTCAGAAACCCTGTACCGTTAGCCGCACTTTAGAAAAGGAGATTCGACCATGGTTTTGCTTGAATTTGCGATGGCCCCTGCGGGCAAAGGCACCAGCGTCAGCGCATTTGTGGCGCGCTCTCTGGATATCATTGACAGGAGCGGCGTGCCTTACCAGCTCACTCCCATGGGCACCATACTTGAGGGCGAGTGGGAGCAGGTGATGGGTGTCGTGAGCGACTGCTACAAAGCAATGAGCACCGACTGCGAACGCGTCAGTGTCAATATCAAGATTGACGCACGCAGCGGGCCTGGCGGGCGCCTGAAGTCAAAAACGGCGTCGGTCGAGCAAAAGCTCGGTCGCAAGCTCTCAACTTGAAAGCAAGAATCCCTGCTTGGTCGGTGACACGGTGTTGTACCGTTTCATCTGCCTGCGCTTGTGTACAACATGCGCTCGCGGGCGGTTCATCACCGCTCAACTGAACGATCGGCATTCACTTCGTCCGTTCGACTGCAGGCGGCACCCAGTCGCCCCTGACCAGCTTGTCGTCCGGCCAGTAGGCGCGCAAGGTCATCGCGAAGTCGTCAGCGGGCGCGGGCAGCCAATTCGCAACCCGGTCTTCGGCCGGCCGGCTTTCCCTAGAGGCAAGAGGCCTGTCGCAGCCTGCCGACAGGAGTGGGCTGATGGTCAGGTCCCAGCTATTGCAACTTGGCACCGAGTTCGCCCGCCAGCGCCGAGACGTTCTGTGCCACCAGCCCATAGATCGTCAGTTGCGGGTTGACACCCAGGCTGGTCGGGAACGTCGAAGCGTCCATGACCGAGAGGTTGGCCAACTGGTGGTGACGTCCCTGGCTGTTCACAACCCCTGAGCGCGGGTTTTCGCTCATGCCACAGCCACCCATCAGGTGGGCTGTGAACAGGGTGGCCCGGAATTTCTCGAGCGGCAGGGCCAAAATCGCTGCCCTCGCCTCGTTCCAGGTCGTGTAGTTGGCGCTGTCGAGGTGGGCCGGGCGAACACTGGCGGCGCCCGCTGCAAACTGAAGCTCCGCCATGCTGAGAAAAGCGCGGCGAATCCCGTCCCAGACATAGGGGCTGACCTCGTAGTCCAGTATCGGGCTGCCATCACTGCCGAGGCGCACCTGACCCCCTTCGCTCTGGGGCACAAAACCGTCGCGCAGCAGGGCCAGGACGGCGTTGTAATTTGGAAGTTGCGCCATGCTCTTCTTCAGTTCCAGACCGAAAAGATTCGATATGCCGGCGGTAATGCCTACCGCCAGCGGCGGCACCTCAAGCTTGTAGCCAATCGGTCCGGTCACTCCATCCTTCCACTGAAACTGGTCCGAAGCAACCGACTGCGGTGTGCCGTAAAACGCATCCACGCGCTTGGGCATCGTCGCCACCGAAAGATTGACCGGGTGAATAAAGGTGCGTTTCCCGAGCAGTTTGTAGGGATCGGGCACCTGGGAACGCAGCAACAGCGCCGGGGAATTGATCGCGCCGCCGGCGATGACATAGTGGCGAGCCTTGACGCTGACCGTGGCGCCGGTCGGGGTGCGCCCGTCCGGTCCGAGCGCGTCGCAGACAAGTCCTTCGACCTTGTTTGCAGCATGCTGAACCTGCCGCACGCGCAAGCGGTGCAGCAGGGTCGCGCCATGTTCGAGGGCGCTCGGGATCGTCGTCACCAGCATCGACTGCTTTGCATTGGCGGGGCAGCCATGGCCGCAATAGCCGGCATCCAGGCAGCCCTTGACGTTGCGCGGGATGACATGCGACTCCCATCCGAGCGCCTTGCATCCACGCTGAAGGATGCTGTTGTTCTCATTCGGCGCCATGGCCCAGGGTGCAATGCCGAGCCGCTCCTCCATCTTGGCAAACCAGGGGGCCATCTCCTTTTCGCTGTGCCCTGCCACTTCATGCTGAGAGGCCCAGTGGGCCAGCGTCTGGCCCGGTGTGCGAAAACTCGAGGTCCAGTTGACCGTGGTGCTGCCGCCCACGCAGCGCCCTTGCAGGATGGAAATTGCGCCGTCGGAGGTGGCGCGTCCGGCGCCCTCCTGGTAAAGGTCCCGGTAGGCGCGCGCCTCGTCCATGTCCTTGAAGCTGTCCGATGTCTTGAGCGGTCCTTCCTCGATCATGACCACGCTCAATCCGGCCCGGCTCAGAATTTCGGCAGCCACACCGCCGCCGGCACCGGTGCCCACGATGGCGACCTCCGCATCCAGGGTCAAGGGCGCCTTCAAACTGGAGGCGTCGATGACCTTCCAGCCCGAGGCGATGCCGGTGGTGTAGATGTTGGGAAAGGCCATGGATTTCTCTCTCGAATGATGTGGTGGACAGCCAGGACTCAGGAATTGGCGGCGTCGTAAACGTATTTGAGCGGCCCCGGATAGCCGACCGCCGGCCACGCGTCGGGCAACACGTAGTAGCCTACCGAGGTGAGTTTCATCAGTGCATTGACACCCGCGGTGAGCGTTGCGAATCGGCTGGAGCGCCAGCGCACAAGGAAGGCCTCGATGTCCTGCCGGCTTGCGTCGCTCCAGTTTCCGACACCCGTCAACAGGCGGCGCAGCAGTCCGATTGCCAGCAGATCCATCAGTTTTCGCAACTCGCCCTGCTGGTGCACGACCAGGTCGGAGCAGGCAGCGTCTATGTTGCCGAGAACCGTATGGATGCGCTGAGTTCTTTGCGCCGCATCGAGAACCGCGACATCGCTGACCACCACCGGAATCAAGGCGCTGAAGAGTGCAACATCCCCCGCGTTCAGGAACCTGAATCCTGCCACCGCGATTTTGTCGCTGCTGCTGCACCCGGCCAGGCCCGGGAGGATTGCGGTGCACGCGGCGGCAGCGGTAAACCCGAAGCCCACTTTGAGAAGGCTGCGCCGTGACAAGTGGGGTACTCGGGTCATTTTGTTACTTTCATGATGAATCGGGCATAGCAGCAACCAGCCGCCTCAACGGGCAGGATACCCCGTGATCGACTGAATGTCCAAATACAGCGGCTGCAGACGCTTGTACATGCGACAGTAGACCCGGCGGTAGAGTTGCTCATAGGTCTGGGCGTGCACGGGTTCGGGCTGGAACACCTGGCCGATGCGCGTCATCCGGGCGATGGCGGTCGCAAAGTCCGGGTGCATTTTCAGACTCACGGCGGCCAGCACGGCCGCACCCAGGCCGCTGGTCTCGTACAGGTGCGGACGCTCACAAGGCAAGTTGAAAATGTTGGCCGTGATCTGCATGGCCGCGTCGCTCTGCGAGCCGCCGCCGGAGATGCGCACTTTGGTGATGCGTGTGCCACCGCGTTTTTCGATGCGCTCCTTGGCCTCGCGCAGGGCGTAAGCCAGGCCTTCGAGAATGGCGCGGTACAGATGGGCGCGCGTGTGCACATCGCCAAAACCGATGATGGCGCCCTTGGCCTCGGGCCCCGGGACCTTGATGCCTGGGTTCCAGAAGGGTTGCAGCATCAACCCCTGCGACCCCGGCGGCACGGCGTTGACCAACTCATCAAACAGGGCTTCCGGTGCGACGCCGCGCTGCTGCGCCATCAGTTGTTCATGCAGGCCAAACTGCTCCTTGAACCAGCTCACCATCCAGAATCCCCGGGTGATCTGGATTTCGGTGTTGTAGTGCTTTGGCACCGCCGCCTGATACGGTGGAATGAAGGGCGTGGCTTCCAGATAGCGGGGTGTGGTGGTGTTGATCGTGGCCGTCGTGCCGTAAGACAGGCAGGCAATTTCGGGTGTGAGGCAACCGGCTCCGATCACCTCGCAGGCCTTGTCGGCAGCGCCGGCAATCACGGGCAGGCCTTCCGGAATCCCGGTATCCAGTGCGGCTTGGGCGTTGACCGTGCCGATGATGGTGCCCGCGCTCACCAATTCGGGCAGCATGGACGGACGGATCGGCAGAGCCTGCCATTTCCAGTCGGACTTGGCAGCCCAGCAGCCCTTCCTGTAATCGAACGGTATGTAGCCGACCTGGGATGCCACCGAGTCCACGAATTTGCCGGTAAAGCGGTAGTTGAGGTAGCCCGAGAGCAACAGGTACTTGTCGGTTTTCGCCCAGACGTCCGGCTGGTGCTGTGCGATCCAGTTGGCCTCAGCTTCCTTTTGGAAAAAGCGCACCGTATCACGCATGCCAATCGCGCGAAACGCCGCTTCCCACCACCATTTGAGCTTGGGCGTGACGTCGGCACGGCGCTGATCGAGCCAGATCATGGCGGGTCGCAGGGGCTTGCCCTCCTTGTCCAGTGCAATGGTGGTGGCGCGCTGGGTGGTAATGACCACACCCGCGACAGCGCTCTTGGGCACGCTGGTGTTGGCCCAAAGATGCTGGCAGGCCTGGCACAAGGATTGCCAAAAGGCCTCCGGGTCGTTTTCCAGCCAGCCGGGCTGCGCCGACTGGTAGCTGTCAATCGTCACCTGGGACTTGTCGACCAGGTTTCCGTGCAGATCAAACAACAGGGCGCGCACGCTCTGGGTGCCGTTGTCTATGGCCAGCAGATAGCTCTTGCTCATGGTGTGGGTTCCTCGGGTCTTGCGCTTGGCAATTGGTAGTGTGCGGCAATCAGCGTCTGGTAGCGAGCGATCTCCGTGACCCAGCCCTGATCACCCCATTGAAGATGGGGCTCGCAGAGCACACGAATCCGCGCCAGATGATCCAGGCCGCCACGTGGCAGCAGAATCCCGAGCCGGGTGCGGCGCAGCAGCAGGTCGTCCAGATGCTGCACAGCCTCATATCGGGCTGCAATCGACAACTCCAGCCACAGGGTGTCGGTGCCCGCAACGGTCTGCAAATCCGCATCAACTGGCTCGCCCGCACGTGTTTGCGCGAGGTAGCCATAGCGCGCGGCCAGGCGGTGCCGAACCCGTGCGTTCCAGTGCGGGTTCAGCGCGCTTGTGGGGGTGAACAGGGCCGCGTCATCCCGCGCAAACGGCTTGCCGGCGTGGGTTGCCGCCAGCGCCAAGGCGTCCTGCGCCATCAGCCGGAAGGTTGTGAGCTTGCCCCCTGCCACGGTGATCAGTCCGGATTCGTCCAGCACAGCATGGTCGCGTGCGGCCTTGGACGCGTCACCTTCGGCCTGTGCCACCACCGGGCGCACGCCGGCATAGCAGGCGCTGATGTCGGCTGGCGTGAGGGCGGCAGCAGGGAACTGGTCGTTGACCGCTTCAATGAGGTAGTCCACTTCAGCCAGTGTGATGCTGGCCTCGATATCGAGGTCGCCCTTGTGATCCAGATCGGTGGTGCCGATCAGCGTGGCGCCTTCCCACGGATAGAGAAACACCGGTCGGCCGTCTCTGGGATGCATCAGACTGATGCTTTGGGCAACCGGCAGGCGCCAGAACGGCACCACCAGATGGCTGCCTCTCAAAGGCCGAAGCATCGGCTTGCCGCCCACCCCAGAACGCAGGCGGTCGGCCCAGGCACCGGTGGCGTTGACGATGGCTTTGGCGCGCACCGGGTAGCTCTGGCCCGAGACGGCATCGCGCACGGTCAGGTTGGATGCCCCCGTGCTGCTGTGCTGAAGGCTTTGTGCATGAACATAGTTCAGCAGCAAGGCGCCATCGCGCCTGGCTTCCATCAGCACTCGCCATACCAGCCTTGCATCGTCGGTCTTTGCGTCGGCATAGACCATCGCACCACGCATCAGATCGGGCGCAAGCCCCGGCGCCAGAGTCTGAGCCGCGTTCAGCTTCGCATAGAAGTGGCTACGCTTGCCCGCCATCAGTTCATAAACCATCAGACCCAACTGGAATAGCCAGCGACCTGGCTTGCGAGCGGCGCAATCGGCGAACAAGAAGCTTTGCACCTCAACCAGTTCCGGCGCTTCGCGCATGAGGCGCTCGCGCTCGCGCACCGAGTGCAGCGTGGTCTTGATGTCGCCTTCCTTCAGGTAACGCAAGCCGCCATGCACCAGCTTGGAGGAGCGGCTCGAAGTACCCCATGCAAAGTCGCGCTGCTCGATCAAGAGCACGCTCCAGCCGCGCCGTGCCGCCTGCTGGGCAACACCCGCGCCGGTGATACCGCCGCCGATGACGATCAGGTCCCACTCACGCGCCTGCATGCGCGCCAGTTCGTCGGCGCGCGCGGTGCCCGCGTTCAAGTGGCCCATGGTCCTTCGTCCTGCAGCAGCTTGCCTGGATTCATGATCTTCTTTGGATCAAAGTGGCGGCACAACTGCGCCAGTGTGGCCATGCCAAGCGGACCCTTTTCGTCCTTCAAATGGGCGGCGTGGTCGCGCCCCACACCATGCTGGTGGCTGACCGTGCCGCCGTGCGCCGCAATGGTGGCGGCCACGCCGGCCTTGAGCTTCTGCCAGCGTTCGAAGTTCGGCGCAAAGCCGCCGGCTGCGGTGGCCCAGACAAACTGCGAATAGACGCTACTGCCCTGCGGGTACAGGTGCGACAGGTGGGTGAATGCGTGCACGCGCTCGCCGTAGGGCGCAAAGACATCGCGCGCGGCCTGCTCCATGGCCAGCATCAGCTTCTTGACATTGGGCCAGTCCACCGCCGTCTCGATCGTGTCGGCACAGTAGCCCTGATCCCACAGCGTATTGCGCAGGTAAGGGCCCTTGAAACGGTTGCCCGCCCACTTGGCCCCCATGGCCGTCCCGATGTACACCGCACCATGCGAAGACAGGGTGCGCCGGGCTTCTTTCAGGGCGTGGCGCGCGCTGCGCCGCTCGCCCGTGACACCCAGCATCAGCAGACATTTTCCCTCGCCGCAGCCACGCAGGGCCAGATAGCGTTCCAGCCAGCCGATGAGCGTGGCGTGGCCGGCCAGAGTCAGGCTGGTCTGGGTCTCGATGGCATTGCTCAGCCTCATCATGCTCAAGGGCAGCCTGCGCTGGATCAGCGTGCGCACGGCGGCTTCGGCTGCGTCCCAGTCAGGCAGGAAAATGGCGTGAAAACTCTCGTGCTCGGGCAGCGCGGTGACGCGCACCGTGACCTCGGTCAGAACGCCAAAACGTCCTTCGGAACCCATCACCAGTTCGCGCAAGTCGGGGCCGGCGCTGGCGGCGGGCAGCGTGGGGATGGTGAGTGTGCCGACGGGGGTTTCCATGTGACCGCCGGCAAACAGTTGTTCAATCCGTCCGTAGCGCAATGACTGCTGGCCGCTGGAACGTGTGACCACCCAGCCACCCACCGTGGAGTATTCAAACGACTGTGGAAAATGCCCCAGCGTGTAGCCGTGGGCGCGCAATTGCGCTTCGACCTGCGGGCCCGGTGTGCCTGCGCCAAAGGTGGCAAGCTGGCTTAGTTTGTCCAGGTGCAGCAGTCGGTTCATGCGGCCGAGGTTGATGGACAGGATCGGCCGCTCGCTGACAGGGCAATCCAGATGGCCCGACACACTGGTGCCGCCTGCAAATGGAATGACCATCCAGTTGTTGCTGTGCGCCAGCGCGAGCAATTCACGCACCTGTTCGGTGGACTCGGGAAATGCCACGCCATCAGGTGCGGGCGGCATGGCTCCAAAGCGTTTGCGGATCCAGTCGGCAAAGCTTTCGCCCAAGGCCATGGCAAAACGGGTGTCAGCGTCGGTTTGAATCAGGGCGTGTTTGGCGCTCAGGCGGGATGGCGGAATTTTTGCCAGCATCCCGGCGCGCTGCGCATCCTGGCCGGGACGGCCCGGTCCCAGCAACTCGGCCATCATGGTCCGCGCGCCTTCGCTCAGTTCCATTGAAGTGGCATCATCGCCCCATCCATTCCATCTGCGCATGTGTTCCTCCGATTTACTTTGTTCCAAGCGCACTCTATAGCGAGGCCTTCAATTGATCAATCTGTGTAGGCACCCATTATTGAGCGCTCCGGATGCGCCCGTCCTGGCCCAGCGCGGCCAGGACCGCGCCTGGCGCGCTCACAGGGCGAGTGCCACGAACCCGCGCGGATTCTTCTGGTTTTTCGCCTCCCAGGCTGCCATTGCCTTTTCCAGCCTGGCAGCGATCTCGGGATGCGTGGCGATGAGGTTATAGCGTTCACCGGGGTCGCGGCGCAAGTCGTAGAGCAACGGCGCGCGCTCGCTGCCGAGTTGCTTGGTGCCGAACTTGCGCGAAATGGCCTCGGCATCCAGCGGTATGGGCCAGACATAGCGGTTGGTTCTGCGGATGTACTTCCACGTGCCCATGCGCACCGCTTGCAGTTCATCGTAGTGGTAGTAGAAGAACGCGTCTCGTGGGGACTTGGGTGCCGTTCCAGTCAATAGCCCGACCACGTTAACGCCGTCGATCACGCGGTCAGACGGTTGCTCCAAACCGGCCAGATCGAGCAGGGTCGGGAAGATGTCCAGATTGGTCATCAACTCGGACGACTCAGCGCCGGCCTTGATGCGCTTTGGCCACTTGGCAATAAATGGCACTTTGAAGCCGCCGTCCATGGACTGGCCCTTGCCGCCGCGCAGAACGCCGGCACTGCCTTCAAACCACGGGCCGTTGTCGCTGGTGAAAATGAGCAAGGTGTTGTCGCTGACGCCAGCGCGGTCCAGCGCGGCGACGATCTGGCCCACGCTCCAGTCGATTTCCTCCACCGCGTCGCCGTATTTGCCAGCCTGCGATTTGCCGGCAAAGTTGACTGATGCCGCCAGCGGCTGGTGCGGAAAGGTATGCGCCAGGTACAGGAAAAAAGGCTGGCCTTTGGCCTCCTCGATCACCTTAACGGCTTCGGTGGTGTAGCGCCCCGTGACTTCGGGCAGGATGTTCAAAATGTCGGCTTCGATTTGCTGCGTATTGCGATAGAGCGGGCAGGGGCGCATGTCGTTGCTGTGGGGAACGCCAAAGTAGCGGTCAAAGCCGAACTTGTGCGGATGAAACTCGCTTTGCTGACTGAAGTCGCCCAGATGCCACTTGCCGATCATGGCCGTGCGGTAGCCCGCCACCTTGAGTGCGGCGGCAACCGTCAGTTCCTTGTCGGACAGGCCTTCGGTGGCATAAGCCTCGTGCAGGTCGGTGCTGCCAAGAACGGCGAGTTGACCGGCCCAGTTGCGCAGCATGCGCTGCGAGAGGGCCTCATTCGCAGGGTAGGGGTTGCCCGTCATGCCCGAGCGGAATGGGTAGCGACCCGTGAGCAAGCCAGCGCGTGAGGGCGAGCAGACGCCGCTGCATGCGTAGTAGTCACTCAAGCGCAGGCCGGCTTTGGCCAGGTGGTCGATGTTGGGGGTGCGAATCGAGGTGCTGCCGTAGCAGCCCAGGTCGCCATAGCCCAGATCGTCACAGTAGATGACGATGACATTGGGCTTTTCGGCGTCTGAATTGACAAGCTTGGGCGGCCTCAAGCTGGCACGATCCGGGTACGGTCCGTAGAGATCCTCCATCGGCCGGCGATTAATCAAGAAATAGGCCTCAGTACCGATGGCAGCGAGCCCGCCGGCAACACACCCTCCCAAAGCGACATTTTTCAGCAAGCCACGCCGATTCATATTGTTCTTGCTCATGGCGACTCAAACCCGAACTGTGCGCACAAGCCCTGATCCATAGCACAGCACCTGTCGATGCCAAGGCTTTGCCCGTGCACCGGACCCGCCCAATTGGCAGGAAGGGTGGCGAGCATCAGTGCCTTAGACGCGGTCGGTAGAAGTTTCATGGTTGAACTCCAGTTGTTTGTGGCATATTTCAATGCGTGCCAAGTTAGTCTACCTATGGCAGGGCGTCAAGTGCCGTTTTGTTGCATTGCCGGTAAAGGCGGGCGTGCTGCCAGGTGCAGGGCGACAGACACGTCGGGTGCGGGTGTTTTCACAGGGGGCACCGCTATAATCGCGGCTCATTTCAACGCCTTGCGACACCAGAGAACACCCATGAGCGACAAACACCAGGCCCCTGCTGCCGATGCTTCTGCCCGCGCCGGCGCCGGCCTGAACCGCAAGCAGTTGTTGCTGATCGTGGTCCTTGCCTCGGTGGTGCCGATTGTCGCCATCATCGGCATTCTGTACGACCTGGCCGCGGGCGACCGGCAGGCTGCGAGCGCCCTGTACACCGAGAGCGCCGTCATGGCCCGCCTGCAAAAGGTGGGCACGGTCGAGATTCTCAGTGCCAACCGCACACCCAAGTCGGGCGAAGAGGTTTTCAAGGCCCAATGCTCGACCTGTCACAGCGCCGGGCTGGTCGGCGCGCCGAAGTTTGCTGACGCTGCAGCCTGGGCGCCGCGCATCAAGACCGGCTATGACGCGCTGCTGAACTCCGCCCTCAAGGGCAAGAACGCCATGGCCCCGCAAGGCGGGGGCAGCTTCGACGCGCTGGAAATCGGCCGCGCCGTGGTCTACATGGCCAACGCCGCCGGTGCCAGGTTCGAGGAGCCCAAGGCAGCAGCGGCGGCCCCGGCCGCAAAGTAGTTCAGGTTCAGGCCCGCCAGGCCTGCGGACTCATGACATAGCCGAAGCGCGCCGGCAACTCGGTGCAAAGCGCATTCTGTGGCAGCCAGACGCCGTGCTCGACGGCGCTTGCGGCGTCGCCCATGTCCATGCTGTGAACCAGGCCAAAACCGATGTCGCTATCGAGATACAGGCGGCCGCGCTCGTCGAGCAGGCAGCCCTGCACCCGAGCCGGTCTGTCGATGTGATCCTGCACCGAAAAATCCGGATCCACGCGCCAGATCAGCGGCGTGGCTTCGAGTTCGACATAGACGCGCTGCGGCCCGTTCTGGAAAAACCATCGCCCCTGCGCATCGTGATCGTAGTTGCGGCCAATGAAGTCGATCAGTTTGCGGTGCTTCAACAAATCCCCCTTGCCGATCCGCGTGCCGCCTGAGAACGGCCCCTCGGCCTGCGCCTGCTCGTCGCGCATATACCAGTTGCCGCGCGCATCCAGACCGAGCCAGCCATGGCAATCCGGTACGTCGGGCCACTTGGCCAGGGCTTGTCTGACGATGCTGTCCACCGGATCCGGGCCTTTCTCAGTGCAAGAGGTGCGGCGTTGGCGTGACTTCCTGCGGTTCCTGGTCCGCGCCGGGGCTGGCGTGGTGCGCCACCATGCGCCAGCCCTGCGCCGTCTTGTGATAGACGTTGGTGGCAATGACATAGACCAGTCGCGGTCCCTCGTCGGTCAGCACTTCGATGCGTTCGCGCACATTGTGCACGCTGCTGACCAGCGACTCGATCCGGTGCACCGACTCGGGCCAGGCCCGGATGCTGCCTTTGGAGAACATGGCGTCGAAGGCGCTGCGAATGGCGGCCACGCCGACCAGCCGCGGCCCGCTCGGATGCACGCAGACGAGTTCGTCCTCATCGGCCCAGCAGGCCATCAGTTTCTCAAGATCACCGGTTTGCAGGGCCTCATAGAAAGCGGCCTCGATATCATCGACCGAGCCGCCCATGGCGGCTGTTTGCTTTTTTGTTTTTGACATGGTGAGTCCGCGATTGTGGACCGATTTTGCCGTGATTTCCGAATTGCTTCCAGCGTGGTGGCGCCATCGGGCGCGTGCCGTCGCCCGGGCGGATGTGGTTTATGCTACGGTTGCAATTCAAAAAGTGGAGGATGGCTATGACGCGCTGGTTTTTGATCCTTGTGGGTGTCGCGACCTTGACCGGTTGTGGCTACAACGATTTTCAACGCCTCGATGAGCAGACCACATCGGCCTGGAGCGAAGTGCTCAACCAGTACCAGCGCCGCGCGGATCTGGTGCCCAACATCGTGGCCACCGTCAAGGGCGAGGCCGCCTTCGAGCAGGAAACGCTGACCAAGGTGATCGAAGCGCGCGCCAAGGCGACCTCGATCCAGGTGACGCCGGAAACGCTCAACAACCCGCAGGCGTTCCAGAAGTTTCAGGCGGCGCAGGGCGAGCTCGGATCTGCGCTGGGGCGCCTGATCGCCGTATCGGAGCAGTACCCGAGCCTCAAAACCAACGAAGGTTTCCGCGACCTGCGGGTGCAGCTTGAGGGCACCGAGAACCGGGTGACGGTGGCGCGCAATCGCTACATCCAGTCGGTGCAGGCCTACAACGTGCTAGCCCGCAGTTTCCCCAGCAACCTGACCGCCATGGTGTTCAGCTACCAGCCCAAACCGAGCTTTGCGGTGCCAAACGAGGCCACCATCTCGACCCCGCCGGTGGTCGATTTCAACAAGAAGTGATGCGCCCGGCAAACGGGTCGGCCTGCCTGATCCGCCTGTGCGCGGGGCTCTGGCTGACCCTGGCCCTGATGCTCTCGCCGGCACAGGCGCAGCAGGCGGTGCCCTCGCTGACCGGCCATGTCATCGACCAGGCCGCCACGCTCGACGCCGCGCAATTGATGCAGCTCGAGAACAAGCTCGCAGCTTTCGAGCGTGAAGCGGGCACCCAGATCGTGCTGCTGCTGGTGCCCAGCACACAACCCGAAGACATCGCCAGCTATGCCAATCGGGTTGCCAACAGCTGGAAGATCGGTCGCAAGGAGGTCGGTGACGGACTGCTGCTGATCGTCGCCAAGAACGACCGCAAGGTTCGCATCGAAGTGGCTAAAACGCTCGAAGGCGCCGTCCCTGACCTGGCCGCCAGGCGCGTCATCGACCAGACCCTGACACCGCATTTCCGACAAGGCGACTTCGTTGGCGGGCTGGACGCGGCAACCGAGCAACTGATGGCGCAGATCCGGGGCGAGGCCCTGCCCGTGCCGGGTTCGCCAGCGGTGCGCGCGCTCGACAGTATTGGGTGGCAGGACCTGGCGCTTCTGCTGTTCGTCGCGATCCCGGTGCTGGCGGGCGTGGCACGCCGGGTTCTGGGCTCCGGGCTGGGCGCACTGGCAACCGGCACGCTCGTCGGCGCAGTGGCGCTGGCGCTCACCGCGAGCCTGCTGATCGCCATCCTGGCTGGCGTCGGAGCCCTCCTGTTCGCGCTCTTTTCCTCGTTCGGAACCGGTCGCGGCACGGGTATTGGCTACGGCTTGGGCGGTGGTGGCGGTGGTTGGGGTTCCGGCTCGGGTGGCGGCGGCGGTTTCAGCTCGGGCGGTGGCGGCGACTTTGGAGGCGGCGGCGCCTCGGGAGACTGGTAATGCTGGTGCGCATCAAGAGGCTTCTCAAACATGGCTGGCGCAGCCAGTTCGCCAGCGGGGCGGCCATTGCGCCCAACCTGACGCGCCGGCTTGGACTGCAGGTGGCTGCCAGCGAGCAGCGCCACTCGGGCGAAATCCGCATCTATATCGAAGCCGCTCTGCCCCTGAACGACCTCTGGCGGAAAGCGCCCATCCGGCAGGTCACGCGCCAGCGCGCCGTGACAATGTTTGGCAAGCTGCGGGTCTGGGACACGGCCCACAACAACGGCGTGCTGATCTACCTGCTGCTGGCCGAACGCGCGATCGAAGTGGTGGCCGACCGGGGACTGAACGAACGGGTCGATCCGGCCATCTGGAAGGCCATGGTGTCACGCATGAGCGCCGCTTTCAAGGGCGGTCAGTTCGATCAGGGCCTCACCACCGCGCTCGACGAGGTGTCGGACCTGCTGGTTCGACATTTCCCGCTGGCCCCGGGAGAGGCCAATCCCAATGAACTGCCGGACGCGCCGGCACTTGGCTGAGGTGGCCGTTACGGCTTGACGGCACCCTGCTGCTTGACCTCGACATCAACCCGGCGGTTCTTGGCACGGCCTTCGGCGGTGGCATTGTCGGCCACCGGTTCGCTCTTGCCCTTGCCAATGGCGCGGACGCGTTTGACATCGACCCCCTTGCTGACCAGGTAGGCCTTGACCGCCTCGGCGCGCGCCATCGACAAGCGGTTGTTGTACTGTTCGCTGCCGATCGCGTCGGTGTGGCCGACGGCAATCACCATGTCGACCTGAACGCCCTTCATGCGCTCTACCAGGGCATTGAGCTTGTCCAGACCCTCGGTCTTGAGGACCGACTTGTCGAAGTCGAACAATGCATCCGCGGCCAGGCTGACCTTGGTGGCTGCGGCGGCCGGCGCGCTGGCGGTCGCAGGGGAGGCAGGTGGAGGTGGCAGGGCGGCGCGCGTGCGCACTGGAATCACCGTCTCGGCCTTGATCTTGTCGAGCGTGTCGACCACCGCCTCGTCGAGCGGACACAGTTCCGCCGGATCGATGCCGGCGCGGTCCTGGCCCGCGTCGCTGGCGTTGGGCATGTCGGCGCGGTTCACGCCGAGC
>CAIMBE010000037.1 GCA_903839085.1 uncultured beta proteobacterium | reverse complement strand
TGTACGCGCAGGACAACGACGCGGCCGTGAGCGGCGTCAGCGCCGGCGAGCCGGTGATCCTTGAAGGGCGGCAGAATCTGCGGCCGGGCTCGAGCGTGAGCGAGCGTTCGCGCGATCCGGCCGGCGCGGCCTCGAACGCCAGGCGGCCGGCCGCACCATGAACATTTCCGAAATCTTTGTCCGTCGTCCGGTGATGACGGTGCTGCTCAATCTGGCCGTGGTGCTGGCCGGCGTGATCGGCTTTCGCAGCATCCCGGTGGCCGCGCTGCCGAGCTACGACACGCCGGTGATCAACGTCTTCGCGGCGCTCGCCGGCGCCAACCCCGAGACCATGGCGAGCTCGGTCGCGCTGCCGCTGGAGAAGCAGTTCCAGACCGTGCCCGGGCTCAAGACCATCAGCTCGACCAGCACGCTGGGCAGCACCTCGCTGACGCTCGAATTCGACGAGGGGCGCAACGTCGACGCCGCCGCGGTCGACGTGCAGGCCGCGCTGCTGCGCGCGCAGCGCTCGCTGCCGGTCGAGATGACGACCACCCCGGCCTACCGCAAGGTCAACCCGGCCGACGCGCCGGTGCTGCTGATCGCGCTGACCTCGCCCTCGCTCACGCCCTCGGACCTGCAGGACTACGCCGAGCACCTGATCTCGCCGACGCTCTCGACCATCGACGGCGTGGCGCAGGTCAGCGTCTTCGGCTCCAAGCGCTACGCGGTGCGCGTGCGCGTCAAGCCCGACGCGCTGGCGGCGCGCAACATCGGCCTGGACGAGCTCAGCGCGGCGCTGCGCGCGGCCAACGTCAACACGCCGGTGGGCACCTTCGAGGGCCAGCGCCAGATGCTGACGCTGCAGGCCAACCGGCAGCTCAAGGACGCCGCCGATTTTGCCGACCTGATCGTCAGCACGCGCGGCGGCAGCGCGGTGCGCCTGAAGGATGTGGCCAGCGTCGAGGACAGCCTGGAGACGCTCAAGAGCTGGGCCACGCTCAACGGCGAGAACTCGATCACGATCGCGGTCCAGCGCCAGCCCGGCGCCAACACGGTGCGCGTGGTGGACGCGGTGCGCGCCACGCTGCCCACGCTGCAGAGCCAGATGCCGCAGTCGGTCTCCATGACCCCGGTCAACGACCGCTCGATCTCGGTGCGCGAGGCCCTGCACGACGTCACCTTCACGCTGCTGGGCACGGTCGCGCTGGTGGTGCTGGTGATCTTCCTGTTCCTGCGCCGCTTTGTCGCCACCGTGATTCCGACGCTCTCGCTGCCGGTCTCGCTGATCGGCGCGGTGGCGCTGCTGTGGGGCTTCTCCTACAGCCTGGACAACATCTCGCTGCTCGGCCTGACGCTGGCGGTCGGGCTGGTGGTGGACGACGCCATCGTGGTGCTGGAGAACATCATCCGCCATGTCGAGAACGGCGTGCCGCCGTTCCAGGCGGCGCTGCGCGGCGCGCGCGAGGTCGGCTTCACGATCATCGCGATCTCGACCTCGCTGATCGCGGTCTTCATCCCGATCTTCTTCATGCCGGGCGTGATCGGGCTGCTGTTCCACGAGTTTGCCGTGGTCGTCGGCCTGGCCATCATCGTCTCGGCCTTCGTCTCGCTGACGCTGGTGCCGATGCTGGCCAGCCGCTTCCTGACCGACGAGGCGCACAAGCGCCCGCCGGGCGCGCTGGTGCGCTCGTTCGAGCGCGGCTTCGACCTGCTGCTGGCGGCCTACACGCGGCTGCTCGATCTGGCGCTGGGCCACCGCAAGTCGATCCTGGCGCTGGCGCTGGCGACCTTTGTCGCGACCGCCTGGCTGATGACGGTGATTCCCAAGGGCTTTTTTCCGGAAGAGGACATCGGCCAGATCCAGGTCTCGACCGAGGCGGCCGAGGACACCTCGTTTCCCGAGATGGTGCGGCTGCAGGAGCGCGTGGCGCTGATCCTGCGGGCCGACCCCAACGTGGCCGCGGTCAGCTCCTTCAACGGCGGCGGCGGCGCGCAGAACAGCGGGCGCATGTTCATCAGCCTGAAGCCGGCGGCGCAGCGCCAGTCGATGAAGATGGTGGTCGAGGGCCTGCGCAAGAAGCTGCGCGAGGTGGCGGGCATCAGCGTCTTCATGCGCCCGATCCAGAACCTGCAGCTCGGCGGGCGCCAGAGCAAGGCGCGCTACCAGTACATCCTGCAGAGCGTGCGCGCCGACGAGCTCAGCGGCTGGGCCGCCAAGGTGCAGGAGCAGCTTCGCGCCGACGACAAGTTCCGCGATGTCACGAGCGACGTGCAGCTCAGCGGGCTGCAGGCGCAGCTCAAGATCGACCGCGACCGCGCCAACACGCTGGGGGTCTCGATGGAGGCGGTGCGCACCGCGCTCTTCAGCGCCTTTGGCGAGCGCCAGGTCTCGACCATCTACCTGCCCACCGACAGCTACCAGGTGATCATGGAGGTGTCGCCCGAGGCCAAGCAGGACGAGCAGGCGCTGGGCGGCATCTACGTGCGCTCGTCGAGCGGCGCGCTGGTGCCGCTGTCGAGCTTCACCACGGTGCAGCGCACGGTGGGCCCGACCGCGATCAACCACGTCGGCCAGCTGCAGGCGGTCACGGTCTCCTTCAACCTCGCGCCCGCGGTGGCGCTGGGCGACGCGACCGCGCGCATAGACGCCGTGCGCGAGGCGATCCAGATGCCGGCCTCGGTCATCACCAGCTACGGCGGCGACGCCGCGGTCTTCAAGAGCTCGCAGGGCAGCCAGGCGATCCTGATCGTGGCCGCGCTGCTGGTGATCTACGTGCTGCTGGGCGTGCTCTACGAGAGCTACATCCACCCGATCACGATCCTGGCCGGCCTGCCGTCGGCGGCGGTCGGCGCGCTGGCCACGCTGATGCTGTTCGGCCAGGACCTGACGCTGATCGCCACCATCGGCATCGTGCTGCTGATCGGGATCGTGAAGAAGAACGCGATCATGATGATCGACTTCGCGCTGGACGCGCAGCGCCACCAGGGCATGACGCCGGCGGCGGCGATCCGCGAGGCCTGCATCCTGCGCTTTCGCCCGATCATGATGACGACGCTGGCCGCGCTGATGGGCGCGCTGCCGATCGCCATCGGCATCGGCGCCGGCGCCGAGCTGCGCCAGCCGCTGGGCCTGGCGGTGGTCGGCGGCCTGGTCTTCTCGCAGGCCATCACGCTCTTCATCACGCCGGTGATCTACCTGGCGCTGGACCGCTTCAGCGGCCACGGCCCCGTCACCACCGCCGAAGCCGCCTCCGCCTGAACACTGGCCCGAACGGCGAAGAGCCTGCCCCCTCCCCGTCACCGCGCCCCTCCCCCCGTCACTGCGCCCCCTCCCCCCGTCACTGCGACTGCCGCGTCGCTTTGCTCCTCGCAGTGACGACCAGCGCGGCAGTCCATCCGTGCCTCCCGTCACTGCGACTGCCGCGTCGCTTTGCTCCTCGCAGTGACGGCCAGCGCGGCAGTCCATGCATGGATCGCCACAGGCCTTCGGCCTTCGCGATGACGAGGGTTGGTGGC
>CAIMBE010000036.1 GCA_903839085.1 uncultured beta proteobacterium | reverse complement strand
CTATTTTCACGACACCGGTCTCGCGGCCTGGCTGCTTGGCATCGAATCGCCTGCGCAAGTTGCCAGCCACCCGCTGCGGGGCGCCCTGTTTGAAACCTGGGTCGTCGCCGACTACCTTAAACAGCGCCTCAATACCGCCCGTCCCTCCAACCTGAGCTTCTGGCGCGACCGATCCGGACATGAGGTCGACCTGCTCATTGAACAAGGCGGGCGCTTGCAGGCCATCGAAATCAAATCGGGTGCGACGCCCGCAAAGGACGCTACCCGCGGCCTGGACCAATGGCGCCGCCTCGCCGGCGATCAGGCGGGGCCCTCCATTCTGGTGTATGGCGGGAATGAAGCACAAACCCGCGCCCAGGTCCAAATTGTTCCTTGGAACGCCTTGTAAGTTGGCGCCTTCATCGGCCACCTGGACGTCACCCCCATCATCATGCTGACAGCAAGAGACCAGGATGCGGATTTCTTTCGGAGGCCGCAAAGTGTTTTGTCGTCGACTCATTTACAAAGACAAAGTTCAATTCCGGCAAACTCGGCGACCTGGCGGTCAAGTCCCGGTTGACGATCGAGGTGCGGTTGGAGGGGGCATTGTCGGTGCATTGAAGGAACCGGCGGTGCCGACTACCTGAAACAGCGCCTTAATACGGCCCGACCTTCCACCCTGAGCTTCTGGCGCGACCGGGTGTCGATTCCAGGCCGCTACAACATGCTCAAAGGCACTGCCCAAAGTCCGTCGCCGAAGGACAGGGCATGGCCTCCGTTGTAGAGCACGATACCTGAAAGGAAGGTGCTTCCGGTTTGCTGGCGCAGTTGCCGCAAGCCCTTGAAATCACTTGCCGTCACGCTGGCCGCCGCTTTGACTTCGATTCCGACGATCTCGCGCAATGCTGACTCCAGCACAAAATCGACTTCAACCTGCAAGTTGTCCCGATAGTGGGACAGAAACCAGGACTCGGGCGTGACCGCTAGCGTCTTGAGCAGTTCGCTGTAGACCCAGGTCTCGAGCGTGGCGCCAAAGCGCTGACGGTCGATGAAAACACGATCGGGCGTCAGCCGCGTCAGAGCAGATTGCAGGCCAGCGTCAAGAAAGTGAACTTTGGGGGACTTGAGCAAGCGGCTCAGTTCATTTCGACTGAAGGCAGGAAGCCGCCGCAAGAGGAAGAGTTTTTCCAGAATGCCGATGTATTTGTCGACGGTCTTGCCATCCATCCCGATTTGACCACCGATCTGACTGAGGTTGAGCAACTGGCCGCTCAACTCTGCCAGGATCGCCAGCAGCCTGGGTACTTGGCTGGCGTGCTCAATCTGCGCAATGTCGCGGATGTCGCGTTCAACCAATGTGGACATATAGGCGCGCGCCCACGCTTGACGGCGTGATGTTCCCGTGCGCTGACGCATCTCTGGAAATCCGCCGGCCAACACTTGTTCGACAAGGTCAGGGCCCGCCGCCTGATCAGAACTCGGGCTTTGCCAGTCCTGCGACAGCGCCCGACGCAAGAAATCATTGGGGCGGCGTGCCAGTTCGCTCTGGGACAGTGGCAACAGCGTATGAATCTCCATGCGACCAGCCAGGCTCTCGGCGACTTGCGGCAAGGCCATGAGATTGGCCGAGCCGGTAAGCAAAAAGCGGCCCGGGCGGCGATCCTGGTCTATGGCCAGCTTCAGTGCCATCAGCAACTGCGGCGCGCGTTGCACCTCATCGATGATCGCGCGATCTTGCCGCCGGATGAAGCCAACCGGATCAACACGCACGGCCTCCAGAAGCGCGGGGTCGTCAAGACTGAAGTAGGCCATGCTTCCCGCATACTGACGAACAAGCGTGGTCTTGCCACATTGGCGCGGACCGTTGATCAGCACCGCCGGTGTGTCCTGAAGCGAGGTGCGCACCATCGGGTCGAGGTGACGCGGATAGTGCAATTCGGCGGCTGTCATTGGGGGATTGTTCATGGCTGGTGTGATTTCAGTCGGACTATATCTGTAATTTTAGGAACTAGATACAAATATATTCGGAACATAGACCTGTAAATTTTGGAGTCACCTAGTAAGAACACCTATGCCGCAACCGTTTTGAGCTTTTGCGGACCTACGTCGATGTCGTGCTCCTGCGCGATGTCCTTGACCTTGCTACGGACTCCGAGCGCCGCAGGCAAGTCAACCCGCGCAAGGTTTACCCCGTGGACACCGGGCTGATGGCATTGTTTGCCGGTTCAGGCAAGGCCAATGTGGGTCACGCGCTAGAGACCGCGGTCCTGCAAGAATTACAGCGCCTTGCTGCAGATCATCGCAATCAACCCGCCCAAGGGCGATACACTTGCGCCCGCGATACAGCTTCACCTGGCACCCGACTGGCTGTTAAGCGGTGACGTGGGTTGATACGACGCAAGAAACTTCCCGTTCAGGAGCTAGTTCTTTGGCATGCGCTCGAGTTTGTCAGCGGCCTGACGCAAGCCGTTGAAGATGGACTCGGCAACTTCTTCAGGAAAGCCTTTGGGCAGCTTGCTGGCAACTTTGTCGATGGCGGTCGGCGTGCGCGTCAGCACCTGTTCAATCAGTTCTTCTGCGTCGGTGCGTTGGAAACACCTGGCAGCCGTGCTGTTGAAATGCCGACGCTGAATGTCCTTCCAGTGGTAGTGCTTGTTCTTGCCCAGCAAGGCCATGGCCAACCTGGCCTCAAGACGGGAGAACTGATTGGCAGCTTTACCCTCTACCGGCCAGATGGACATGACGTCGTACAGCGGGGTGAGCGTGTAACGGCCTTGCGGCAAGACGCGGATGCTGAAGTTTTTGGCATGACCATCTGGCGCTGCCAGCAACCAGAACAAAATCTGGGTTTTGAGCAGCGTTGACAGGTCCTGCTGCGCATGCACAGAGCCGCTGAGCACGGCAGCCAAGTCGGCCAGACCAGGCCCGCCATCGCTCTCATACTTCAAGTGCGATGGCACACCCTTGACCTGGCAGAAATCCTCTTGCGGCAAGCGCATCAGCCAGGTGCCTGAAGAATGCGGCTGGCGGTCGAAGCGCTCGACGCCGAGTGTTTTCTGGCTGCCGAAGCTGAGCAGCGCGGTGGTGGCCACCGGCACGTCGAACTCGGCCAACAAGTTCATGCAGAGCCACTCGTTCTCGACCGAAGTGCTGAAGTCTGCCTGGCGCTGGGCCACCAGTCCCATCGGCAGCTTCAGGATATGGGTGGTTGGCGTTGAGCCATGGGGAAGCAGCCAGGTACCGTTGTGCCAAAGCAGTGCTGTCTTCTCCTGGGCCCCCGCCAGCGAAATGCGCAAGTTGTCATCGTCATTGGGCTGGGCCAATGGGCCGGCATTCGTTGTCCGGATGAGAAGCTGCTCGATGGCTTCTTCAGTCAGTGGCGTGCCCTCGATGCTTTTGATGTTCGTTGGCGCCTCGTCAACGCCCAGCAACTGAACGGCACCTACACAGTCCCTGCCCAAGGCCTGCAGCAAGTCGAAGGCTTCAGTGGTCCCTGTTCTGAACCGTGTTGCAAGGCGCCGGCGAATGGGTTCACTGTCGGGCAACAGGTTGTCGAAGAAGTTGCGGACCCTGTCGCCCTTGAGCGCCTGGGCGCCGGTGTAGGGCAGCGACAGTGACAGCGGGCGACCGTTTGGCGAGCGCATCCAGTCGGGGTCGTAGATGAACTCGGTGTCGCCACGGGTCGGCATAACCCAGCTGCCAACGCGCTCACCATTGGTCCAGACCGACAGCGCGCGGGAATGAGATTTGCGGCCCATGCGCTACCACTCCACCTTGGGTGCGCCGGTGAGCGTGGCAGTTGCCTTGGTCTGTACTGTCAGCTCAAGCCCCAGGGCAGCGCACACAGCCAGTAATTGCTGCAGGTTGATCGACGCGGGGGCTAGCTCCATGGCCGACATCCGGCTCTGACTGATGCCCAGCCGCTGGGCCAACGCAGTCTGCGACAAGCGCGCCGATTTTCGGGCCGACTGCAGGAGCGGGCCCATTTGGTCGGGGACGGAGAGGATTTGCTTCATCGGAGTTTCGGGGTATGTTGGTGTGTTCAGG
>CAIMBE010000035.1 GCA_903839085.1 uncultured beta proteobacterium | reverse complement strand
TTGTCGCTGCGCCTGTTCGACCGCCTCGAGATCGGACAGGTCAAGGACTGGCATTACGACGGCGTGATCAGCGGCGCGGTGGCGAATTACGACTCCGGCACGCTGCTGCTGGACGCCGGCCCGCAGAACTACCGCACCAACGTCGTTGGCATCTTGATCCACTACAAACTGTAACCGCCCAACATCTGCCGCAGGAGCGAAAAATGATTCATCAAGACAAGGGCAACCGGTCGAACTCTGGCCGCCGCGTCCGCGCCCTGGCCGCCATCCTGGCTCTCGGACTCGGAGCGACGAGCCTGTGCAGCGCCCAGGATGCCAAGACCATCGCGGCCACGGTCTGTGTCGCCTGCCATGCTGACGATGGCAACAGCGCGATACCGATGTTCCCGAAAATCGCCGGCCTGCAGGACAGCTACATCATCAAGCAGTTGCGCGACTTTCAGACCGGCCGAAGGAAGAGCGACATCATGGCGCCTGTTGTGGCCACGCTGAAGGCAGAAGACTTCGCACCGCTGGCCGCCCTTTACAGCCAGCAGAAAATCAGGCCTGCAAGCAGCGCCGACAAGAAGGCGACCAGTTTTGGCAAGCTGGTGTATTTCGACGGCAACGAAGAGACCGGCGTGCCGGCCTGCGTCGGTTGCCATCAGGCTCAGGGTAGCGGCCATCTGGTCTATCCGCGAATCGGCGGGCAGCATGCACCCTACGTGGTTCAGCAGTTGAAAAATTTTGCCGCCGGCGAACGCAGCAACGACGTCAGCCGTTTCATGCGGGTTGTGGCCAAACGCATGAGCGAAGAAGAAATCAACGCCGTCGCCGCGTACCTGGACAGCCTCGAAAGCAAGTAGCTCGCCCGAAGACAGGAGAAATCAACGTGCACATATTACTTAAAATCCTGATGCTGATGGCCCTGTGGCATGCCACGGCGTCGGCTCAAACCCCCGCATGGAACGAGATCAAGGGTGAACTCAAGGCGGTGCTGCAAACCAAAGGCGACCCGATGCGGGGCGAGGCCGCGTTTGAGCCCTGTCAGGGTTGCCACAGAAAAGACGGATCGGGTCGCGTCAGCGGTGCCTACCCGCGTCTGTCGGGCCAGCATAGCCTGGTGCTGATGAAGCAGATTACCGACATCCGAAGCGGCTGGCGCACCATTCCCAAGATGGAGCCGTTTATCGACGATCACGTCCTGACCCCGTTCGAGATTGCCGACATTTCCGTCTACCTGCAGAACCTTCCGATCTCGGCGGAGAACGGCAAAGGCCCCGGCACCGCTGCGAGCAGGGGCAAGCAGCTTTACGATCGGGACTGCGCCGACTGCCACGGCGCCAGGGGCGAGGGTCATGCGCAGAACTTTTACCCAATGGTGGCGGCGCAACATTACCGCTATCTGCTGCGTGAAGTGCAGTTGATCCGGGACGGTGACCGGCGCAACGCCAATCCGGTCATGGTCAAGGTTATCAAGCCGTACAGTTCCGTCGACCTGGAGGCTGTGGCGGACTATATGGCCGCCATGCTCCCGCCAAAAAAATAACGCCGCCCCAGCCTAGCCTGCGTCATCGCTGGAAGCCCTTTGCAGACGGTCTCGCACCCCGTCCCAGGCCGGGGCGGCGGGTGGCGTTTCAATCCAGATCAGTCTGACGCCCTTGCTGTCAAACTCGCGCAGCACCGCAAACAGTTGCTGGGCGGTGGCAACCGCATCATCGGGCATGCGCCGATTCAGTACCAGGGACGAGCAGCTCTTCAGGGCGGTGCGCGCATAGGTTGCAATGGTCGGGCCCGCAAGGCCGGGGCCAAGCGCCTGGTCGCCCATCAGGTCGAGCGCCGCCTGCATCTGGGTGGCATCCATCAGGCGCACCTTGGCGTGCGGCGCGTAGTGCGAGGCCAGCGTGCCGGAGGCGCGCGGCTGGGCACCGCGCGCGCCGACCGCGTCCTCGATCGACAACACCCTCATACCGCAGACCGTCTGCACCTGCTCGCGCGAGACGGCGCCAGGTCGCAGCAGCACGGGTGCGCCGCGCGTGCAGTCGATGATGGTGGACTCGATACCGACCGTGCAGGCACCGCCGTCCAGGATCAGCAATTCCTCGTTAAATTCACTCTTTACATGGTCTGCCGTGGTCGGACTGACGCGACCGAACTGGTTGGCGCTTGGAGCGGCGATGCCCCAGACCGGCGGCTGCGCCGGATCGTAAGCAGGCCTTGAACAGGCCTTGAGCAGTGCCTGCGCCACCGGGTGCGAGGGGCAGCGCAGGCCGATCGAATTCTGGCCGCCCACCGCAGCCGCCGCCACGCCCTCGCGGCGCGGCAAGATCAGGGTCAGCGGCCCGGGCCAGAAGGCCTGCATCAGACGGCGCGCAAAGTCGGGCACGCTGGCCGCAAAATGGCTTGCGCTGTCGGCATCGGCCACATGCACGATCAGCGGGTGGTCGGCCGGCCGGCCCTTGGCCGCAAAGATCCTGCCAACCGCCGCATCGTTGTCGGCGTCCGCCGCCAAGCCATAGACGGTCTCGGTCGGCAGACCCAGCAAGCCGCCCGACCTGATGCACTGCGCGCCCGCCGCGATGGCCTCATCGGTCCGCCCGTCCAGAATCATGGCAGGGGCCGCACCTAGAAGGCTTCGATGCCCAGGAGCGCGGCCGCCGCCAGCGCGGTCGCGCGTACTTCGGCAATGCTGGCGCCGGTGACGGTCAGATGGCCCATCTTGCGCCCCTTGCCGGGCTTGAGCTTGCCATACAGGTGCAGGTGCACGCCCGGCAGCGCCAGCACCCGCTCCCACGGTGGAGAATAATTGGGGTCAGACTCCAATTTCGCCTGACTGTTCCACAGGTCACCGAGCAGGTTGAGCATGATGGCCGGGCTGTGCTGGCGCGGCTGCAGCAGCGGCAATCCGGCCAGTGTGCGAACCTGCAGATCGAACTGCGACAGATCACAGGCGTCGAGCGAATAGTGACCGCTGTTGTGCGGACGCGGTGCGATCTCGTTGACGATCAGGCTGTCATCCAGCAGCACAAAAAATTCGACGCACAACACGCCGACGTACGCCATCTCCTGCGCCAGCTTTCGGGCTGCCGCCACCGCCTGTTCGGTCAGGCTGGGCGACAAATTGCCTTCATGGACCGAGGTAACGGCCAGAATCCCCTCGCGGTGCAGATTGAGCTGCAGCGGCAAGTTGACCATGACCCCATCGCCGCCGCGCGCCACGATGACCGAGCACTCGGCCTTGAGCGCCAGCCCTTGTTCCAATACGCAGGGTACCTGGTGCAACTCGTCCCAGGCGCTGGCGAGCTCGGCCCGGCTGTCAACCCGGATCTGGCCCTTGCCGTCATAGCCGAGCCGAGCCGTTTTCAGAATGCCGGGCAGCAGAGCGTCGGCCACGGCGGCGAGTTGTGCCGCTGAACCGATCTCCGCATAGGGTGCGCAGGCAACGCCACAGCTCACAAAATGGGCCTTCTCGCGGGCGCGGTCCTGCGCAATGGCGACCGCCTGCGCACTCGGCGCCACCCGCCGGGCGGCCGCCAGCGTCATGAGCGCAGCGGCGGGCACGTTCTCAAACTCGGTGGTGATCGCGGTGCAGCGCTGCATCAGTTGCGCCAAGCCCTGTTCGTCGAGGTAATCGGTCCTGATGTGATAGTGGCTGATCAGCCCGGCCGGGCTGATCGCGTCGGGGTCCAGCACCACAGTGAAATAACCCATCGCCTGCGCCGCCTGCACAAACATGCGGCCCAGTTGCCCGCCGCCCATCACGCCCAGCGTCGCCTGCTGGCCGTTGACCATCGCCCCCGGCAGCAGATAGGCCCCCACACTTGTCACTGCGCGTACTGCGTTGCCCCCCGAGGGGGCCGCGCCTTGCTTGGGGCGGTCCGGCGCGGCGGCGTCCTGACCGCTCATAGCACCGGCGGCAGCGTCATGCCGCGCGACATCTCCGTTTGCTCGGCGCGAAAGGCGCCCAGCCTGGCGCGCAGCGCCGGGTCCTCGTTGGCCAGCATGGCCACCGCAAACAACGCGGCGTTGGCGGCGCCGGCGGCACCGATGGCAAAGGTGGCCACCGGAATGCCCCGTGGCATCTGCACAATGCTGTGCAGCGAATCAACGCCAGAAAGATGCTTGCTCGGCACCGGCACGCCGAGCACCGGCAGCACGGTCTTGGCAGCCAGCATGCCAGGCAGGTGCGCTGCGCCGCCGGCGCCGGCGATGATGGCCTTGAGGCCGCGGCCGAGCGCCTCTTGCGCGTAGGCAAACATCTCGTCTGGCATGCGGTGCGCCGAAACGACGCGCGCTTCGTGGACAATGCCAAACTGTTGGAGAATATGGACTGCGTGCTGCATGGTGTCCCAATCAGAACTGGAACCCATGACGACGCCGATTTGAATATGCTTCATAGTATTGAATTATTACTTACCGACCCCGAGCCAAGCAGAAATGATGAATGTTACGGTTGAGAATTTTGACGTCGAGGTGATTTCCGCCTCCATGGAAATCCCGGTCCTGATCGATTTCTGGGCGCCCTGGTGCGGGCCCTGCAAAGTGATCGGTCCCTTGCTGGAGAAGCTCGAAACCAGCTACGGCGGACGCTTCAAGCTGGTGAAGATCGATTCCGATCAGGAACAGGAACTGAGCCAGGCCTTTGGCATTCGCAGCATTCCGACCTGCATCCTGATGTCCCAGGGCAAGCCGGTTGACGGTTTCATGGGCGCGCTGCCCGAAGGGCAGATCAAGGAGTTTCTTGACAAGCATTTGCCGCAGGGCGACGTGCTCGAAGCCGAGGTGACCAAGGTCGAGGTCGGCGACGCGCCCGACGCCGATGACCCGCAAGCCATTCACGAGGCCCTGCAGCAGGCCGTGCTGAAGAACCCGGATGACGACGACGCCCGCTTTGCCTATGTCAAGTTGCTGCTACAGCGCGGGCAGACCGACGATGCCAAGGTCGCCTTCGCGCCGGTCATCGCCAGGACCGGCCTGGTGCGACGTTTCGATTCGCTGCAACGCTGGATGACTGCCATCGATTTTGGCGATGCGCAGCCTGACGCCGAAGTTTCCGGCAGGCAGTTTGATGCCCGGATCACTGCCAACAAGCGTGATTTCGAGGCCCGCTTTGCCAGGGCGCAGATCCTGATGGCGGCGCAGGACTGGACCGGCGCCATGGATGAACTGCTTGAAATCCTGATGCGCGACAAGGGCTGGTCCGACGAGTTGGCGCGCAAGACCTACATCGCCATCCTGGACATCATCGAGCCGCCGCCGGTCAAAGTGGCCGATGGGCAGATCCCGCCGGTCGACCCGACGGTTGCGACTTACCGGCGACGCCTGAGCAGCGTGGTGCTGAGCTAGCCCAGCAGCCGCGTCAGCGCTTCCTGGTATTTGGCCGCCGTTTTGGCAACCACGTCGCTGGGCAGGCGCGGCGCCGGCGGGGTTTTGCTCCAGGGCTTGCCGTCGACCTGGACCTGCTCGAGCCAGTCGCGCACAAACTGCTTGTCGTAGCTCGGTGGATTGATGCCTTCCTGGTAGCTCTCGGCGGGCCAAAAACGCGAGGAATCGGGCGTCAGCACCTCGTCCATCAGGGTCAGGGTGCCCTCGGCATCCAGACCGAACTCGAACTTGGTATCGGCAATGATGATGCCTTTTCTGGCTGCGATGTCGCTGGCCGCTTTGTACAGTGCCAGGCTGATGTCGCGCATGCGGGTCGCCAGGTCGAGGCCGATCACGTCCACGGTCTGCTCGAAACTGATGTTCTCGTCGTGATGACCGGCCGCCGCCTTGCCCGCCGGCGTATAGATCGGCTCCGGCAGTTTCGACGCATTCTTCAGACCGGCCGGCAGCTTGACGCCGCAGACCGCCTGGTTCTGCTGGTATTCCTTCCAGCCGCTGCCGGCCAGGTAGCCGCGCACCACCGCCTCCACCGGCAAGGGTTTTAGGCGCTGGACCAGCATGGAACGGCCCGCCACCTGCGGCACTTCCTCGGTGCTCACCACGCTCTCGGGCGCCTCGCCGGTGAGGTGAATCGGGCAGATGTTGAGGCCCTTGGGCCCGAGCTGGTCGAACCAGAACAGCGCCATGCGCGTCAGCAGCGCGCCCTTGCCCGGAATCGGCTCGCCCATGATCACATCAAAGGCGCTCAGGCGATCGCTGGCGACCATCAGGATCCGGTCCTCGCCAACCGCGTAGTTGTCGCGCACCTTGCCCCTGGCCAGCAGCGCCAGCGAACTCAGGCTCGAGGTGTGCAGGGCGGCGACCATTTCAATGAACGACCTGCGCCAGCTCACCCCGCGCGTACTGGCCCGCCACGACAAACAGGCTGTGGCCCTTGATCTTGCCGGCCTGGCCCTCGCAACCAAACTGCAGGTAGCGCTGCTTGCAGATCTGCATGGCCGCCTCGCGCGCCGGCTTGAGCCAGTCGCGCATGTCAAATTTCTCGGGGTTCTGCGCCATGTACTTGCGCACCGCGGCGGTCATGGCAAGGCGGATGTCGGTGTCGATGTTGATCTTGCGCACACCAAACTGGATCGCCTTCTGGATCTCCTCGACCGGCACGCCGTAGGTCTCCTTCATGTTGCCGCCGAATTCCCGAATGATGGCCAGCAAGTCCTGCGGCACGCTGCTCGAGCCGTGCATCACCAGATGGGTGTTGGGTATGCGCTGGTTGATCGCCTTGACACGGTCGATCGCCAGGATGTCCCCGGTGGGCTTGCGCGTGAACTTGTAGGCGCCGTGACTGGTGCCGATCGCAATCGCCAGCGCGTCGAGCTGGGTGCGCTTGACAAAGTCGGCCGCCTGCTCCGGGTCGGTCAGCATCTGCTCGCGCGTCATCGTCGAGTCCGTGCCGTGGCCGTCCTCCTTGTCGCCCTTCATGGTCTCCAGAGACCCGAGGCAGCCGAGTTCGCCTTCCACCGTGACACCGGTGGCGTGCGCCATGTCCACCACCTTGCGCGTGACGTCGATGTTGTACTCGTAGCTGGCGATGGTTTTTCCGTCCGCCATCAGGGAGCCGTCCATCATGACCGAGCTGAAGCCCAGGTTGATGGCGCCCTGGCAGACGTCGGGGCTTTGGCCGTGGTCCTGGTGCATCACCAGCGGGATGTGCGGATAGGCCTCGACGGCGGCCGAAATCAGGTGCTTGATGAAGGCCTCGCCGGCGTATTTGCGGGCGCCGGCGCTGGCCTGCAGAATGACCGGCGCGCCCACCGCCTCGGCAGCGGCCATCACCGCCTGCACCTGCTCCAGGTTGTTGACATTGAAGGCCGGAATGCCGTAGCCATTGGCCGCCGCATGATCCAGCAGTTCGCGCATTGAAACAAGTGCCATTTTTGAATCCCTCTAGAAGTTGGAAACCGTGTGAGAACTATTTGCCGTTGGCCGGAATTTTAGCTTCAGGGGCGGGCGAGGCCAGCCTGCACTCGTCACGTCAATTCGTCACTGCGAGGAGCATAGCGACGTGGCAGTCCATGTCGCCACTGGATTGCCACGCCCTGCGGGCTCGCAATGACGAGGGATAAGGACTCGCGATGACAAGAGATAAGGACTCGCGATGACGGGGGATAAGGACTCGCGATGACGGGGGATAAGGGCTCGCGATGATGATAGGCAGGGGCTCGCGATGATGATAGGCAGGGGCTCGCAATGATGAGCGCAGGGCAAGCTAGCTGACTCGACAGATCTTCAGCATGTTGGTGCCGCCCGGCGCGCCCATGGGCTCGCCGCAGGTGATCGCATAGACATCGCCTTGCTGCACCAGGCCGCGCCCTTTCAGATTGTTTTCCACTTGCGCCAGCGCCGTATCGCGGTCGGCGCTGGTGTCCATAAAGAGCGGCCGCACGTTACGGTACAGGGCCATTCGGCGCTGGGTCGCCACCTTGGAGGTAAGCGCATAGATCGGCAGCTGAATCAGGTGCCGGCTCATCCACAAGGCCGTCGAGCCGCTGTCGGTCATAGCGACGATCGCTTTGGCGCCGAGGTGGTGAGCGGTGAACAGGGCGCCCATGGCAATCGACTGATCGATGCGGCTGAAGGTCTTGCCGGTGAAGTCCGCTTCCAGCCGGAAGTCTTCATTGGCTTCCGCGGCATGGCAGATCTTGGCCATCTCGATCACTGTCTCGAGCGGATATTTCCCTGCCGCCGTCTCGCCCGAGAGCATGACGGCGTCGGTGCCGTCGAGCACGGCATTGGCGACGTCGCTGACCTCGGCGCGGGTCGGCACCGGATTGCTGATCATCGACTCCATCATCTGCGTCGCCGTAATGACCACCTTGTCGTGCTCGCGCGCCATCTTGATCATGCGCTTTTGCAGGGCCGGCACCGCCGCATTGCCGACCTCGACCGCCAGATCGCCGCGCGCCACCATGATGCCATCGCTGGCGAACAGGATCTCTTCGAGCCTGGGAATCGCCTCGGCGCGCTCGATCTTGGCAATCAGGCCGGGCTTGTGCCCGGACTCGCCGGCCGCGACATTGCACAACTGGCGCGCCATCTCCATATCGGTTGCATTCTTCGGAAAACTCACCGCCACATAGTCCGCCTGAAAACGCATTGCCGTGCGGATGTCCTCCATGTCCTTTGCCGTCAGGGCCGCCGCCGCCAGACCGCCACCCTGCTTGTTGATGCCCTTGTTGTTCGACAGCACGCCGCCCAGCTTGACGGTGGTGTGAATCGCCTCGCCCCGGACGGCGTCGACCGTGATCACGATCAGCCCGTCATTGAGCAGCAGCACATCGCCAGCAGCGACCTCGCGCGGCAGGGCCTTGTAGTCCAGCCCGACGGCGCCGATGTCGCCGAGTTCGGTGCGCGCGGCGTCCATGACGAATTTTTGCCCGGGCTGCAGCAGGATCTGGCCATCGGCAAACTTGCCGACCCGGATCTTGGGGCCCTGCAGGTCGGCGATGATGGCGACCTCGCGGCCGACACGCGCGGACACCTCGCGCACGAGACCGGCGCGGTCGATGTGATCCTGGGCCTGGCCATGGCTGAAATTGAGCCGCACGACATTGACACCGGCGCGAATCATCTGCTCCAGCAGCGCGGGCTCGCTGCAGGACGGGCCGAGCGTGGCCACAATTTTGGTAGCGCGACGGGACATTGGGTTGACTCCTTGTGGGTGTGAAAGCTGCCGCGCCCTAGCCGGCGGCGCGGCGCGTCAGGATCTCGAACGCGGGCAGCGTCTTGCCCTCCAGCACTTCGAGAAACGCACCGCCGCCGGTCGAGATGTAGCTGATCTTCTTTTCGATGCCGTACTTGGCAATGGCCGCCAGCGTATCACCGCCGCCGGCAATCGAAAACGCGCTGGAGCGGGCAATCGCACTGGCAATGACCCGCGTGCCGTTCTCGAACGCCGCAAACTCGAAAACGCCGACCGGACCGTTCCAGACAATCGTGCCGGCGCGCTCGAGTTGCGCCGCCAGCACTGTCGCCGTCTGCGGGCCGATGTCCAGAATCAGGTCATCGTCAGCCACCTCGGCCGCCGCCTTGACCGTCGCCACCGCATCCGCGGCGAAAGTCTTGGCCGTCACCACATCGATCGGGATCGGCACCGCCGCGCCGCGCGCCCGCATGGCCTCGATGACGGCCCGCGCTTCGCCCAGCAGATCGGGCTCCGCCAGACTCTTGCCGATGCGCAGCCCCGCGGCCAGCATGAAGGTGTTGGCGATGCCGCCACCCACGATCAGCTGGTCGACCTTGCCGGCCAGGCTCTTGAGGATGGTCAGCTTGGTCGAAACCTTGGAGCCCGCCACGATGGCAAGCAGCGGGCGCTTCGGGTTCGCCAGCGCCAGCGTGATGGCATCCATTTCGGCCGCCAGCAAGGGGCCCGCGCACGCCACTTTGGCAAACTGCGCGATGCCGTAGGTGGAAGCCTCGGCGCGGTGCGCCGTACCAAAGGCATCATGCACAAAGATGTCGCACAGGGCGGCCATCTTTCTTGCCAGTGCCTCGTTGTTTTTTTTCTCGCCCTTGTTGACGCGGCAGTTCTCCAGCAGCACCAGCTGACCCGGCTGCAAGGGCACGCCATCGACCCAATTGGCAAGCAGCGGCACCTCGCGCCCGAGCAACTCGGCCATGCGGCTGGCCACTGGTGCCAGCGAGTCCTCTGGTTTGAACTCGCCCTCGGTCGGGCGGCCCAGATGGGATGTCACCATCACCGCGGCACCGGCCTCCAGTGCCATCCTGATGCAGGGCAGAGAGGCGCGAATGCGGGTGTCTTCGGTAATGGCGCCGGCATCGTCCTGCGGCACATTGAGGTCGGCCCGGATGAATACACGTTTGCCGGTGACCAGGCCCTGGGCACACAGTTCGGAGAAGCGGATGACATTCATGAAAACCCTGTCCGTATGAAGAAACTGGCCCGATTGTAGAAGCGGGCCGCGGCCCGTCCTTACCAGCCCAGGCCCAGATGCAGCGGCAAATAGACCATCATGCCAACAACGATGGTTCCCAGCACCGCCTGCCCCGCACCCTTGCGCCAAAAGAACCAGAACGCGCCGGCAGCCACGGCGAAGAGCCGTGCGTCCTGCCAGGTGCTGATCAGATGCCCCTGGGACATCACCATCTCGGGCACGATGACCGCCGCCAGCGCCGCGATCGGCGCGTACTGCAGGCCGCGCTCGGCCCATCCCGGCAGACTCCAGGGCCTGCTCGAGATAAAGAAGAACGAGCGCGTCAACACCGTCACGACGGTCAGGCCGATGATGGTGGCAAGGGTCCAGGGATCGGTCACGCCGATCATGCCTTTTCCAGTGTCAGGCACAAGGCCACCGCGGCCGCGATGCCGACCAGAATGTTGAGCTTGAAGGGCAAGGCAAAGGCCGCCACGGCGGCGGCCCCGGCCACGCCAGCCGAGACCAGCCGCAGCCGGCTTGAGGCCAGCGAGCACAGGATGCCCAGCAGCGCCAGGATGCCGGCAAAGCCCAAACCCCAATCTGGCGGAATGAAATTGGCCAGCACCACGCCCAGCACGCTGCAGGCGACCCAGGCAAGCCAGCTGACACCGCAATTGCCCGCCAGATACGCCTGCTGCGCGCGCAGCATCCCGCTGTCGCCGCCATGCTGCGGATAGCGCCTGGTAAAAAGAACATAGCTCAGATCGGCCGTCAGGTAGCCGCAGACCAGTCGCTGCCACAAGGGCAGGTGCATGACATAGGGCCGCAGGTGCGCGCTGAAGACGACAAAGCGAAGATTGACGCAGAAGCCGGTGGCCAGCACCACCCACATCGGTGCCCCCGCAGACATCAGCGGAATGGCGGCCAGCTGCGAACTGCCGGCAAAAACGGTGACGCTCATGAGCAGCGCTTCAAACGTGCTCATGCCCGACTTCATCATCGTCACGCCCGTCATCAGGCCCCAGGCCGCGATGCCGGGCGCCACCGCCAGTGAATCAAGCACGCCCTGGCGAAATTCCGGGTGCCGGTAGTTGCTGCGCAGAAAGAACACTACGGTTTGTGCTTCCCAAAGATCATGCCGGGCTGCAGGGCGAAACCGCGTAAAAGCTCAGCCATGGTCATGCGCCTGGCCCCGGGGCGCTGCAGTTCGGTAAGCATCACCATCGAATTCTGCGCCGCGACCACAAGGCCTTGTGCGTCAACCAGCAGAATTTCACCCGGCTGTGCGCCAAGCGCTGGCGCACCGGGCAGCGCTGTGGCCATCCAGACCTTCAGACCTTCGCCGCCGAGCGTCGTGCTGGCACCGGGAAACGGATTGAAGGCGCGGATTTTCTGCGCAATCCGCTGAGCGGGCTGCGCCCAGTCGATCGGTGACTCGTGCTTTTCAATCTTGTTGGCATAGGTCACGCCGTCCGGCGTCTGCGGCACCGGCCTCAGGTCGTCCGCCAGCGCCTTTTCGAGCGTCATCAGGATCAGGCGGCCGCCCAGGATGGCCAGCCGGTTCTGCAGCGTGCCGGTGGTGTCGGTGGCCGCAATCGGCATCGGGTGCGCCATCAGCATGTCGCCGGTATCGAGCCCGACGTCCATCTGCATGATCGTCACGCCGGTCTCGCTGTCGCCGGCTTCAATCGCCCGATGAATGGGCGCCGCACCGCGCCAGCGCGGCAGCAGCGATGCGTGAATATTGAAACAACCGTACTTACGGGCTCCCACGCTTGCCACTTCGTGTGCCGCGCCCATCATCTCCAAGGCCCACTGCGGCAGGATCAGGCCATAGGCGGCGACCACCATGGCATCGGCCTGCGCCGCCTCGATCGCCCCTCGGGCCGCCAGCGCATCCTCAGGGTACTTGCCATCGAGCCGCAGACTGCGCGGCTGCGCCAGCGCCAGCCCCTTGTCGAGCGCGAACTGCTTGACGCCCGAAGCCTGCAACTTCAGGCCGCGCCCAGCCGGGCGGTCGGGCTGCGTCAACACCAGGGCGATCGTGTGGCCGGCCGCGTGAAGCTGCTGCAGCGCGACCAGGGCAAACTCGGGTGTGCCGGCAAAAATCAACCTCACCGCGCTTCCTCACGCTGCGCCTTGAGCATTTTTTTCTTGATGCGATTGCGCTTCAAGGGCGACAGGTACTCGACAAAGACCTTGCCCATCAGGTGGTCCATCTCGTGCTGAATGCACACCGCCAGCAGCCCGTCGGCCTGTATCACGCAGGCCTTGCCGTCGGCGTCCAGGGCGCTGACTGTGACCGCGTCGAAGCGCTCGACGCCGTCGTAGATGCCGGGCACGGACAGGCAGCCCTCCTCGTTGCGGTGTGTTTCTGGGCTGGTCCAGACCAGTTGCGGGTTGATCAGAACGACGGCCTGATCACGCTGTTCCGATACATCGATGACAATAAGGCGTTCATGGACATCGACCTGCGTTGCCGCCAGCCCGATACCCTTGGCCTCGTACATGGTCTGCAGCATGTCGGCAACCAGCGTCCGGATCCGATGGTCGACCGCCGTGACCGGCTTGGCCACCGTGTTCAGCCGGGGGTCGGGAAAGAAAAGGAGGGGAAGTAAAGCCATGTTTCAATCAGTTTCAGGATGTCGCTATTTTCGCTACTTTTACGGGCCCTGCCGCCCCTTGTCCCCTAAAAGCGTTGCCCTATCAGGGGCATGGGAGCAGAATTGCGCCTGGCTCATGGGGGCTTTCTGCGGCCTGACCGGACACCCTCTTTTTCCTTCCTGAACCGTTAACAAGGCACTTCAGTGCAGCTGACCATGACAAAAAGCACGATCGCGAAATTCAAGCCTGCATCCGGCGCGCTGGCGCTTGCGCTGCTGGGCGCCCTGCTTGCAGCCACCGCCGTGTCGGCCCAGGGCCTTGTCGTGACGCCGGATCAGAGGGCGATCGCGCAACAGGTCGGGCACAGCGGCGTGCCCCTGAGTGCACTGGCCGAGAATGCGCCCGACAGTCATACCGTCCAGCGCGGCGACACCCTGTGGGCGATCTCCGGCCTGTTCCTCAAGAGTCCCTGGCGCTGGCCCGAGTTGTGGGGCATGAACCTCGATGAGATCAAGAATCCGCACCTGATCTACCCGGGGCAGAAGCTGTACCTGGAGCGCAAGGGCGGCCGGGCGACGCTGCGCACGACGCCCGCCGCCAGTGACGCGAGCGCTGCCGAGCCGATCACAACGGTTCGCCTGTCACCGCGCACGCGTTATGAAACGCTGAGCGGCGGCGCGCTGCCCGCTCTGAAGAACCATTTGATCGAACCGTTTCTGGCAGAGCCTGTCATCATCGACGAAAAAGGACTGCAGGCTGCGCCGCGCATCGTGGCCGCGTACGAAGACCGGGTTTTGCTGACCCGCGGCGACCGCGCCTACGCGCGCGGCAAGGGCGAGAACGTCCTGCTCGATGACACCAGCCAGAAACAGAAGCTGTACCGTGTCTTTCGCGATGCAACGCCGCTGCGCGACCCCCTGAGCGGTGAACTGCTGGGCTATGAGGCGCGCTACCTTGGCAAGGCCCTGCTGGTGCGCGGCGAGTCCAGCGGACATTCGACCGACGCGAGTGGCGCTGTGCGCACCGACATTGTTCCGGCCACCATCGACATCGTCGCCGCCAAGGAAGAAATGCGCGCCGGCGACCGGTTGCTGCCCGAGCCCGAGCGTCAGTTTCTCAATTATGTGCCGCACGCACCGCAAGGAAAAGTGGACGCCAGGATCGTCTCGGTCTACGGCAACGCGGTCGTCAACGCGGCGCAGAATCAGGTTGTGGTCATCAATCGCGGCACCAACGACGGCGTCGAGAACGGGCATGTGCTGGCGATTCTCAAAGACGGCGCGCGCCTGACAGACAAGACCGATGAAGCCCAGGCCGAGTTGAAGCTGCCTGATGAACGCAACGGCCTGTTGATGGTGTTTCGCACTTTTGAGAGACTCTCCTACGCCCTGGTTCTGGAAATCGCGGACGCGGTCAGGATTGGCGACCGCCTGGTCAACCCGCGCTGATATTTGCATCGAAAAATAAGCCGATGGAGCGCCACGAACTCGAGGCCTGGTTGCGCCTGACGCTGACGCCCGGCATTGGCAACGCCACAGCGCGCAAATTGCTGTCCGCCTTCGGGCTGCCGCAGGCCGTGTTCAGGCAATCCGCCACCGCGGTGCGACAGGTGGTCACTGAAGTTCAGGTCGCCTCGCTGCGCGCTGAGCCGGCCGGGTTGGCCGACCTGCTGGAGCTGACCTGGCAATGGCTCGAACGAAGCGATCAGGGCCAGGCGCGGCGCCGCATCGTCGTCCTGGGTGAACCCGACTATCCGGCCTCGTTCCTCTGCATCGACGATCCGCCCCTGATGCTGTACCTGCTGGGCGCCGGCACGCTGGCGCCCGGCAAAGTGAGCGAGGGCCTGCGCAACGCCATTGCCGTGGTCGGGAGCCGCAACCCGACCCCGCAGGGTTCGGCCAATGCGCGACAGTTCGCCAAAGCACTCGGTCAGGCCGGCCTGACCGTGGTCTCGGGCCTCGCTTTGGGGATCGACGGTGCAGCGCATGAGGGCGCGCTCGACAGTCTTGAGGCCGGCTCCGATCGACTCGCCACGGTCGCTGTGGTGGGCACCGGGCTCGACCGGGTCTATCCGAAGAGTCACCGGGACCTGGCCCACCGGATCGCTCAAAATGGCCTGCTGATCAGCGAATACCCGCTGGGCACACCCCCCCTTACCGCCAATTTTCCGAAGCGCAATCGCCTGATTGCCGGGCTGGCGCAGGGCACGCTGGTGGTGGAAGCGGCACTGAAATCGGGCTCGCTGATCACCGCGCGCCTGACCGCGGATCAGGGCAAGGAGGTCTTCGCCATTCCTGGCTCGATTCACTCGACGCAGGCGCGTGGTTGCCACGCCCTGATCAAGCAGGGCGCCAAACTGGTGGAATCGGCGCAGGATGTTCTCGAAGAACTCAATATCGAACTGAAGCCGCCGCCGGCCACCCGGTCGGCCTCCCGCGGCACGACAAGCGCCGACTCAGGGAACATTTTCGACCCGCCTGGCAGCCTGCTCGATGTGATCGGCTTCGACCCGGTCGGACTTGATGCGCTGCAGGCGCGCTCCGGACTGGACACGGCCAATTTGCAGGCCCAGTTGATGACGCTCGAACTCTCCGGACTGCTGGCACGGCTGCCGGGCGGCCTGTTCCAGCGACTGTCCCCGGCCGACCAGGCGCGCTGATCAGGTCCGCAACCGCCTTCAACCCAGCAATCGTTCCGGATTGGCGTTGAGCTTGGTCAGGGCATCGCGTGTGGCGCGCACGGTCAACGCTTCCTCCTCCTGAGGCAGCAGCAAGCCGGCCTGCAGGTAGGATGCCAGACGACTGGCCTGGATCAGATAGCTGCGCCCGTCGCTGGAAGCAAACAGATTCAGATGTTTTTGCTCGCTGCGCCAGACGAACTGCACCTGCGCCACGCGCCCGTTGTGATCGAGCGTAAACCAGGAGCCGACCTGCAACTGTTTGGCCCATGAAAGCATCGCGGCGGTCGGCCTGGAACCGCCATCGGTCACCACGTCGATATTCGACGCATCCATGCCAAGCATCAATTCAATGCTCTGGGCATCGAGCGCCAGGTCGCCCGCGCCTTCCTCGCCAATAAAGTCTTCGAGCCGCTCGAGCCGTTCCGCCATGGCGGCAATCGTCTCACTCGGAATCGCCTGCGTCTTGGAGACAAAAGCGTCGGCCAGGGTATTGCTGACGGTCTTGACATGCGCGTCCTGCGCGTCCTGCGCGATACCAAGCAGCGTCATGCCGGTGCGCATCTTCTGCAGCAGCGCCGGCAGGTCCCGAATCACGCGCGCGCGGTCAACCCGGTTTGGCTTGGCACTGGCGGCCCAGACCAGATCGGTGGTCAATTTCTTCAGCCCCAGCGTGTCGACATGCTTCGGACCTTTGCGCACCGCCGCGACCGCCAGCACTTCGGCCCAGACCTTGAAGAGAAACTGGCGGATCTCGTCGCGCACCGGCATGTCCTTGAGCATGTTGCGCATTTCGATCGTGTACTGGATCGTCAGCGTTTCCTTCTGCTCGACCTGTTGTGCCACGCTGACCACCCTTTGGGCCACATCGCTGCCGGTCAGAAACTGAGCAAGAAATTTCTGAAATTCGTCGTAGACCAGCTGGTACACCCGCTTGCCGGTCTCCGGATACTGCTCGACCACCTGGACCACGCGCTTGACCTCGTTCTCAAGCGCACTGCCATTGATGACGCTGGCATCAAAGCCCATGACACAGGAGCCCATGCGATCGATCAACTGGCGCGCCGGGTGATCGATCGTACCGAAGAAATCCGGTTCAGCCAGTGCCACCCGCAGCACCGGCATCTGCAGGCGCGCAAACCAGACGCGAATCCCGGGCGGGATCCGGTCCTCCTGCAAGATGGCCTGAAACATCAGGGCCACGATCTCGATCACCGCCTTTTCACCCTTGGTCTCGGCCTTGCCTTTGAGCTCCGCCGTGCGGCGGCGCAAGTCATTCGAGACCCGCGCCACGCCGGCCGGGCTGTAGTCATCCATCACCGTCGCCGCGTGTGCAGCGTCTGATGAGCCGGCTGAGGTCGTCGGCGCGTAAGCGGGCCGCACAGCCATGGCGGCGGCCAGAGCCGGCGAGGCCGTGGGGGGCGCCGCGCTGTCCATGTTGATGCCGACCGAACTGGCCAGAAAGCCCTTGAGCTGCCCCATCACACCGACCGCCCGGCTGCGCGACCTCGCCAGCGGCGTGGCGCCCGTCATCATGCGGGTCTCATCGTCGGCGTGGTACTCGCGCGCCGCGCCAACGCGCGACGGAACAGACGATTCGCCAGGCCTGCCGATCGGACTATTTTCGCGCTCCCACCCCGAACGCTCACCCAGGGACGCCCCCTGCCGCGCCCGAGCCTGTCCAGCGGGCCGCCCGCCTGGCGCCTCTGCACGCCCGATGGACTCATGACCGGACTGAGTTTCCGGTCCCTTGGCAGGTGCCGGCTCAGGCCGGACCGGGGTTGACGGAGCGCGGGAAATTCGATCGGCAAACTCGATCGTCGGCAGCACGCCCTGCTTGATCAGGAACGCATTGCAATTGGCATAGGCCTGCTTCAAACGTTCGCTCAACAAATTCTGCGCCACGTCGTTCACCAGCAGCCACGCGTCGCGCGACAAGCCGACATTCACCCAGCGCTCGATCACCCGCCCCAGCAGCACTTCGGGCCGAAGAATATCATCGCCCTCAAATTCCTGCGCGCCCTGCAGGTGCCTGAGGCGAAACTGCAGATCGTTCAATTGGGAGCCGGCCGTTTCCAGCACGCCCATGGCCAGGCGCGAGGCCAGGATCTTGTTTTCAGCCACGTCGGTCGTGACCAGCTCAAACGCGCCAGAAAGCGGATTTTTTGGCTTGGCAGCGGGCGGCCTCGATGCACTCTCCCAGTCTTTCAGGGTGCCATCGACCCATGCCGACTGCTCGCGCTGGTAAGCGGTCCAGGCATCTCGCCGATTCTGGATTTCCCGCGACGGCGCCGCCTCGCTCATCAGTTCCGTGAGCCGCTGCTGCACCGCGGTCCCGAGTTCGACCATGGCCTGCCCTGCCTCCGCCACAAAACGCTTTCGCGTCTCCTGCGGCAGGAGGCTGCCGCGCGTCGTAGGGGGTTCGATCGCCATGCCCGGAACTCCAGTCAGACCGTGGCCCCGGCGTTCGGATCGTTCGGGTCGCCATCCCTCTTGACGCCGCCCTTGATCAGGTCGTCGCGCTGGATGCCAAGCCACATCGCAATTGCCGCCGCCACAAAAACCGACGAGTAGATGCCAAACAGGATGCCGATCGTCAAGGCCAGCGCAAAGTAGTGCAGCGTGGCCCCGCCAAACAGCAGCATCGACAGCACCATCAACTGCGTGCAACCGTGCGTGATGATGGTCCGGCTGATGGTCGATGTGATCGAGCTGTCGATGATCTGCACCGTGTTCATCTTGCGATAACGCCTGAAATTCTCGCGAATCCGGTCAAAAATAACCACTGATTCATTGACAGAATAGCCCAGCACCGCCAGCACGGCAGCCAGAACGGGGAGTGAAAACTCCCACTGGAAGAAGGCGAAAAATCCCAAAATGATGATGACGTCGTGCAGATTGGCGATGATCGCCGCCACCGCGAATTTCCACTCAAACCGGATGGCCAGGTAAAGCATGATGCCGATCACCACCGAGGCCAGCGCCTTGAGGCCGTCGGTGGCCAGTTCATCGCCGACCTGCGGTCCGACAAATTCGGTCCGGCGCATGGCGGCCGTTGCATCGGCCGATTTCAGGGCGCTCATGACATGCTCGCTCTGCTGCGCCGAACTGACTCCCTTTTGCACCGGCAGGCGGATCAGCACATCGCGCGCAGTGCCGAAATTCTGCACCTGCACGTCCTGCAAACCGAGCGACGCCACCGCCTGGCGCACGCGATTGAGGTCGGGCGCCTGCGCATAGCTCACTTCCATCAGGGTACCGCCGGTAAATTCGACCGACAAATGCAGGCCCCGCGTGAACAGGAAGAAAACAGCCGCAAGAAAAGTGACGAGCGAGACCAGATTGAAGACCAGCGCGTGCCGCATGAACGGAATGTCGCGCCTGATTTTGAAAAATTCCATGCAATGTTCTCCCTACTTCGGCGACACCGACATCTCGGCTTCAGGCCGCCAAACCGTGCCGATGGACAGGCTCTTGAGCTTGTTCTGCCGGCCATACCACAGGTTGACCAGCCCTCTGGAAAAGAAGACGCCGGAGAACATGCTGGTCAATATGCCCAGGCAATGCACGACCGCAAAGCCGCGCACCGGCCCCGAGCCGAAGGCCAGCAGGGCCAGCCCGGCGATCAGGGTGGTGACATTGGAGTCCAGAATCGTGGCCCAGGCCCGCTCGTAGCCGGCATTGATGGCCGCCTGCGCCGAGGCGCCCATGCGCAATTCCTCGCGCACCCGCTCGTTGATCAGCACGTTGGAGTCGATCGCCATGCCCAGCACCAGCGCCATCGCCGCCATGCCCGGCAGCGTCAGGGTGGCTTGCAGCATCGACAGCACCGCCACCAGCAAGAGCAGGTTGACCGCCAGCGAAATGCTGGAAAACATGCCGAACAGCACGTAATACAGGCACATGAAAAGCGCCACCGCGGCAAAGCCGTAGGTCACGCTGTTGAAGCCCTTGGCAATGTTTTCCGCGCCCAGGCTTGGACCGATGGTCGTCTCCTCGATGATTTCCATCGGCGCCGCAAGCGAGCCCGCACGCAACAGCAGGGCCGTGTCGTTCGCTTCCATGCTGGTCATGCGGCCGGAAATCTGGACCCGACCGCCGCCGATCTCCGAGCGGATCACGGGCGCCGTGACGACTTCGCCCTTGCCCTTTTCGAACAGCAGGATCGCCATGCGCTTGCCCACGCTCTCACGCGTCACGTCCCTGAAGATGCGCGCACCCTTTGCGTCCAGCGTCAGGTTGACGACCGCCTCCTGCGTCTGGCTGTCAAAGCCGGGCTGCGCGTCGGTCAGGTTTTCACCGGTCAGGATCACCTGCTTCTTCACCATGACCGGCTGGCCTGTGCGTTCGAGGTAGCGCTCGGAGCCGAAGGGCACCGCCGCAGCCCCGCTCTCGGCGGCGCGCGCCTCCGTGCTCTCGTCAACCATGCGCACTTCCAGCGTTGCCGTGCGGCCCAGGATGTCCTTGGCCTTCGCAGTATCCTGCACGCCGGGCAACTGGACCACGATCCGGTCCAGCCCCTGCTGCTGGATGACCGGTTCGGCAACACCGAGTTCGTTGATGCGGTTGTGCAAGGTGGTGATGTTCTGCTTGAGCGACTGGTCCTGCACCCGGCGCGCCGCCTCGGGCTTGATCGACGCGGTGAGCTTGTACTCCGTGCCATCGGGCGCATCGACCGATTGAAGGTCGGTAAACTGGTCCTGCAGGAGTGCTTTGGCCGAGGCCAGCGTCGGCAGATCGCGAAACTTCACTTCGATCGTCTGGCCGTTGCGGCTGATGCCGCTGTGGCGCACATTCTTTTCGCGCAGGCTGGTGCGGATGTCGCCGGCCAGGGACTCCGCCTTCTTGGCCAGCGCCGCCTGCATGTCGACCTGCAGCATGAAATGCACGCCACCGCGCAAATCGAGTCCGAGGTACATCGGAAAGGCATGCAATGACGTGAGCCAGGTCGGCGAGCGCGACAACAGGTTGAGCGCCACCACATAGCCAGGGTTGGCAGGATCGGGAATCAACGCCTTTTGAATCGCGTCCTTGGCCTTGAGCTGCGTTTCGGTATTGCCAAAGCGCGCCTTCACCGAGGTGTTGTCCAGCGCCACAAAGTCGGCGACGATGCCCGCCGCCTTCAGGACCTCCTCGACGCGCGCCTTGGTGCCGGCATCGACCTTGATCGTGACCTTGCCCGAAGACACCTGGACCGCGGGCGCCTCACCGAAAAAATTGGGCAGGGTGTAGAGGAACCCCACCACCATCGCGATCAGAATGATCGTGTACTTCCAGACCGGATAACGGTTCATGATCGCGCTTCTTGCCTTATGCAGCTCTGAATTCTTGAATTACTTGATGCTGCCCTTGGGCAGCACCTGCACCACCGCACTGCGCTGGACCTGAAGCTCGACGCCGTTGGCCACTTCCAGGCTCAGATAGCTGTCACCGAGTTTCGCGACCTTGCCCAGCACGCCGCCCGCGGTGGCAACCTCGTCGCCTTTGGCCAGGGAATCTATCATGGCCTTGTGCTCTTTCTGTTTCTTCATCTGTGGCCGGATCATCACAAAATACAGCACCACAAACATCAAAACCAGCGGCAGCATGCTCATCAGCGAAGACTGCATGTCACCGCCGGCGGGCGCGGCTTGCGCAAAAGCGGAAGAAATAAACACGTAACACTCCAGGGTAAGAATAACAGGGCATTGCGCCACCATCTTGCGCACCAAACGCAAGAAACGAAAGCCCTGCATTGTATGCGGCGTCACACTGGCGGCCTGCGGGTCGGGTTATTGGGGGGAATCCATCGATTTTGGCCAAAGCACCCACAGCCGCAGCGGCTGTTTCAGGCGGCCTGCCAGTTCGGCCGCCGCCGCTCCCGACCCGACAAAATAGTCGGCCCGCACCCCGCCCTCGATGGCATTGCCGGTGTCCTGGGCCAGCACCAGCTTCTGCATCCGCAGAGCCGGACCGTTCGATTCCAGCCACACCGGCGTGCCGTAAGGAATGCTGGCAGGATCGACAGCGATCGAGCGCCCGGGCGTCAGCGGCACGCCCTGCGCGCCTTTGGGCCCCCAGGCGGCATCCTGCTCCGACAGAGGTTCCTCCCCAAAGAACACGACCCGCGGATTGCTCCACATCAGTTCATTGACGCGAGCCGGATTTCTCTGCAGCCAGGCCTTGATCGCCGGCCAGGACGCATCGCGCACGGCGCCCTGATCGAGCAGCCAGCGCGCCGCGCTCCTGAACGGCTGCTCATTGGAACCCGCGTAGACCAGGCGCACCAGCAGCAGCGTCCCGTCGGGCTGCCTGATCCGCACACGGCCGCTGCCCTGAATCTGCAGCATCAGGGCATCGACCGGATCCGCCAGAAAGGCAATCTCGCGCCCCTTGAGCGCTGCCTGGGCTGGCGCCAGCGTGTCGATCTCCTGGCGCGTGTACCAGGGCTTGCCGCGCACCAGGCCCGCGGGCGGCCGGTACAAAGGTACAGAGAACTGGGCGCTGGCCAGACGTGAGGCGTCCAGCTGCGGCTCAAAATAGGCCGTCAAAACGCCCTCGGTGCCACCGTCCAGGGTTTCCACCTGGTAGGGCTGCAGGCGCAGCATGAGCCAGGCACGCTGCTCGGCAACATCGCCAATGCTCAAGCGCCGCACCTGCGGGCACAGGGGTCCGAAGACCGGGCCTGGCCGCTCGCAGCTTTTCAGCCAGGCATTCCATGCCTCGTGCAGTGCATCCTGCTGCAGTCCGGGCAATTGGTCCCAGGCGACCGCAGTCCAGCGACTCTTGGCGCGCACAATCGAGGCCGGCGGCGCTGTGGGGCGCCCTGGCGGATCGATGGCGGACGGCCGCCCAGCCGGTACGGGGAAATCGCCGCCAGAGCCGCTCAGCTGACTGCTGCCACAGGCCCCCAGCAGCACGGACAGCGCGAGCGTCAGGGCTGGAAACAGGATTCGATACCGCACGCTGCCTTTGCCTGCTTTGCAGTGAGGTTCAGGGCGCCGACGGCTTTGGATTGACTGGCGGCGCATCGGTCTTGTCATCCGCGCTCGACGGTTTGCGCTCGACCCGCGTGATTTTCGGGTCCGCCCAGCTGCCATCGATATGAAACTCCTGCGTCGCCGCCTCGATGAAGGGTCGGCGCAGGAAAAGCTGCGCCAGGAAGGTGCCGACGCCGATAGCCGGATTGATCACCGAGGCAATCAGGGAGGCGGTACCTGCATTGATCTCCGGCACCACGACCACCTTGAGATCCTGCGTCTCCTTCGCAATGTCGGCGCGCCCTTCCATCAGCACGGCGGCGTTGACGCCCTTCATCTGCAGATTGTTGGTCTTGGCTATGCCCTGCTCGATGGCGACGTCACCGCGCACAAAATCGAATGAAAACCCCTCGCTGAAAACATCCCGAAAATCGAGCGTCAGGCGCCGCGGCAAGGCCTGCAGACTCAGCACGCCGAACAACTTGGCAATGCCCGGGTCGGCCTTGAGGAATTGCCCGCTCTCCACATTGACCGTGAAAGCGCCGGTCATCGAGGGGTAGTCAAGACTGATGGGCGAACCGAGCCATGCCACCTGCCCCTCCATCTTGCCGCGCCCTTTTCGAATCACGTCCTGCATGCCAAAACGCGACAGCAATTCGCCACTGTCGGAAATATCGAGCTTGAAACTCAGCACGGTGCGTCGCCGCTCCGGGCCCGTGCCGCCTGCCGTCGCACCGGGTGCGCCGATCGCGGCCCAGTTGCCGCTGGCCGTCAGGACCGCTTCCGGGGTCATGATATTGAACTTGTTGAGACGCCATTCGCGCGCGCCCCCGTCACGCGCCGTCGCGCCGGCCCGGCGGTTGATGGCGTCCACTTCCAGGCGTCCCAAACGTCGGCTGCCGAGCTCAAAATCCTCGACCACGATATCGAGCGCCGGTATGCTTGCCGGCTGCTCGCTGAGCAGGGCCTCCACTTCGCTGACAGCGCTTTTCGCGACCACCAGCCGTCCAAGGCGGGCATACAGCCGCCCGGCGCCGCTGTCCGAGGCCTGGCGATATTCGAGGTAGCCGCTGAGTTCGCTGGCATCGAGATTGGCACGCCACAACAATCCCTCGCGCGATCCGCCAAGCACGACGTTGTGGAACTTGCGACCCCCGAAACTCAGTTCGCGCGCGCGCAACGCCACGCTGTTAGGCAGGTAGCCCAGCGCCATGCTGCCTGATCTGGGATCGGACAGCGGTGCACCGGTCGCGTCCGCCAACGCCGCACCCCAGGCGTCCAGATCGAAGGTGTTGAGGTTGATATTTGCCGCCACCCCCTCATCGGGCAGCGGCACGGTCTCCTGCGGCGCGAGCCCGGCTGCGATGCTGCCGCGCAGGACGCGCGGCTCCGCTGCCGACAAATCGCGGACATAGACGACCGAGGCAATTCGACCGAACTCGAGCGTCAACTGGTCGCGCAGGCGCACCAGTCCGCCCGGCCCGGGCTGCATTGACTCGCGCAGCAAGGCCGTCTCCAGCCGCAGCGGCACGGCGCTCTCCGCGCTCTTGCTGAAAGGTGCCGGCAGGCTCAGACCCAGGCCCTGCAGATTGCTCGACACCAGCAATTCCGGCTCACCGCGGCGAAACGCCAGCACGGCCGAGTAGGCCGCGCTGCCGCTGGCGCGCTGGGCCAGGCGCGCCACCAGACCGAGTTCCCTGGCCTGGCGCAAACCTTCGGCAGAGACTCTTCCGCTGGCGCGAACCGAGATCGAGGGCGCGCTGCGAGCGGTGCCGGTGCTCGAGGCCGGCACCGACCCGCCCTCCAGACGCACCTCGCCCCCCAACATCTGCGCCTGACCCGCCACAATGGAAAACTCGCTTTCCGAAAAGTTCACCACACCGCGCGAGCGCGTCAGCCGGGGCGAGTCGGGCGTGATCTGGATGTCGTTGTCGGCCAGGGTCACGCTGCCCTGCACCGTTGTCTTGTCAAGACTGGCAATCGGCAGCATCAGCTTGAGCTTGAAGCCGGCGAGCGCGCTGCCGGTTGCACGACCCAGGGCATGGCTGGTCATCGCCGCCAGCGGCGAACCGTTGACGATGCCCAGACCCTCGGCCAGCGAGCCGCGGGCCTCGGCGCTGACGCTCACAACCGGCTGGTCAAGATTGGGGATCAGGGCCTCGATCTTGCCGATCTGCAGATTGGCCGTGGCGCCGATCCTGGCATGCGCGCCCCTGACCTGCATCAGCGCCCGCTCAAATACCAGCTCGCCGCTGAGCTGGGTCAAAGGCGGCCAGGGCAGCGCGTCGCGCGGCTGCAGACTGCGCGGAACATAGGCATAGGTGGCGTTTTGCACATCGGCCGAGATCCTGAATTCCCCTTTCTTCGGATCGGAAAAGGGCATGTCATGCAGATCCCCCCTGACCTTGAAACGCACACCGCTGGCGCTGCCGGCCTGCACCGCATCGCGAACGTAATCACGCACCGGACGGTGAATCAGGGAGGGGAGATAGCGGTGCACCCGTGTGCCCTCGGCGCGGCTAAGCGTGCCCTGCAGATCCAGCACGCCGGGAAATCTGGCATGTCCGCCAGACTTGCCGGGGTCGCTGGTTTCCCACTTGATCTGCGCCTCGCCCTGGGCGTCGGCATTGCTGAATTTCAAATTTGGCAGCTGGACTGAAATCCGCTCGCCATTGATCTGCCAGTGCGCGTCGGCCGACAATTGCGTCACTGCAATCACCGGCTCATCAAAGATCGAGGGCAAGGCAACGGCGCCATGGGCCAGGGTGATGCCGGCGCGTCCCCCAGCGAGGTTGAAATCAAAGTCGATCGTGGCGCCCTTGATCCCGGGCGAGCCGGCGGCCGACGCCAGTTCCAGCTGGCTCACCAGGCCCTTCATCTCCAGCCTGCCCAGATGGTCAAGCGGCCCCTGCCAGCTGCCCTGCAGCCGCTCCACCAGGCCGGTCGGGGCGCGCGCCATCAGCGTGGCGCGCGCCACCGGATCAAGCGGCAGGCGGTTGGCAATTTGCGACAGGGCGCTCAGATCGAGCTTGTCAGCCTTGAGTTCGCCGCGCGCCGGCATCTTGCCCTCGGAGCCGAGGTAGCTGACGCTGACATTGCCACCCGGCCAATGGAGCCCGTCACGGGTATCGAATTGCAGTGCCTGGGTTGAAAACTCAAAACCGGCCGCCATCACCTTGCCACCCAGACGCCCCCGCACCGACTGCAGCTCCAGCGCCTGCAGGTCATGCCCGAGGGTCACACTGACCTCGCCCAATGCAAGGTCCGCCGCGCCCCCCATGACTTCGGCGCGCGTGATGTCGGCCCAGGCCGTCAGGGCACCGTTGCCCTGGCGCAGGTCGATGCCGAGATCGGCATAGCGCCGCAGCTCCGACAGGTCGACCCGGGAAAATGCGGCGTAGAGCTGCCCGTCCCAATCCTGCCAGCGCCCCTTGCTGCGCGACAGCAGCGGCTGCTGGAACATGCCGCGCAGACTGAAACGCTCGCCCCACAGCGGCGGCGGCGTGGCGTCCAGGCGCATATTGTGGCGGCGCGCCCGGTTGCGCACCACCAGTTCGACCTGCCTGAGCTCCAGCGTCGGTGCGGCGCGCAACTCGTCGGTCCAGCGAATCGTGCCGTCATGGATGACAAACTCGATCTGTGAAAAAAACCAGTCGCCGGCCGCCGCGTCGGCCTGTCCACCCTTCGAAAAGTCGAGCCCGGCGACGACTATTTTGCCGTCCAGACCACGCCGGATATTGAGCTGTGGCTGGTCCACATACAGTTGCTCAAATCCAAAATACCAGAGCGAGCGGGGTGACACGGCCGCCAGCACGCGTGGCAGCAGCAGGGCCTCGCGGCCCTGCGCATCGAACAACTGCACATTGGAGAGTTCAAACGACGGCATCATGCCGGTCGAATGCGCCACCACGGCGCCGATGCGAACCTGAACACCCAGGATCTGCGTGGCCTTGGATTCCAGCAGCGGGCGAAACTCGCCGATTCGCGGCACAATGACCCAGTGCAAGGCGCCCCAGGTCAAGCCAAAGAGGAACCAGGCCGTCAGTACCAGGGCCAGTGACCAGCGGGCCACGGCCGACGATATTCTTAGCAATGATGAGGGTGCAGACGTCGCGTCGATCATTTGGAAACAATGGCTATGACAGGAATTATGACCCGAGCGGATTTGTCGTCGTATTCACGCCTGTGCCAGCGTTTGCAGCGTCGCTTTGCCGGCCAGATGCATTTGTTGCCGCCCGGACTGCCCGATCCCGCGGCGATGCGGCTGGCGTTCGATTCCCTGCGGGCTGACGGCAACGATCTGGCCGCTGCCCTGCGCATCATCCGCCAGCTGGTGCTGCATCGCCTGCTGCTGCTGGACTGTGAGCAGCAAGCGACGTTGCAGCAGATTACCCAGGCCATGACCGATCTGGCTGAGTTTGCGCTGGCCCAGGCCTGCGCCGAAGTGCAGCAGGCGCTCGACCACAACCACGGCGTGCCGCGCGCCGCCGGCGGCGAGCGGGCCCAGCTCTGGATCGTCGGCATGGGAAAACTTGGCGCGCGCGAGCTCAACGTCTCGAGCGACATCGACCTGATCTATGTCTACGACCACGACGGCGAGACCAGCGGCAATGAGCTCGGGCGCGGTCGCATCTCGAACCAGGAGTACTTCGCCAAGGTGGTGCGCGCCCTCTACGCGCTGATCGGCGACAGCACCGAGCACGGCTTTGTGTTCCGCGTCGATCTGGCGCTGCGGCCGAACGGCAATTCCGGCCCGCCGGCGGTCTCGCTGGGCGCCCTGGAAGAGTATTTTCATGTGCAGGGCCGGGAATGGGAGCGCTTCGCCTGGCTCAAGAGCCGGGTCGTGGCGCGCCTTGGCAGTCCGGACAACGGTGCGGCGCAAGCGCTTCGAAGTGTCGTGCTGCCCTTTGTCTTTCGGCGCTACCTGGACTACAACGTGTTCGATTCCCTGCGCGTGCTGCACCGCCAGATCCGCGAGCACGCCAGCCGGCGCAGCAGCGGGCACCCGGAACGCGCCAACGATGTCAAGCTCGGGCGCGGCGGCATCCGCGAGATCGAGTTCATCGTGCAACTGCTGCAGGTGGTTCGGGGCGGCCAGTTTCCCGAGCTCAGAACCCGACCCACCCTGAGCGCGCTGCGACGCCTTGCCAAGGCCGGTCTGATGCCGCAGGCAAGCGCGGCGGCGCTGGCCCAGGCCTACGAATTCCTGCGCCGGGTCGAGCACCGGATTCAATACCTCGACGACCAGCAAACCCATGTGCTGCCAACGCAGGACCAGGACCTGGAATGGATTGCCGGCACCATGGGCTACACCGCAAGCGCGCAACTGCTGCATCAACTCGATTGCCACCGCGAACTGGTGGCGCAGGAATTCGATGCCCTGCTGGGCGGCGGCGCGGAAAAGGACTGCAAGGGCTGCAATGGCGCCAAGGGCAACGCAGTCGCACCCGGATTCGACGAGTTGCTGACTCAGCTGCCGCGGGAGTTTGGCGAGCGCGTGGCGAGCTGGCGCAATCATCCGCGGGTGCTGGCCCTGCGCGAGGAGTCCCGCGCCAGGCTGCTGCGGCTGGTGTCCCGCACCGCCCAATGGGTCGACGAGGGCCTGGTCACCCAGACCGCCGCCGTGCGCCTGGCTGACTGGATCGAGCCGCTGCTGCGGCGCGAGAGCTACCTTGCCCTGCTGCTGGAGCGCCCCAACGTGCACGAGCGGCTGCTGCGACTGCTCGGGGCGGCACGCTGGCCGGCGCGCTACCTGCTGCTGCACCCGGGCGTGATCGACGAACTGGCCAATGCGACCATGCTCGACGAACGCTTCGATGCCGCCGAATTCGAGAGCGAGCTCGAGCACCGGCGCGCTTCGCTGGCCAAGACCAGCGAAGACGACGACGAAACGCTGCTCAACCTGCTGCGCCGCGCCCATCATGCGGAAGTTTTCCGCACCCTGGCGCGCGACGTCGAGGGTCGCCTGACCGTCGAACAGGTCGCCGACGACCTGAGCTCGCTGGCCGAAGCGCTGCTGCGCGTGACCACCCGCTGGTGCTGGGGGCGTCTGAACAACAAACACCGCGAGCATCCGCAGTTTGCCATCATCGCCTACGGCAAGCTCGGCGGCAAGGAGCTCGGCTACGGCAGCGATCTGGACATCGTGTTTGTCTACGAGGACGAGGACGAGAAGGCGCCCGAGGTCTATGCCAGCCTGGTTCGAAGGCTGATCAACTGGCTGACGGTCAAAACCGGCGAAGGCGACCTGTATGAAATTGACACCGCCCTGCGGCCCAACGGCAACTCCGGCCTGCTGATCACCAGCTTCGAGGCCTACGCCAACTACCAGCAGCAGCGCGGCAGCAACACCGCCTGGACCTGGGAACACCAGGCCATGACACGCGCCCGTTTCGTGCTCGGCGACGACCCCCTGCGCCAGCGCTTCGACGCGATTCGAAAAGCGGTCATCGTTGCGCCGCGCAACAACCAGGACCTGAAGGACGAGATCATCAACATGCGCAACCGGGTGCGCGCCGCGCACCCGCTCAAGGGCGATCACTATGACGTCAAGCACAGCCCCGGCGGCATGATCGACGTCGAGTTCGTCCTGCAGTATCTGGTTCTGAGCCACGCGGCGGCGCACCTCGAACTGATTGCCAACACCGGCACCATCGCCCTGCTGGAGAGGGCCGAGGCGATCGGACTGCTGCCAGCGGGAATCGGCCACGGCGCGGCGGACGCCTACCGTGAACTCAGGCGCGTGCAACATCGCGCCCGGCTCAATGAAGAGCCGACGCACGTCGAGCCATCCGAAATGCAGGTGCAGCGCGACGCCGTGCTCGCGCTCTGGAAGACGGTGCTGGGAACGCCTGGCGGCTGAGCCCCCTGCGCCTCAGGTCTGCATTGACAGCACATGGCCGATGCGCGGGTCCCCGCGCCCGGCCAGCACCTGGGCATAGGTGCTCAGCACCGCGTCGCTGCCGCGGCCATGCGCAACGCTGAGCCAGGGCGAAGGCGCGCCGCTGACCTGCGTGGCGAAGGCGCGCCAGGCGGCCACCATGCGACGGTTGAACTCGTCGGCACCCCAGTCGGCAACGCGCTTTTTGACCTGCGCCGGCGCAAAGAACAGCGTCGCGCGAGGCCCGGGCAGGTCTTTCGCGCTGCCGAGCTGCTCAACGTGCGTGCCGCCGACCGAGCAACTGTGTTTCAGGTTCGCAACGCGCGTGTGAATGGCGCGGCGCAAATCGGCATTGCCGGCAAAATCGACGTAGACGCAGGATGCGCCCGGCGCCAGCCGGTCGAGCTCGCCGTAGCCGAGCACGCGGCTGTAGCATCCCAGGCTTTCACAGAATGCCTTGTTTGCCGGCGAGGTCAGGCCCACCACCTCGAGTCCGGTGCGCTGCATCAACTGGAAAGCGGTTCCGTAAGCGGTCTTGCTGGACGCACTTGACAGCAGCAAGGTGGATGCGCCAAAAAAATCATTGTCGGCGAGAAAATCATCGATCAGCCAGGAGGTGATGAACAGAGGACGCAGCAAGGCCTGAATGTCCTCCGACTGCGGCGTGTGGAACGGATCGAGCGCCGTTCGCAGGTACTGGTTGTAGACCGGATGGAGGCTTGACCGGTGCGCGGCGCCGTCGCTGAAACTCTCGGCTTTCACGCGCTTCGGAGTCAAAAGCACGCTCGACGCCATCGGGTAGTAGCCGTACAGGCGCTCGCCAACACAGACATCCGGATGGGCAGAGCGCACGACCTCGCCAAAGCCCCATACCGGAATCATGCCCCAGCCCTCTTCGTCGGTCGGGAAGAAGCGCCAGTAGTCCATCGCATCGCCAAAGGCGGCGTAGGTGATGTTGTTCGACGTCAGCGCAAAGGCGTCGATGCGAACCTCGATCTGGCCGTCGCGCAGGGCCGCATCGGCAACCTCGCGCAGCCGCGTCGTCGGCAGGTGGTCCTTGCGGACGAGCAGTTGCGTTGTGCTCACAAATAGTTCTCCCTCATTACGGATGGGCGCGCCCCGGAGCCAGCCACTGCAGCAACTGGCGCGTCACCTCGGGTCGACTCAGCAGCTCCATGTGGTTGGTGCGGTAAAAGATCGCCTGCCGGTCTTTGGC
>CAIMBE010000034.1 GCA_903839085.1 uncultured beta proteobacterium | reverse complement strand
CGTCACCAACCTTCGTCATCGCGAAGGCCGAAGGCCTGTGGCGATCCATGCCTGGACTGCCGCGCTGCGCTCGCAGTGACGGAGGAATAACACGCAGTGACGGGAGGGAAGGATGGACTGCCGCGCTGCGCTCGCAGTGACGGGAGGGAACACGCAGTGACGGGAGGGGCGCGGTGACGGGAGGGGCTCAGTTGTCCCAGCCGCCGCCGCTGTCGACGCCGCCGCTGTCGACGCCGCCGCCGTCGTCCCAGGAGCCGGCGTCGCTGACGCCGAAGTTGTCGCCGCCCATGTCGGGGTTGCTGTTGACGGCCTGGTAGTCGTTGCCGGCAAGGCTGTCGGCCGCACGGTCGCCCTGGTCATGCGAACCCATCAGGCTGCGGCCGATCGCCTGCGCGGCCATCACGCCGGCGCCGACCGCCAGGCCGGTGGCCACGCCGCCCATGATTTTGCCGCCCAGGCCGCTGCCCGCCGGCTGACCGTAGGGCGCCTGCATGGCGCCCGCGCCCACGTTGTTGCCCATGCCAAAGCCCTGCGCGCCGCTCAGGCCGCCGGCCATCGCGCCCTGGCCCGCGTAGGCCGGCTGCGGCGCAAACGACTGCGCCGGCTTTCTGCGCGTCAGGAAGATCGCCAGGCCGATGGCGCCGCCGCCCAGCGCCAGCGCCAGGCCCCACGGAAACGATGACGCCGGCGCCGGCGAATAGCTGTCAGCCGCGGGCGCCCTGGCTCGGGCCTGCGCCGGGTTCGCCGCGGCCGGCTTGCTGCTGGCCGCGAGTTGCGCGCGCAGCGCCTGCACCGCCTCGGGCTTGGCAAAGGGCAGGCCCGGGGACAGCTTTTCGGCCGTCGCCAGCGACTCGCGCGCCGGCGCCGCCTTGCCCTGGCGCGCAAACAGCTCGGCCTGCACAAAATGCGCCTTGCCGCTGGCCGGGTGCGCCACCAGAACCTGCTGCATCATCACCTGCGCCTGCTCCAGTTTGCCGCTCTGCGCGGTCTGGTAGATCTGGTTGAGCGTCGGCTCCGACTGCGCCATGGCCGCGCCGCCAAGCAGCAGCGCGCCCACCAGCAGCCATTTGCCCGCACGCCCAGTGATGGATTGTTTCGTCATCGGTACTGTCCTTGTAAGTTGATTGACCCGCAGGCCCACGTTGTGCCGTTCCGCGCGAATTCAAGTTCCGCTAGACTGCAAGCGATTGGACCAGATAACTGTCAAGGAGATCACAATGCGCGCTCGCATCCCCTTATGGACCCTTGCCCTCGGCCTGGCCGCGCAGACCGCCGCCGCCGCGACCATCGTCGAACTGTGGGAGCAGGTCAAGGCGCCGGCGCCGCCGCTACTGGCGCCGGCCACCGTCAAGGCCGCGGAGACCGGCTACCTGCTGCTCGACATCGAGCAGGCCAACTGCAACCCGGAGCGCCGCCCGCGCTGCGTGGCCACCGTGCCCGCGATGGCCGCCTTTCTGGAGCGCGCGCGCGCCGCCCGCATGCCGGTCTTCTACAGCAACGTCGGCAGCGGCTCGCGCCAGACCATCCTGCCCGCCGTCGCCGCCCGGGATGAGGACCCGATCGTCAGGGCCGGCGTCAACAAATTCATCGGGACCCAGCTCGACGCGCACTTGAAGGCCCGCAACATCAAGACCGTCATCGTCTGCGGCACCGCCGCCTTTGGCGCCGCGCTGCACACCGCAACCGGCGCCGCGCAGCACGGCTACAACATCGTGCTGCCGGTGGACTGCGTCTCGGGCTCCAGCCTGTACGAAGAGCAGGCCGCCCTCTGGGGCCTGATCAACGGCCCCGGCACCACCCGCGTCATCACCGCCACCACGCTCGACGCGATCAGGATCGAGTAGGCAGCGTCACGGTGGCGCCGGCGCGAGCACCCAGCGCAAAGCGCGAAGGCGTTGCCAGACCAGAGCCTTTGGCAGCTTGACTGACGCCGCCAAACAGGCAGTTGTTTTTGAGCAGCATGGGTCCATTGAGGGCGCTCAGCACCTGCGCAATCCTCTGGTGATGCGGTCTTTCAAACATTGCTTTGCATCGGTCCGAAAGCCAGGCGCGGCGCGTCCACCAGATGCCGCTCGCCGGCGGTGCTGCCAAGCGCCTTGCGATGGGCACGAATCTGCAGGCCCAGCGCAGCGAGTTTCGCAGCAGCCTTGCGCGTGACGGGCGGTGGTTTTGCTGGCATAGTGTTTCTCAAGTGTCGGGCTACACCAGCGCTTTAAGCTGCTCGAACAGGGCGTCGCTCAGCGCCTGGAGCTCGGGCAGGCCGGCCAGGGCGTCGGCGCGCTGGCCCTGGGTCTGCAGGGCGCACAGCGTGGCGGCCAGCGTGTGCGAGCGCTGGTGCAGCTCGGTGGCCTGGGCAAACGCGCTTTGCGTGCCGTAGCGGGCCATGCCGTCGCGGCGCAGCCACTGGCCAAAATGGCATTGCTGGTGATCGAGCGCGGGCGCCATCTCGCGCTCGCCGCGCAGATGGTTGCCCATGGCGGTGATCCAGGCGCGGTGCTCCACGCGCGCATACAGCAGCGAGTCGTCGTCGCGGCGCCCGGCGGCCAGCGTGCCCCAGGTTGGGCCGCTGCGCCAGGCCGCCACCCAGCCCGGCATCTCGTCGGCCGGCATTGGGCGCGCAATGCCATAGCCCTGGCCCAGATCGCAGTCCAGCTGCAACAGCTTGGCCACCTGGTCGGTGGTCTCCACGCCGTCGGCGGTGATCTCGCAGCGAAACGCGCTGGCCAGGCCGATCACGCCCTCGAGAAGAGCCAGGTTGTCGGGTCCGCGCATCATCTCGCGCAAAAAGCTCTGGTCGATCTTCAGGCGCTTGACCGGCAGGCGCAGCAAATGGCTCAGCGAGTAGGACTCAACCCCGAACCGGCCCAGCGCAAAGCCCACGCCCAGGCCGTTGCAGGCCTCGATCACGCGCGAGGCAACCGCCATCTCGTCGATCGAACTGCCTTCGAGCATCTCCAGCTGCAGGCGCGACGGGGCGACCTCGGGGTGCGCCGCCAGCAGCGCGCCCAGGCGCTCGGCAAAGTCGGCCTGCTGCAGCTGCCGGTTGCCCACCTTGACGCTGATCGGCATGTCCAGGCCCGCCGCCTGCCACTGCGCCACCTGGCTCAGCGCGCGGTCGATCACCCACTCGCCCAGCTCCACCGCCAACACATGGTTCTCGATCAGCGGCAAAAACTCGCCGGGCTGCAGCAAGCCCCGTTGCGGGTGCTGCCAGCGCACCAGCGTCTCGGCGCCCACGATGGCGCCAGTGCGCAGGTTCACCGTGGGCTGGTAATGCAGCACAAACTCGTTGCGGATCAGCGCGCTGCGGATGCGCTGCACCTTCTCGTGATGCTCGCGCACGCTGCGATCAAGCTCGCCGTCGAAGACGCGAAAGCGGTTCTTGCCGGACAGCTTGGCCTGGTACATGGCCTGGTCGGCCTGGCGCAGCAACTGGTCGGCCGCCACCTCCTGCGCCTGCGGGTAGAAGGTGACGCCCAGGCTGGCCGACACCTGCAGCGCATGGCCCTCCAGGAGAAGCGGCTGCGCCACCGCCGACAGCAGGCGGTTGAGCATCGGCTCGCTGGCGGCCACGTCGCCCAGGTCGAGCAGCACCGCCACGAACTCGTCGCCGCCCAGGCGCGCCAGCGAGTCGCCGTCGCGCAGCGCCTGCTTCATGCTGGCCGACGCCGCCAGCAGCATGCGGTCGCCCGCCTCGTGCCCGTGGTTGTCATTGATGGCCTTGAAGCCGTCGAGGTCCAGAAACACAACCGCCAGCCGCCGGCCGCTGCGCTGCGCGCCAGCCATCGCCTGCTGCAGCCGGTCGGACAGCAGGGCCCGGTTCGGCAGCCCCGTGAGGACATCAAAATGCGCCGATTGCTCAAGCCGGCGCTGGCGCGCCTTTTGCAGCGTGATGTCGCGAATGGCCACCTGAATTGCCGCGCTCCCCGCGTAGTCGATCAGGGTGCTCTGCACCTCGACGTCGATCGTCGCGCCGTCGAGCCGGACAATCTGCTCCTCCTGCAAGGGCGCGGTCGGCAACTGCGCCGACATGGCGCCCACGCGCGCCATCACCATTTGATGAAAGTCCGGGTGTATCAATTCAAGAATCGGCTTGCCCAGCAGCTCATGCGCCGACTGCGCGCCCAGCATCCGGATGGCGGCCAGATTCACATAGATCAGCTTGCCCTCGCGATGCACAACCACCGCCTCCAGCGTGCCGTCGATCAGGGTGCGGTAAGACGTGTCGTCGGCGGGCGGGTGGGGCAGCGACATTTCTGCCTGCCGCGGCACAAGACCTTGAACCGGATCCAGTTTCATAGTCGGCATTGTCCGCGTTGCCGGCGCCGCGGTCTATCCCCCATTTGGGGGATACGCGGCCATTATTGATCTTTCCAGAATTAAAGACACCTTCTTGCGTCATCGCCCCCGCGTCCGTCATCGCCCCCGCGTCCGTCATAGCCCCCGCGTCCGTCATAGCGCACGTCCTCGTCATCGCACGCGTCCTCGTCATCGCGAGGCCGCAGGCCGTGGCGATCCATGCACCCGGACTTCCTGGATTGCCGCGTCGCCCGGCTCCTCGCAATGACAATCCGGACTGTCCTCGTCATCGCCCCCGCGTCCGTCATAGCGCACGTCCTCGTCATCGCGAGGCCGCAGGCCGTGGCGATCCATGCACCCGGGCTTCCTGGATTGCCGCGTCGCCAGGCTCCTCGCAATGACGATGCGGGCTTCCTGGATTGCCGTGTCGCCAGGCCGACGCGCTGGAGGCCTTGACCGCGATGGGCCTGAGCGCGCAGGAGCTCGATGTGACTCGACACAAAGCCCCGCTTCGACGGGGCTATTCCTGTTTGACAGATTCTGTCTAACGGAACACAATGGCGCATGATCCAGTCATTTCGCGACCCTGACTCGGAGCGGCTGTTCCAAAGCCAGGCGG
>CAIMBE010000033.1 GCA_903839085.1 uncultured beta proteobacterium | reverse complement strand
CTGGAATGGGAAAACCCGCCACATAGCCAGCCACATTGGTCTTCGTCATGCGCCCGGCCGCAATGCCCGCCAGGTATCGCCCCTCGTAATAGCGCGCATTGGCCACGGCCACGTTGGCCGCGGTCTTGTAACCGGTGATGGATTCGAATCTGACCTCGGGAAAGTCCCGCGCCACCTTGAGCGTCGCCTCCATATAGCCGAAGCTCGGCGTGAAGATCAGTTGGTGACCGGTAGCCGCCAAATCGCGAATCACCCGCTCGGCGTCGGGGCCTTCCGCCACATTCTCAACGTAGCTGGTCCGAACCCGGCCGGCGAGGGCCGCCTCGACCGCCCGGCGCCCCTCGTCGTGCTGGTGAACCCAACCGGCGTCGGTCAGGGGCGCCACATACACGAAGCCGACTTTCAACGGCTCCTTGACTGCCGCGGGCGCCGCTGCAGCCGATGAAAAAACGGGAAAAACAAAACAGGCGGCCGACAGCGCGGCTACGAGGTTTTTGTACATGGTGGTCCTCTACATGGCTCCGAACCGAAAAGCAGGACCCACCGGAGCAGCAGATCAGGATGGCGATTCTAACCGCGCGCCGATGGTCTGCATGCAGACTGACCCGTCTTGGCCTATGATCGAATTGTCGATCCAGTGCCTTCCTGTTCCTGACCATGGCAACCAAAATTCCGCTCATTGATGCCGCGCGCTGTTCCGGATGCGGGAGGTGCATCGCCGCCTGTCACCTCGGGCTCTTCGCGTTCGCACAGCAAGGATGGCGAAAGGTTTCGGTGCTGCAGGATAGCGAGCGCTGCAGCGGTTGCGGAAAATGCGCTGCGCAATGCCCGATCGATGCACTGGTCATGGACGAGGCGGCAAGAAACCGTGCCCAGCCGGTCTCTCTGGTCTTCTTTCATGCTCGGACAGGTCTTTTCGAAGCCGCCATGGCCAAACAAGAAGCGTAGGACCTGATGGCGTACTGACCCGCATTCGGAACAGCACGGCGGCCCAGGAACGCCGGTTCGTCGGCCTCGAGCTCCAGCGCTATGACCGGAATCTTCCGCCGGCGCAGGCCGGCAACCCAAACCGCCCACTTCCCTAGGGCAGCCCTGGGACGGTCGCCAAAGCCTTACCTGGCCCCGGCCTGTTCCAGCATCTTTACCATGGCCGCAAAGCCCAGGGCCCTGGCCAGGGTCAGCGGCGTATTGCCTTCCCGGTCCGTCAAGCGGCTACTGGCGCCTGCCGTCAGCAGCGCCTGCAAGACCGCTTGGTGCCTTGGACCGCCATTGCCCAGCACGATGGATTCAATGACTGCAGTCCAGTGCAGATTGTTGACATGGTCCAGCGGTGCGCCGGCGGCAATCAGTTGTTTGACCACACCATCATGGCCCAGATGTGCCGCGGCGATCAGTGCCGTGCCGTCGTACCGGCTGGTAATAAGGCTGGCGCTGGCGCCCAGGGCGAGCAACTCGCGCAAAGTGTCCTCGTCGTCCGCGACCGCCGCAATGGTGACCGCGTCATAGCGGTCGTTTTCAAGCAGTTGCAGATTCGCTCCGGCTTTCGCCAAAGCGCGAACCAATTCGGGCTGTTTCGCAAAGGTTGCGATGTGCACCGCGCTGCGGCCGAAGGAATCACGGGCGTTCACGTCAGGGGCGGCTATCAACAACTTCCTGACCTGGGACAGATCGCCCCGGTGCGCCGCCGCGTGCAAACCGGTGTAGAGCGCGACCTCTGCGGCATTGGGAGCCACCTGGGCCTGTCCCGCTGAGGCCAAGAAGGCGAGGCAAAACCGGGCTGCCAGAGTCCCAGCACGCAACAACTCACCAGAATATATATTCATTTTTGATGGGCCGCGGGGCCGGGTTCAAGCCCGGCGCGCATGCCTGGCTGCCGAGGATTTGGATGACCGCCTCCAGTTCGCGCTGAGGGTCCACTCAAAGTTTGCCGCCCGCCTCGTGAAACCGAATCGCATTTCGTCCGCCGTCCTTGGCCAGGTACATGGCAGCATCGGCCCATTTAAGCACCTCCTCTTCGGTGTTTTCCAGGCCAAGAAACAGGACCACGCCAATGCTCACGCCACATCGGTGTTCGATGGTGCGTTTGCCAGCCACACCATCGGCGGGCAGTTGCAACTGGTAGGGAGCGGCCAGCCGACTGCGAATTTTCTCGGCCAGCACCTCGGCCTCACGACGCGCCCGCACCCGATCGTGGGTCAGCGCATCGAGCAAAACAACAAACTCATCCCCCCCGAAGCGCGCCACCGTATCGATCTGGCGAACGCAACTCGTGAGCCGCCGGGCCACTTCGAGCAGCAGCAGGTCACCGGCTCCATGGCCGTGCTTGTCATTGATGATCTTGAAGTTGTCCATGTCAAGAAACATCAGGGCGCAATAGCCGCCCCCGCGCTGGCTCCCCAACATGGACCGGATCAAACGGTCCTTTAGCAGCAGCCGGTTCGGCAGTGTCGTCAGCGGGTCATAGTAGGCCAGCTGGCGTACAACTTCTTCCATCTCCTTTTCCGCCGAAATGTCGGAGTGGGTGCCGATGGCCCGCAATGGCATGCCCAGGCTGTCGCGATCAACCACCATGCCGCGATCCAGGGTCCACTTGTAGCTACCGTCCTTGCACTGGAGGCGATGCCGGCTCACATAAAGGCGGGTCTTGCCATCGAGATGCTCTTGCATCGTCGACAGCGCATCGGCCTTGTCATCTGCGTGAATGCGCTGCTCCCACTCCACCAGACTACTGCCAACTTCATCTTCTGCATAGCCCAGCATCGCCTTCCAGGTGCTTGAAAAAAACACCGTGGCGTCTGCCATGTTCCAATCCCAAAGACCGTCACCAGAACTTTCGATGGCAAATTTCCATCGAAATTCACTCTCCTTCAAAGCGTCCAGCAACTTTCTGCGCTGATCGATGTCATTGAGCACAACCCGCAGCACGGGGGCGTCGTCTTCGCCCAGCGCCGCAGTGGTCGTCAACTCAACCCAAATTTTCCGGCCATCCTTGTGCAGCATCTGCAGCTCGCAGGTGTGCCTGTGACCGGTGGCCAGCAGTTGTTTGCGGTGCAGGTAATAGGTGTCCTGGAAATCCGCCACGATGTATTGGCTGAACAGGCGTTTGCGCAGCCTATCCCGGGGCACGCCAAGCAGCGTGGCGGCATTGAGGTTGCTCTGTAGAATCAAACCCTCCGCACTGATCGTGCAATAGCCTACCGGCGCCAAGTCGTAAAGTTCAAAATAACGCGCACGCTCGGCATCAAGGTCGAGCTGAGCGCAGCGCAGCTCTTCATTCTGCATCTCCAGTTCGATTTGGTGCACACGCAACTCGTACAGGTTGTGCCTTGCTGCATCAGGCAGCATATGCTCACTTGGATCAGTGGTCTGAATTTGGTCTTGGCGCGCGGCGGCCTCGGCGCGCCTGCGCATTGCCTCCTGGTTGGAAGCCAGGGAAGTGGTCGAACCCCCTTTGTCGGTCGTCATTCAAGCCCCATACGAACCTGTGCGCACAGGCACAATATACGCCGATTCGACGAAAGGCGGTCAACTCGAGAAATTGAATGCGGCTCGCCAAACTCGCTACGGGACGCTGGCGCCGTCGAGCTTGAAGAAGGCCATGGTCTGCTGCAACTGCTCGGCCTGGCTGCTCATCTCCTCGGCCGTGGCCGCCAGCTCCTCGGAGCTCGAGGCGTTTTGCTGCGTGGTCTGGCTCAGCTGGCTGATCGCAGAGTT
>CAIMBE010000032.1 GCA_903839085.1 uncultured beta proteobacterium | reverse complement strand
TGGCGCGACAGCCTGCACAGCGCGCGGGAGCAGGCCGAGGAGACCCTGCGCACGCAGGAGGCGCGTCAGGCCGCCGCGTGGATTTCACGGCATCTGGCGGCCAGCGCCCTGCCGGCCTCGGATGTCATGGTCCTGTCGCGCCGCCGCGCCGCCCTGGTGCCTGTGCAGAATGAACTGCAACGCCTGCATATCGCGGCCCAGATTGGAGACAAGACCGATCTGATCGATTGCTGCGAGGTGCAGGATGTGGTGGCCCTGCTTGACGTGCTGGTGTCGCCGCAACACGACCTGTCGCTGGCACGGGTGCTCAAGTCGCCCATCTTCGACCTCGGTGACGCGGCCCTGGTGCAGCTCAGGCTGGCGCAGATCGAGTCAGGTCAGAGCTGGTTCGACCTGCTGGCAGAAGCAGCCCTGGTGACGGCGGATGGCAGAGCCGTGGCGGGGCATTTGTCGCGCTGGAAGAGTTGGCTGGACCAGTTGCCGCCGCACGATGCACTGCACGCGATCTACGCCGATGGCGATCTGCTGGCGCGCTTCGCTGGCCTGGCGCCGGCGCACCTGGTGCAGACCGTGCTGGCCAATCTGCGGGCATTGTTGAGCGCATCTTTGAAGATCGGCGGCGGGCGCTATGCCACGCCCTACGGATTCGTGCGCGCGCTCAAGGCGGGCGGCGTTCTGGCTCCGGCGGCGGTCAATCCGCAGGCCTTGCGCCTGCTCACCATCCACGGCGCCAAGGGGCTGGAGGCGCACACCGTTGTCTTGCTCGACACCGACACGCCCGAGCACCGCGCCGAGACCATGGGGGTCCTGGTGGCATGGCCGGGAGAAGCAGCCTGGCCACAGAAGTTTGTATTTCTGGCCAGTGAGAGCAATCCGCCGGCCTGCGCCGTTCCAGCGCTGGCGGCGGACCGCGTGGAGCGCGAGCGCGAGGAGATCAACGCGCTGTACGTGGCCCTGACGCGGGCGCGCCAGACGCTGGTTGTTTCCAGCGTTGCAGCCTACCGGGCAAACGAGCGCAGCTGGTGGCAGAGGCTGACCGCGGCCGGCGCGCTGAGCGAGTTGTCGATCGACACCGCATCGACTGGCACGCCGAGGGCGGCTGGCGTGGCTGGCCCAGGGGACGACATGCTGTCGATGCGGGTCTTGCCCACAGCGCCCTGCGCAAGTGCTGCCCACGCTCTTGAAGATGAACCTGATCCGCCGAGCACACGCATCGGCAAGGCGATGCACCGGCTGCTCGAATGGGGTGGACCGGCAGGCCATCACCTGGCTGCCGCAGCGCGCGAGTTCGATCTGACGCTTGAGCAGGCGGGCCTTGCTGCCAGCATGGCCGGGCGTATTCTTCAAGGCTCGGGGGCGTGGGCCTGGGACCCGGCCGCGCTGGCCTGGGCGGGTAACGAGATTGGGCTGCACCACCTCGGTGAATTTCGGCAGATTGACCGCCTCGTGCAGCGCCGGGATGGCAAGCACGCGGGTGAGTGGTGGGTGCTCGACTACAAGTCGGCGCAGTCGCCGCAGCAGCAACCTGAACTGGTGGCGCAGTTGCGCGGCTACCGCGCAGCAGTGCAATCGATTTACCCGGGTGAGGTGGTCAGGGCGGCGTTCCTGACCGCGCAGGGCGGCCTGATCGAACTGCAGGAGGATGCATGAAAAAGGTGTTGCTGGTGGGCGCCGGACCGGCCGGTCTGATGGCCGCCGAGGTTTTGTCGGCCGCCGGGGTCGAAGTCCATGTCTATGACGCCATGCCCTCGGTCGGGCGCAAGTTCCTGCTGGCCGGCAAAGGCGGATTGAACCTGACCCATTCGGAGCCGCCTGCCATTTTTGTCACGCGCTACGGCAAGCGACAAGCGCAGATTGCGGCGCTGCTGCAGGATTTCGGTGGCAAGGCCGTGCGCGAATGGGCAGGGACACTGGGGGTGGAGACTTTTGTCGGCACTTCAGGACGGGTCTTTCCGCTCGACATGAAGGCGGCACCCCTGTTGCGCGCCTGGCTGCAGCGCCTGCGGCATCCGACGCGGGGGCCGGCGGTGCAGTTTCACATGCGCCATCGCTGGACCGGTCGCGCCAGCGAGCCGAGCGCGGATGAGGTGGGAATCGGTCTGGTCTTTGACAGCCCGAAGGGTGAGCTGAGCGCTCACGGCGACGCCGTGCTGCTGGCGCTCGGTGGCGCCAGTTGGGCGCGGCTCGGTTCGGATGGCGCCTGGGTGCCATGGTTGCAGACGCGCGGTGTCGAGATTGCGCCGCTGCTGCCGGCCAACTGCGGCTTTGACGTTGCCAACACCGTTCGCACCGGACCGGGCGCGACCGCGCGCGGCTGGAGCCCCTACTTCGCCAGCCAATTCGCCGGCCAGCCCTTCAAGTCGGTGGCGATTTCCTTCACGACGACGAGCGGCGCGAGATTCGCGCGCAAGGGCGAGTTTGTGGCCACCGCCAGCGGCGTCGAAGGCAGTCTGGTTTACGCCGCCTCCAGCCTGTTGCGCGACGAGATCATGAGCCAGGGCGCGGCGACTTTTTACCTTGACCTGCTGCCCGACCTCAGCCTCGAGCACGTGCTGGCTCAGGTCCGCCACCCGCGCGGCTCGCGCTCGCTGTCGAGCCACCTCAAGAGCCGGCTGCATATCGACGGCATCAAGGTCGCGATCCTGCATGAAATGATGTCAAAGGAGCAGATCAACGACCCGCTGCAACTCGCCAGCGCCATCAAGGCGCTGGCGCTCACGCTGGCTGCGGCGCGGCCGATCGACGAGGCCATCAGCAGCGCGGGCGGCGTGCAGTTCGAGGCTCTGGACCCGAACCTGATGCTGACGCGCTGGCCCGGCGTGTTTTGCGCCGGCGAAATGCTCGATTGGGAGGCGCCCACCGGTGGCTACCTGCTGACGGCCTGCCTCGCCAGCGGTCGCAGCGCCGCTCAGGGCGTGCTGTCCTACCTGTCGCGCTCCATCAGTTGATGTACTCGGAGACGGGCTTCCACTTGCCATCGACAATTTGCGACAGGCGCGCGGCATCGCTGCCCATGTGTTTGGTGGGCGAGAAACTGGTCGACGGGCTGCCAAAAATGTCGGGCGATGTGCTCATCGTGTCCATCACCTTGGCGAAACTGTCCGTCGTCAGGTTCTGACCGGCCTTTTCAGCCGCTTTGGCGAAGGTGTCGACGATCAGGTAACCATAGACCGCAAAGACCGAAGGATCCTCGTTGAATTTGGTCTTGAATTTGTTGGCCCAGAAGCGGATCGGTTGAGAGGTGTCGTCCAGATAGGGGTTTTGCGCGGTCATCGCTGCGTACAAGCCATCCATCGCCTTGCCGCCGAGCTTGTGGATCGCGTCGTTGTAGGCCGCGTTCGAGGCCAGGAAGACCGGGTTGAAGCCGGTCTTGCGGGATTCGCCGATGGCGCCGATGGTTTCGCGCGCAATGGTGCCGAGCACCACCATTTCGCAACCGGCCGCCTTCATCTTGGCCACCTGCGATGAAAAGTCGGTGGCGCCGCGCTTGTAGGAGGTCTTCTCCGTGAAGTCCATGCCAATGGACTTCAGGCCCGCTTCGCCGCCGCGCATCACCTCCAGGCCGAACTCGTCATCCTGGTACATGGTGCAGACCTTCTTGATCCCTTTTTCCTTCACCAGCCTGGGCGTGGTCTTGCGGATCTGGTCGAAGTAGGTGACCGAGAAGGCATATTTGAGCTTGTGCAGGGGCTCGTACATCTCGCGCGCCGCGGTCAGGGGAAAGAAATTGATGACATTTTTCTCGAACTGAACCGGCATCGCCGCCAGGTTGTGCGCGGTCCCGATGTGGCCGACCATCATGAAAATCTTGTCCTGATTGACCAGCTTCTGCGCTGCCAGGAACGCCTTCTTGGGGTCGTAGCCCGAGTCCTCGACAATGATCTTGAGCTTGCGACCGTTGATGCCGCCCTGCTCATTGATCTCGTCGACCCGCAGCATCATGCCCAATCTGGCCTGCTTGCCCAGGCTCACGGCAGGACCGGACAAATCCTGAATCGAGCCGAGCGTGATCTCGGTCTTGCTGACGCCCTGCTGGGCCAGCGAGCAGCCGGCGCTGAGCGCGAGGGCGGTGAAAACAGCGGTGCATCTGAGCTTCATCAAGGTATCTCCTGTAGGGCCACGGTATAGTGCATTTTTGACCCTTGAGGCGCAAAGTCAAATCGGTGTAACTACCTAGCTGCTGCCGAATCAACATGCGATGACGGCCTGCGGGGACTAGGCCGACAAACAGGAAAGGCTGGCGATGACGTACCCCGAAGACACAAAAGCGGTTCCCTCGGATATTGAGATCGCCCAGGCGGCGGTTCTCAAACCGATTCTGCAGATGGCGCAGGATCGCCTGGGTATTCCGGCTGAGGCGCTGGAACCCTATGGGCATTACAAAGCCAAGATCGACCTTGGCTGGCTGAGCCGGCAGACCGGTCCCAACGGCAAGCTGGTGCTGGTGACGGCGATCAGCCCGACGCCCGCCGGCGAGGGCAAGACCACCACCGTCGTGGGTCTGGGCGACGCCTTGAACCGGATCGGCAAGCGCGCGGTCATTGCGCTGCGCGAGCCTTCGCTGGGTCCGGTGTTCGGCATGAAGGGTGGCGCGGCGGGCGGTGGCTACGCGCAGGTGGTGCCGATGGAAGACATCAACCTGCATTTCACCGGCGACTTCAACGCGATTGCGCTGGCGCACAACCTGCTTGCGGCGCTGATCGACAACCACATCCACCACGGTAATTCACTGCGTTTCGACTTGCGCCGCGTCGTCTGGCGCCGGGTCATCGACATGAACGATCGGGCTCTGCGCTCGACAGTCATCTCTCTCGGCGGCTCGGGCAACGGCTTTCCGCGTGAAGACGGCTTTGACATCGTCGTGGCATCCGAGGTCATGGCCATCTTTTGCCTGGCCACATCGCGCGCTGATCTGAAGAGTCGGCTCGGCAAGATCATTGTCGGCTACACGCGCGATCTGACGCCGATCCGGGCCAGTGACCTGCAGGCCCAGGGGGCCATGGCGGCCTTGCTCAAGCATGCCATCAAGCCCAATCTGGTGCAGACCCTGGAGAACAATCCAGCCATCATTCACGGCGGGCCGTTTGCCAATATTGCGCACGGATGCAACTCGGTCACCGCGACCCAGGCCGCCCTGAAGCTGGGCGACTATGTGGTGACCGAAGCCGGCTTCGGCGCCGATCTCGGCGCCGAAAAATTCATCGACATCAAGTGCCGCAAGTCCGGCCTGCGACCCGACGTGGCGGTGATCGTTGCCACGCTGCGCGCGCTCAAGTACCACGGCGGGGTCGAGGTCAAGGACCTCGGCACGGCGGACCTGATCGCGGTGGAAAAGGGGCTGCCCAATCTGGAGCGCCACGTCGAGAACATACGACAGCGCTATGGCCTGCCCTGCGTCGTGGCACTCAATCATTTCACGGCAGACACGGAGCCCGAACTGGCCCTGCTGCGCCGTCATATGGACCGCCAGGGAGTGACCGTGGTGGTGGCACGGCACTGGGCCGAGGGCTCGGCCGGGGCTGAGGAGTTGGCGCACGCGGTGGTCAAACTGGCAGAGGCCGGCACCGCGCACATGCGCTATGTCTACGAGGACGAGGACAGCCTGTGGAACAAGATGAAGGCGATCGCCACCAAAATCTATGGGGCCAGCGATATCTCGGCCGATTCGGCGGTTCGGGCCAAGATCGCCAAGCTGCAGCAGGATGGGTACGGTCACTACCCGGTGTGCGTGGCCAAAACGCAATACTCGTTCTCGACCGACCCCAAGTTGCGTGGTGCGCCGCTCGGGCATATGGTCAATATCCGCGAAGTCCGCCTGGCTGCCGGGGCCGAGTTTGTGGTCATGATTTGCGGTGACATCCTGACCATGCCAGGGCTGCCCAGGGAGCCCGCCTCGGCGCGCATCGACATCGACGACGAGGGAAAGATCTCGGGTCTTTTCTAGCCGCCGAGCCAGCCGCTGGTCAAGCTGTTGTCATGCGCAGAATATGCCTGGCGACGGCTGGCGCTGTGAGGGCCGGCTGCTTGGTCCAGGAGAAATGGTCGAACTCCATGCCCGCTGTCTCGGCTTTGCCCCAGTGCCACTGGACCGGTGAAGCGCTGTGCAGTTTGCCAAGCAGCGCTGCCGTTGCCCTGATCGGTGACCAAAGGTCGGCTTTGAAGTTCAGGGCCAGCACCGGCAGTGTGAGCGCGCCCATCGCCTGCTCGTAGTTGGTGGCCGAGCCGCGCGGTCGATATTTTCCGGTAAGGGCAACATGACTCCAGTCGCGCATGACGCCGCTCGCCTCCCGACCGGCAAAGCCGATCCGAGAGCCGGGGAAGTAGCCCAGCGTGGCACGCGCCAGGCGCGACATCAGCACCAGTGAAGCGACCCACAAGCGGTACCTGCCCGAGTAGCAGGGCAGATGCACCGTGCCACTGGCGATCAACAGGATCCCGGCGAGCCCGGCGGGGTTGGCCGCGGCGCCAAGCAGGCTCAGTTGTCCACCCAGGCTGTGGCCGCCGAGCCATATCGGCGTATCTTGAAAGCGCTGGCGCAGGGCTGCCAGCAGGGCCGGCAGGTCCTGTTCGACGAGGTGGCGGTAACCATAGTCACACGAGCGGCCTGCGCGCATGGAACTGCTGTCGATGCCGCGCCAGTCGGGCGTGCAGACCTGCACACCGTGCTTGACCATTTCGCGCGCAAAACGCCCGTAGACCCGTGCTGGCGCTCCCATCGCCGAGAGAAAGACCAGCAGCGGTGCATGCGGGTCATCGGTCGGATGCAGGACAGCATTGAATCGATGCTGATCGGACGTGGTGATCGTCAGCTTCTGCGTCTCTGCCATGGTGTCGGGTATGGGTGCTGGGTCAGCGCGACGAACAGATCACTCAGCGATAAAACGCTTCAACCCGGCCCTTTAACTTGATCAGCAGCGGATTGCCCTTGCGGTCCAGCGTCTTGCCAGCGGGAACCTTGACCCAGCCCTCGCTGATGCAGTACTCGGCGACATCGGAGCGATCCCTGCCATTGAACCGGATGCCAACATCATGCTCGAACACGGCAGCAATATGGAAGGGACTTCGCGTGTCGGTTGACAAGCGGTCGGGCAGGGCAGGAACAGGAGTCGCATCGTTCATGGTGATCTTTCTTTGCACAAGGCGAATCTACATCAATTGCGGATCAGTCCCCGAGGCCGACAATCCAGCGCACGGCGCCGGCGCACGCGAGAAACAAGATGGCGCCAGCGAGACGGCGCGAAGGCGCATCGCTGGACGGCTGCACGTTGTCGGGCAGCAGTTTGTCGCCGGTGATCATCGGTGTGATCAGGTTGTTCTTTTTCCACAAGAAGTAGAAGGCAATCGCCGCCAGATGCAGGGACACCAGCAGCAGCAGCACCGCCTGGCCCACGTTCTTGTGATAGGCAGTCACCCAGCGGACCGTCGCCTGCGTCACAAACAGGCTCAATGGTCCGATCGCCTCGCCCTTGTCTTCGCTGAAAAGGCCCGAAGTCACCTGCGCCAGCAGGAAGAACAACATCATCAGGATCGAAACCGTCCCGGCTGGATTGTGTCCAATCGAATGCTCGAACCGACCTTTGCCCCGAAGGTGTGACAGGATCGAGCGCGGGTGACAGACGAAGGCAGAAAAACGCGACCAGCGGCCGCCACACAAGCCCCATGCGAGGCGAAAAAGCAGCAGGCTTGCCACCACATAGCCGATGCGGAAATGCCAGGTCATGGCGCCGCCGCCGATCTTGCCCGAAACAAACATAGCGGCGAAGCAGATCGCCAGCGCCCAGTGAAACAGGCGCGTCGGCAAGTCCCAGATGCGGATCTTTGTCATGCCATTGGGCCTTTACCATGCTTTGAAATGTCCATATCAATCCGGGTCAAATCGTGTTTCAGTGTAAATTACCGCCAGCATTCTGTCGTCGGCCCGTCGCTGGACGGGCCCCGATGACCGAGCCGCTTTCAATCTCAGCAAGGGTCACGTCAATGAAAAATATTCTGTTGTTCGCCATCGCCATCCTGAGCGCCGGACTGGCAGGCACCGCCAGCGCGCAGTTTCGCACCGCGGAGGGGGCCATCAAGTACCGCCAGAGCGTGATGACGGTGCAGGGCCGCGCTTTTTATGTGTCACTTGGAGCCATGGTCAACGGACGCGCGCCGTATGACGCCAAAGTGGCGGCGGAGAGCGCTGAACTGGTGATGATCTTGTCCAGACTTCCCTGGGGCGCGTTCGGCCCGGGGACCGACAAGGGCGCTGAGACCGATGCCAAACCGGCGATCTGGACCGAACAGGCGAAATTCAAGAACATGGCCGAAAAGATGCAGGCTGAGGTCGTCCGGCTTGCTGCCGCGGCAAAGACCGGCAGCCTGGACAACCTTAAAGCCGCCTATGGACCGGTTCGTGATGCCTGCAAGGCCTGTCATGATGCCTTTACCAGCCAGTAACCGTCTCACTGGGTTAATGGGCCAGGGCTGGCCGCGCAGCAGAACTGGCAGACAGCATGCAAAATGAGGTTGACGAGCCTTGACCCCAGCACTGGCTCCACAGTTAGGGCTGCTTGGTTCCCCACCTGACCCGGTTGGCCGCTTCACCATGTGGGAAGGCCCGTCGAGCGTTATTGTACGGGCGCTCGGCTGACTCATGGCGGGCTTTAGAATCGGTTCCCATGTCCTACCTCGTGCTCGCCCGCAAGTATCGCCCGCGCGATTTTACCGAAATGGTGGGGCAGGACCATGTGGTGCAGGCGCTTTCCAACGCGCTGGGCACGCAGCGTTTGCACCATGCTTACCTGTTCACCGGCACGCGCGGTGTTGGCAAGACCACGGTGTCACGAATATTGGCCAAGTCGCTCAACTGCCAGGGGCCGGACGGGCAGGGGGGCATCACCGCCTCGCCGTGCGGCATATGCCAGGCCTGCAGCGACATCGACGCCGGCCGCTTCATCGATTACACCGAACTCGACGCGGCCTCCAATCGGGGCGTCGATGAAGTTCAGGCGCTCCTGGAGCAGGCCGTTTACAAGCCGGTGCAGGGGCGCTTCAAGGTCTTCATGATCGACGAGGTGCACATGCTCACGGGCCACGCCTTCAACGCCATGCTCAAAACGCTGGAGGAGCCGCCCGAGTACCTCAAGTTTGTGCTCGCCACCACCGACCCGCAAAAAGTCCCGGTCACCGTACTGTCGCGCTGTCTGCAGTTCAACCTGCGACCGATGGCGCCCGAAACCATCGGTGAGCACCTGCACAAAGTCCTGCAGACCGAGAACGTGCCCGCCGATTCCCAGTCGCTGCGATTGCTGGCGCGCGCGGCGCGCGGCTCGATGCGCGATGCGCTGAGTCTGACCGATCAGGCGATTGCCTTTGGCGCCGGCCGCCTGGACGAGGCGCTGGTGCGCCAGATGCTGGGCAGCGTCGATCGTTCCTATGTATTCCGGTTGCTCGAGGCTTTGGCCCTGTCTGACGGCAGGACGGTCTTCGACACCTGCGAGGCATTGCGCCTCAATGGCCTTAGCGCGGCCTCGACGCTGGAGGAAATGAGCGCCGTGCTGCAGCGCATGGCAGTCATTCAGGCCGTTCCCGGCGCTGTGGCGTTTGATGAGACCGACCCGGAAGCGGCGGACACGACCCGCCTGGCGGCCCTGATGCCGGCCGACGAGACGCAGTTGCTCTACAGCATCTGCCTGCACGGGCGCGCCGACCTGGGGCTGGCACCCGACGAGTATGCGGCGCTGACCATGGTGCTGCTGCGTTTGCTGGCCTTCAAGCCGGGACGGGCACAATCGGGCGTGGCGGAAAAAAAAAAGCCTGAAAAGTCCGGCGCCTGACCCGTCGCCGGTTCAAGCTCCAGTTCCAGTTCCAGTTCCAGTTCCAGTTCCAGTTCCAGTTCCAGTTCCAGTTCCAGCGCAAGCGTCTGGTCAGCAACTGCCCGTCGTGAGCAGCCCGGTACCGGCTGGCCAATCCAGGGTGATTGAGACCGCCCGACCATCTGGAATCGTCGCGATCCCCGTGCGGGTGCAGGCTGATTCGCGGTCGGAGGCCGCAGCCGGTCAATCGGGCGCTGCGGTTCTATTGCCAACCGAGGAGGGTGATTTCTGGCACCTCACGGTGCAGCAACTGATCGTCACCGATGCGGTGACCGCCATGGTGCGCGAGTTGGCGCTGCAGTCGCAGCTGGTGGCGCGCGACAGCGATCAGTGGCTGCTCAGGGTCGAGCGCGAGTCGCTCAACCAGCCAGGAAGCCGCGACCGGCTGGCCAGCGCCCTTCAGGCGGCGGGTTACGCCGTGCAGTTGGCGGTCGAAGTCGGCAGAGTGACCGACAGCCCGGCGCGGCGCAATGTGGCACAGGCAGCGGAGCGGCAGTTGGCGGCTGAAAAAATCATTTTTGACGATCCCTTCGTGCAGGCCATGATGCGCGATTTTGGAGCGAAAATTGTGCCCGGCAGCATCAAGCCGGGTTGAGTTATTCCATGATCTTTTTCCCGGTCGTCATCGCGAGGCTCCAACAACTTTTCGTCATCGCGAGGCCGCAGGCCGTGGCGATCCATGCATGGACTGCCGCGCTGCGCTCGCAGTGAAGAGTGGGGGGCGCGCAATGACGTATTCAAATGTTACTGATTTTTTTCTAACACCATCGAAGGAAACCCCATGTTCAACAAAGGACAGCTCGCCGGCCTCATGAAGCAGGCCCAGGCGATGCAGGACAACATGAAGAAAGCCCAGGATGAACTGGGCTCGGTTGAGGTGACCGGCGAGTCCGGCGCCGGGCTGGTCAAGGTCACCATGACCTGCAAGCACGATGTCAAGCGCATCAGCATCGACCCCAGCCTGCTGGCCGAGGACAAGGACATGCTCGAAGACCTGGTGGCGGCCGCTTTCAATGCGGCCGTGCGCAAGGCGGAAGACACCTCGGCCGAGAAGATGGGCAAGATCACCGCCGGCATGCCGGGTTTGCCCGGCGGCATGAAGTTCCCGTTCTGATGATGGGCTGCCGCGCGGGCGCGACGCTTGGGTGCCCTTGACTCATGGCCAATGCCAATTCGCTTGATGCGCTGATCCAGGCGCTGCGGCGCCTGCCGGGCGTTGGCGTGAAGTCGGCTTCGCGCATGGCGTTTCACCTGCTGCAGCATGATCGACCTGGGGCGATGAGTCTGTCGCATGCCTTGCGGGTCGCGGCCGAGAGCGTGCGCCACTGCGAGCGTTGCCACACCTTCACGCAGGATGCGGTTTGCAGCACCTGTATGAACCCGGCGCGCGACAGCAGCAAATTGTGTGTGGTGGAGACGCCGGCCGATCAGTCGGCGGTCGAGCGCACCGGTGCCTACAAGGGCCTGTACTTTGTGCTGATGGGCAAGCTCAGTCCGCTCGACGGCATCGGCCCAAAGGACATCGGACTGAAAGACCTTTTTGAGCGGGCTTGCGACGGACTGGTTCAGGAAGTCATTCTGGCGACAAACTTTACGGCCGAAGGTGAAGCCACCGCCCATGTCATCAGCGAGGGCCTTAAGGCCAGGGGACTCAGATCAAGTCGTTTGGCGCGCGGCGTGCCGGTGGGCAGCGAACTGGAGTATGTGGACCTGGGCACGATTGCCCATGCCCTGGTCGATCGGCGCTAGAAAACCTGTCAAGGCTGGTAGAAACCCGCAGGGGATGTTCCCGATGCGGGATGCGCCACGGCGCACTATGCTGGGTCCGGATTCAATTTCGAATCGACAGGGTCTTCAAATGCTTGACTCCGGATTCAATCGGCGTGCTTTTCTGTCAGGGGCGGCCTGCCTGGCGGCGGTGGGGACCATTCCGACCCTGGGAGCCCAGCCGCGACTTGAGAAGACCAGACTGACGCTGGCGGTGGCGGGAAGATCGGCCTTTTATTCCCTGCCCTTGACCATCGCCGAACAGCTTGGCTACTTCAGGGCCGAAGGGCTGGAACTTGAAATCGGTGAATTCGCCAATGGCTCAGCCGATGTGGTGTCGGGACCCTACGAGCAGGTCATCACGCTGCAGTCCAGAGGCCAGCGATTTGAGGCCTTTGTCGTGCAGGGCCGCTCGCCCGCCATCTCGATGGGTATTGCGACCAAGACACTGCCGTATTACCGGTCTCCGAGGGATCTTCTGGGAAAGCGGATCGGTATTTCGGCGCCCGCCTCGCTCGGGCACATGGTTGCCGCTTCGGTCCTGACGCGTGCCGATATGGCAGCTGGCGATGTTAGTTTTTTGGCGGTCGGCAGCGGCGCCGGCGCGCTGGCCGCGCTGCGCTCTGGCCAGCTTGACGCGCTCTGCAACTCCGACCCGGTCATGACCATGCTGGAGCAAAAAGGCGAGGTGCGCATCATTGCCGATACCCGCACGCTCAAGGGAACGCTGGAGGTGTTTGGCGGACCGATGCCATCGCACTGCCTGTACGCCGCCAGCGAGTTTGTGCAGAAGAACCCGAACACCGTGCAGGCACTGACTGTTGCCATGGTGCGCGGCCTGAAGTGGCTGCAGACGGCCGGCCCCGGCGACATCATAAAAATCGTTCCGGAAGCTTATCTGCTGGGCGACCGCGCCCTGTACCTGGCTTCATTCAACAAGTTGCGCGAGGCGATTTCGCCCGATGGCCTGATGCCCGACGAAGGTCCGCGAACCGTCCTGAGGGTTATCGCCGGATTCGATGCCGCCATCAGGCCCGAAAAAATCGAGCTTGGCAGAACCTATACCAACGAGTTTGCGAAGCGGGCCAAGGCCCACCTGAAGGTCCGCAGCGCTAGCGTTTGACGGTCCGCACCGGCTTGCTGTTCTTTGTCCGCAGGGTTGCACTGCCGGGCTTCTTCTTTCCCTTGCCGCCCTTGCTTTGCGGACCCGGCTTGCCCGCCTTGCGCGTGCTTCGTTTGGATGCGCCGTCCGAGGCGAGCGACAACTGGCCGTGATCAGCAAGATGCAGCGCGACGTCGGTCTCCAGATGGGGCGATCGCGGTACCAGCAGGCTGGAGCCGGCCTTGATCACGACACGCGGCGGAATGTTGTTGACGCTGCGCAGCGCCTGCTCGGTCATGCCGGCGCGCCGGGCGGCATCGGCCGGCTTCATGGTGGTCGGTGCCAGCCAGACCGTCCAGCTCGCCAGGCGCCCGCCGGTGTAGGCCTCGAGGTTGCTTTGAAAGATGGCCGCGTTGTCCCAGGGCAGCAGGATCTGCGGCGTGCCGGCGGCCAGGATCACGGGGCGGTTGGCAGACGGGTTCAAGGCCTTGAAGTCCGCCAGTGCCACCTCGGCCAGCTTGGCCGCCAGCGCCACGTCGATATCGTGCTTGATGTCGACGGTCTGAAAATAGGGGTGATTCTCGATGTTTGGCAGGCGCGAATTGAAAGCCGCCGGGTCGCTCACGATGTTCTTCACGGCCTGCAGTTTGGGCACGTAAAAACGTGTCTCCATCGGCATGTTGAGGTCGGTGTAGGCGGTGCCCAGGCCGGCGCGCTGGTTCTTGGCGATGGCGCGGCCAACGCTGCCCTCGCCCCAGTTGTAGGAGGCCAGTGCCAGATGCCAGTCACCGAACATGGCATGGAGTTTTTGCAGGTAGTCGAGCGCCGCCCGGGTTGAAGCCAACACATCACGCCGGTCGTCGCGAAAGGCATTTTGCTTCAGCTCGAAGGTCTTGCCGGTGGCGGGGATGAACTGCCACATGCCGGCCGCCTTGGCGGTCGAGACCGCCTGCGGATTGAAGGCGCTCTCGATAAAGGGCAGCAAGGCCAGTTCGGTCGGCATGTTGCGCCGCTCGAGTTCCTCGACGATGTGAAACAGGTATTTGCGCGAGCGCTCGGTCATGCGCAGGATGTAGTCGGGGCGGCCGCTGTACCAGCGCTCGCGGTCATGCACCAGGCTGCTTTCCAGATTGGGCATGCCATAGCCGCGCCGGATGCGCTCCCACAAATCGGCCGGCGGCACCAGCTGGGTGACGACTCTGGAAGCGGCCTGCGCAACCGCGATCGGCAGCAGTTCGCCGCCCGGATGCAGGGCCTGGTGCGTGTCGGCGGCCGGTTGGGCCGCGGCCGCGCTGCCCGATGAGGGGACAACGGCGCTGGCGGGCCTGGCTGCCGCCGGCAACGCCGGATTGGCGGCGCCCGTGCTGGCACAGCCCGCCAGCCAGACCAGGCTGCTCAGGCAGACCAGGGCGAGGATCCTCATCAGAATTGATTCTTCCATTGACGAAGCGCGGCAAAGACCGCCACCTCATCGCTGGCAGAGGGGTCGAAGCCCCGCACGGCCCGGATGACGGACGGCTCGCGGCTGCGCAGGAAGGGGTTGATCTGGCGCTCCAGAAGAAGGGTCGTCGGCAGGGTCGGCTGTTGCTGCGCGCGCAATCCCCGGGCCGTCTCCAGGTACGCCGCCAAGGCCTGGTTGTCCGCTTCCACCGCGCAGGCAAATTTGAGGTTGCTCAGGGTGTACTCGTGCGCGCAGCAGACGCGCGTCGAGTCCGGCAGCGCGGCCAGCCGGTCGAGCGATGCCAGCATCTGCGCCGGGCTGCCCTCGAACAGGCGGCCGCAGCCGGCGCTGAACAGGGTGTCGCCGCAAAAGAGCAGCGGCGCCCGATCGGCCAGCGCGCCGTAATAGGCGATATGGCCCGCCGTGTGGCCGGGAACCGCGATGACCTCGAACTCAAGACCAAGGCATGTCAGGCGCGTGCCATCCTGCACTCGGGTCAGGGGTTCCGGCATGACCTCGCCGACCGGTCCCAATACCCTTGCGCCAGTGGCCTGGCGCAAGGCATCGACGCCGCCGGTGTGGTCAGGGTGATGGTGCGTGACTAGAATGGCTTCGAGTTGCAGGCTTGAGCGCTGCAGCGCTTCAAGCACGGGTTGGGCAGCGCCGGGGTCAACCACCAGCGCATGCCGGCCGTCGTGCAACATCCAGATGTAGTTATCGCTGAAGGCGGGTAGTGGAATTAACTTCATGAACGATCGTATTGTAGGATTGCATGACTGGTTTGGGACGCCGCCCGGACGTTATCTGCTGGCCTGGGAGCGCGCCCAGCTCGATCTGGCGGTCGCCGACGTATTTGGCTATCACGCCCTGCAGCTTGGATTGAGCGAGCTTGACGCGCTGCGCGCCAATCGAATGAAGCACCGCTGGCTGGCGACGACCGCCGCCGCCGCACGCGCCGCTGTGGTGACCGATTTTTCGGCGCTGCCGTTTCCGGCCAGCAGTCTCGATCTGGTGGTCTTGCCCCATTCGCTGGAACTGGCGCGCGACCCGCACGCCACGCTGCGCGAAGTCGAGCGCGTGCTGGTGCCCGAGGGGCGGGTCGTGATCTGTGGCCTGAACCCGGTGTCGCTGTGGGGCCTGCGCCAGCGCCGGGCCTACCTGTATCGGCGACTCGGCCTGGGCAGGCTGTTCCTGCCGCAGGAAGAGTTCATCGGCTACTGGCGTCTGCGCGACTGGTTGCGCCTGCTCGGTTTTGAGGTCGAGCTTGGCCGCTTTGGCTGCTATCGGCCGGCTCTGGCCAGCGACAAATGGCTGGGGCGTTTTGCCTGGATGGACTGGCTCGGCCAGCGTTGGTGGCCGATTTTTGGCGCGGTCTACTTTCTGGTGGCGGTCAAGCGCGTGCGCGGTGTGACGCTGCTCAGCCCGGCCTGGCGCGCCGCGCGGGCGGTGGCGGCGGCGCCTGTCTCGATTGCCGGCAGCACCCGGCTCAATCGCTCTGAGACAATCATCGATGCAAGGATGGGGAAGCCGGATTGAACACGATAGACATCTACACCGATGGCGCCTGCAAGGGCAATCCCGGGCCCGGCGGCTGGGGTGTGCTGCTGAAGTCAAGCGGCGCGCAAAAGGAACTGTTTGGCGGCGAACTCGACACCACCAACAACCGCATGGAAATGATGGCGGTGATCGAGGCCTTGTCGGCGTTGAAACGCCCCTGCCATGTGAAGCTGCATGTGGACAGCCAGTACGTTCTCAAGGGCATGACCGAGTGGCTGGCGGGCTGGAAGGCGCGCGGCTGGAAGACGGCGGCAAAGCAGCCGGTCAAGAATGTCGATCTCTGGCAGCGGCTGGACGCGCTGGTCGGGGGCGCAGGTCACCAGATTGAATGGCGCTGGGTCCGCGGCCATGATGGCGATCCCGGCAACGAGCACGCCGATGCGCTGGCGAACCGCGGCGTCGAGCACGTCATGCGCCAGCGTTCTTAACGATACGCTGTCTGTCACTGTCAGCCGCCAACCAGTCATTGTGAGCGAAGCGCGGCAATCCATGGATCGCCACGCCCTGAGGGCTCGCGATGACGACGGTCTCAGCTCAGGTCGCAGGCCACCTGCGTATCCGGGTTCAAAGCGCGCAACTCGGGCCTTTGCTCGGCGCAGCGCGCTATCGCTTTCGGGCAGCGGGTGCGAAAGATGCAGCCCGAGGGCGGGCTGATCGGAGACGGTAACTCGCCCTGCAGCAGTTCGATCTTCTTGTGGCGCTCAAGCCGGGGGTCGGGTGTCGGAACGGCGCTCAGCAAAGCCTGCGTGTAGGGGTGGCCCGGGTTCTGGTAAATGGCCTGCTTGCCCGCGAGTTCCATGGTTCGGCCCAGGTACATTACCATGACGCGCTGGCTGATATGCCGCACCACCGCCAGATCGTGGGCGATGAAGACAAGCGCCAGGCCCATCTGCGCCTGCAGTTCCATCAGCAGGTTGATGATCTGCGCCTGGATCGAGACATCGAGCGCCGACACCGGCTCGTCGCAGATCACCAGCCGGGGTTCCATGACCAGGGCCCGGGCAATGCCGATGCGCTGGCACTGGCCGCCCGAAAATTCATGCGGGTAGCGGTTGATCTGCTGCTCGGTCAGACCGACCTTGTCCATCATCGCGCGCACTTTTTGCATCGCGTCGGCGTTCGACATTTTCGGGTAGTGGGTGCGCAGCGGCTCGGCGATGATCTGCCCGATGGTCATGCGCGGGTCGAGCGAGGCCAGCGGGTCCTGGAAAATCATCTGGATGTTCTTGCGCACACCCTGCCAGACCGGCGGGCTCGCGCCATAGAGTTCCTGGCCCTGCCAGACAATGCTGCCGGAACTGGCCGGAATCAGATTGAGCATGGCACGCGCCAGAGTTGATTTGCCGCAGCCCGACTCGCCGACAATGCCCAGCGTCTCACCGGGCGCGACGTCGAACGAGACGCCATCGACCGCCTTGAGCCAGCGCGAGGGCGTCCACGGCCAGATTGACTCGCCCTTGACCTCGAAGTGGACCTTCAAATCGCGAACCGACAACAGCGGCGCCGCCGCAGTCACAGGCCCACCTCTTTGGCGTGACGCCGCACATGGTCGGCGCTCATGTGGCAGGCGCGCAGCACCGTGCCGTGGTCGCTCCCGGGCGTCTGGTCAGCGCTCAGCACCGGGCGCAACTGCACGCAGCGCGCCTCGGCCAGGGCGCAGCGCTCGCTGAATGGGCAACCGGGTGGCAGGTGCGCCATGTTCGGCGGCGCGCCTGGGATCGCGACCAGGGCCTGTTCGCCCTGGTCGATGCGCGGAAGCGCGCCCAGCAGACCCACGGTGTAGGGGTGGCTGGGCTGGTAGAAGATCGAATCGGCGCTGCCCTGCTCCATAACGCGGCCCCCGTACAGAACCATCACCTCGTCGCACAGGCCGGCCACCACGCCCAGATCGTGCGTGATCACGACGATGGCGGTTCCAAAGTCGTGCTGCAATTCGCGCATCAGGGCGATGATCTGGGCCTGCACCGTGACGTCCAGCGCGGTGGTCGGCTCGTCGGCGATCAGCACGCTGGGCTCGCACAGCAGGGCCATGGCGATCATCACGCGCTGGCGCATGCCGCCGGAGAACTCGTGCGGGTACATGCCCAGGCGCCGCTCGGCCTCGGGAATCTTGACCGCATCAAGCGCCTGCACCGCGCGGGCGCGGGCCGCGGCGTGTGTGAGCCCCTTGTGGAATTCCAGCACCTCGGTCATCTGGCGCTCCACCGTCAGGTAGGGGTTGAGCGAGGTCATCGGATCCTGAAAGATCATGGCCACGCGGTTGCCGCGAATCCGGTTCAGTTCAGCGTCGGGCAGGGTCAGCAGGTCCTGCCCGTCAAAGCGCGCCTGGCCACCGGCCGTGCCATTGATGGCCAGCAGGCCCATCATCGCCAGCACCGTTTGGCTCTTGCCGGAGCCGCTTTCGCCGACGATGCCCAGGGTCTGCCCGCGCTCCAGTGAAAAGCTGATGTCGTTGACAGCAGTAACCAGGCCGTCGGGCGTCTGAAACCGCACGCTCAGGTTGTTGACTTCAATCAGCGCCATCTATCGGTCTTTCCTTAAATGACTGCAGGTCAGAGGCGTGGCGAGTGGTGGTAGGACCAGGTCGGCGGCGTACTCAGCTCCGCGGCTGTCCCCCAATAACTCGCTGCGCTGAGCACCCCACCAACCTGATCCCCGGTGCGATGTGGGGGCACCAGCAGCGCAAACCACGGCGAAATTGGTGTCTGGCCCCAACAACTCGAGGCAAACCACTGACGCTCGTTGCCGAGGGCGTTGGGGTGAGTGACGCAGCAAAATAAAGGAGGAGGCCGCAGACCGGGGGACATTTGCGGAGTCACTCACCCCGGCGCCCCCGGGCCACTGACGCCCGAGCCTGCGCTCTTGCCTGGCGTCTGCCCCCAACTTGGCAAAAAGATGCATCGATTTCACTAGCGTTCCTTCGGGTCGAGCGCATCGCGCATGCCGTCACCAATGAAGTTGAAGCAGTACAGCGTGACCGAAAGCAGGCCGGCCGGAAACAGCAGGATCCAGGGCGAGACTTCCATCACCTTGGCGCCATCCTGGATCAGCACACCCCAACTCGTCATCGGCTCCTGAATGCCCAAACCCAGGAAGGACAGCACCGATTCGGTCAGAATGACGCCGGGTACCGTCACGGTGGTGTAGATCACCACCACGCCCAGCAGATTGGGCACGATGTGGCCGAAGATGATGCGTGTCGTCGACACGCCCATGGCACGCGCCGCTTCCACGTATTCCATCGATCGCAAGGAGAGGGTCTGACCGCGCACCACGCGCGCCATGTCCATCCAGGAAAACACCGTGATGGTGATCACCACCAGGTAAAACTCGC
>CAIMBE010000031.1 GCA_903839085.1 uncultured beta proteobacterium | reverse complement strand
CTGCGTATTCCGGTGAACGTGACCGCTGATTCCGGCAACGTGACCGGAATGCCGGCGAACGTGACCGAGGGTCGGTGTTGCGCGTTTTGATTTTATGCCGACGTGCTTTTTCGGCTGTTTTCCTTCCCTTGCATTGGGTTGTTTTTCAATTCATGGGCCCCTGCCAGGCCGCCGGAGGCGCCCCCCCAAAGGTGTTGGTGTTGGCTTAGTTGTCGCTCTTGCTTTTTGCTGGCGGGTTCTTCTTGCGCAGCGATTCGCCAGTGAGCGTGAAACGGTGGTGGTTTTGCATGAGCCGATCCAGCATTGCATCGGCCACTGTCTGGTCACCAATCCACTCATGCCAATGCTCAATGGGTAACTGGCTGGTGATGATGGTGGCGCGGTAGCTGGCCCGGTCGTCAATGATCTCCAACAGATCGGCCCTGGTTTGTCCATCCATGGCAGCCATGCCCCAGTCGTCTAGCAGAAGCACATCAGTATTTTTTAGGGTGTCGAGCCAGCGCGTAAACGTGCCATTGGCATGACGGATGCGCAGTTCCTCACCCAAGCGGGGAACCCGCTGATACAGCGCACTGTGACCACGTCGGCAAGCATGCTGGGCCAGGGCACACGCCAGCCACGACTTGCCAGCGCCGGTGGGGCCGGTAATCAGCACGGCATGACCTGACTTGACCCATTCGCCCAGGGCCAGGCTCATCACCGCGGCGCGCTCCAGACCCCGTGTGCTACGGCTGTCGAGGTCTTCAATGGCGGCTTGCGGATATTTGAGTTTGGCAGTTTTTAGCAAACGCGCACAGCGCCGGTCTTGTCTGCCGTGCACCTCACGGTCTACCAGCAGCGCCAACCTCTCTTCAAAGCTCATGGCGCTGATTGCGCTTTGCGTGAGCTGCTGCTCCAGTGCCTGCGCCATGCTCTCAAGACGCAGTTCGCGCAGTTGGTTCAAGGTGGTGTTGATCATCATTTTTTGATTGTCCGAATTGGGATTCATTGGTAATAGTTCGCGCCACGCACATGGGCGTGAGGTGGGCTGGTCCATTCAGGGGTGGCGTTGGCCTGTAGCAGGTCGCGCCGATTGAGCAAGATGTCGCGGATGTGGGTGTATTTGCTGGTTCCCAGGTTCAGTGCCAGAGTGCACGCTGCCTCCAGCCGAGCATCGCCATAGCGCTTGGAGAGCGACAGAAGACCCAGGCAGGCACGATAGGCATGCTCTGGGTGGCGTTGGCGATCAAGCATCTTGCGCACCGTGGCAGCACACGCCACGCCGATTCGCTCACCCCAAGCCACAAGCCGCTCAGGCGTCCACTGGGATTGATGTTGATAGCGTTCGGGTAGATGCTCGATCACGGTGGTAAAGCCACCTTTGTGGGCGCAGCGTATGTGGCTGGCAACCCGGTTGCCACGGTACAAGACCTCGACTGCATGGACGGTGACGCGCAGTTCCAGCGCCAACCCGACCAAAGCGTTGGGTACGCTGTAGCGGTGTCCCTCAAACTCGACATGGCTGTCGATGTGAACACGAACCGTTTTGAAGACTGCCCATTCCCAGGGCTGCACCGGCAGAGCCATCAGGGTCGGGGCGTCGATGTGGGCAAACACGCTGGCGCGACTGCCCGGTAGCTTTTGAAACGCACGTTGGTTGAGCCATTGCAGCAAGGGCGTTATTGCCTCGTTGACCTCATGTACGCTGGCAAATTGGAATTTACGCAGGCGTGCCAGTATCCAGCGCTCGACCAGAAGCACGCTGAGTTCGACCTTGGGTTTGTCCTGGGGATGGTAGGCCCGAGCGGGCAGCACCGAGCAGCCGTAGTGACGGGCAAAGTCTTGCACTGTGTCGGTGAGCAGTGGTTCGTAGCGGTTGGCCACTGTGACGAGCGCGCGCGGGTTGTCGGGGACGATGAGCTGGGGCACGCCGCCATAAAAGCTCAACGCCTGCGCGGTTGCGCCCAACCAGTCACGCGCCGTTTGCGCCGGCGTGGCAAGGCAGAAGCAGTAGCCTGAGACGCCGATGGCTGCGACAAAGATATTGGCCCGTCCTATCTCTTGGCCATTGATCACCAGCGCAATGGTAGGGCCTGCATAGTCAATGAATAACTTCTCGCCGGCGCGGTGGACTTGGCGCATGGAGCGCTTCAGGCGTTTGGCAAACTGGCGGTAGTTCTCGCAGAACTGCGAATAGCGCCAGGGCTTGATTGGGTTGTCTGCCCTGTACTCGTCGCCCGCCTGGGCGCAGTATTCCTCCCACAGCAGCGTGAGAGTCACGCCCTTGCGTCCGAGTTCTTGGTGGATGCGTCCGTAGTCAGGCTGGGCGTACATGTCGCTGGGACGAGGAGACGCCAGCAAGCGTCGCTCCAGCGCAGCCTCATCCATAGCCGCAATCGCCTTCCAATCCAGAGCGGCGGCGACCGCCAGGCCCACGTACTTGGTGACAACGCCTTTAGAGATGCCCAGGGCATTGGCGATTTGTTGGTGGGACTGTCCACCCTCGAACTTCAGACGCAGGGCGTCTTTGAGTTTGCGCATATTGATCCTTAAGGCGGGCATGTGGTCCTTTGCAAAAAGCATCGAACTTACACGCCACGCTCGGTTTCGTTTATGCGCAACACCATTCCGACGGCGTATACCGTCGTGCCGACTGTCATCACCGTTGCCAGCGGTCACGTTCGTCGGAATCAGCGGTCACGTTGCCGGAATCCCTGCGGTCACGTTCACCGGAACGTCGGTCACGATCCCGGAAT
>CAIMBE010000030.1 GCA_903839085.1 uncultured beta proteobacterium | reverse complement strand
GGCCTGCTGTTGTAAGGCTCACTGGTTATTAAGCAGCGAGTGCGAAACGTTCGTCGTTTGCAGTTAGTTTTTTTGAATCTGTTTTACGAGCGCATTCAGCTCGACATGCACCACAGCGATTCCGTACCCACGTCGAAACCAATGCAGCCCCTCAGTGCCTATTTTAGGCCCTCATAAGCAATTGCAATAGGGCACCCGGAGAATTTATGACGGCGTGCGCACCCCAGCACATCGGATCGGCTTCATGACCGAGGTACCCATAGGTGGCGGCCACGGTGGCCATGCCGGCCGCCAGCCCGGCGACGATGTCCCGTTCATCGTCACCCACGTACAGGCAATGCGCCGGTTCGATGCCAAGCCGTCGGGCAGCCTCCAGCAGGGGCTCCGGATGCGGTTTGGCAAAGTGTGTGGTGTCACCACAGATGACAGTGCGGGCGGAGTTGAACAGTGGCATGGCGCGGGTCAGGGGTCCGGCAAAGCGCGACGCCTTGTTGGTTACAACGCCCCAGGGCAGGTCAAGCGCGGCCAGATCGGCGATCAATTCCGGCACCCCGGCAAAGGCATAGGTGCCTTGCGTCATGCAGCGCTCGTAATTGATACAGAACTCTTCGCGCATAAGAGCAAACTCTGCATCTTCGGGTGTCATGTCGAACGCCACCTTGATCAGTCCTCTGGCGCCGGCACCGGCCACCGGGCGATAGCGTTCTGGCGGCAATGAGGGCAGGCCGCGGTCCAGCCGCATTTTGTCGACCGCGGCACCCAGGTCGGGCGCACTGTCGATCAGGGTTCCGTCCAGATCAAACAGCACCGCGCGTACCTGCGCGAACATGCCCGGCATCTCCATCAGCTTGCCAGTTCTGACTTCCGAGCGGCAAAAAGGTAATTCACGCTGGTGTCCGTATTCAGCCAGTAGCGTCGCGTCAGCGGGTTGTAGGCCATGCCCCTGGTGCTGCGCAAATCAAGACCGGCGCCGCGGCAGTAGGCAGCCAGTTCGCTGGGCCGGATCATCTTTGCGAACTCATGCGTCCCGCGCGGCAGCAGGTTAAGCACGTATTCGGCCCCGACGATCGCAAACAGGAAAGACTTTGGATTGCGATTCAGGGTTGAAAAGAAGACCCAGCCGCCTGGTTTGACCAGCGCCGCGCAGGCACTCACCACGGAGGCCGGGTCGGGCACGTGTTCCAGCATTTCCATGCAGGTCACCACGTCAAAGCTCTGCGCCTGCTCCTGCGCCAAAGTCTCGACGCTGACCTCGCGGTACTCCAGATTGGGCGTTTGCGCTTCCAGTGCGTGCAGTTGCGCCACCCTGAGCGCCTTGGCTGCCAGATCAATACCAGTCACTTGAGCACCACTGCCCGCCATTGCTTCGGCCAGAATGCCACCGCCGCACCCCACATCGAGTATTTTCTGCCCCTTGATCGGGCACTGGCTGTTGATCCAGTCCAGGCGCAGCGGATTGATTTGATGCAGTGGACGGAATTCGCCCTCCAGGTCCCACCAGCGATGAGCCAGGTCGGAAAACTTGGCCAGTTCGGCCGGATCTGCGTTCAATGTTGATGTCATGGTCAGATTATCCGCAAAAGACGCTGCCAATCCCGCGCCTTGTTGATCCCCAGAAAACAAAAAACCCCGCTGAGCGGGGTCCTTTGCTGCGGCCGGTGACCGCCTGCCGGGGAAACCCGGTTATCAGTTGGCGCGGGTGCCAACCACTTCAATTTCCACGCGACGGTTCTTGGCCTGACCTTCTTTGGTCTTGTTATCAGCCACAGGCTGCTTCTCGCCCTTGCCTTCGGTGTAGACGCGGTTCTTCTCGATGCCCTTGCTCACCAGATAAGCCTTCACAGCTTCGGAGCGCTTGACCGACAACTTCTGGTTGTAGGCGTCACCGCCGACCGAGTCGGTGTGGCCAACGGCAATGATGACCTCAAGGCTGATGCTCTTGACTTTGCCAACCAGATCATCAAGCTTGGCTTTGCCTTCTGCCTTGAGCACGGCCTTGTTGAAATCGAAGAAGGCGTCAGCGGCGTACGTCACCTTGGTCGCAGCAGGCGGCTGGGGAGCGGGAGCAGGAGCGGGAGCGGGAGCGGGCGCAGGCGCTGCCTTGGGTGCCGGAGCCGGGGCCGGAGCCGGTGCCGGTGCCGGCGCAGGTGCTGCCTTCGGAGTCACAATGGCACCATCGCAGTCCTTCGAGGCGGTGGCAGGCGTCCAGGTGGCATCGCGCCAGCAGTACTCGCTGGAGCCATTCTTCCAGTTGATTCCGGTGGCGTTGACCCAGTTGTCGACCGATTGCGCGCCCGCCATCGTCGAGAGCGCTGCAGCACCAACCAGCATTGCCAATTTGTTCAATTTCATCATGGTTCTCCTAAAGGAAATAGCCGCAGCAGCGCGGCGAATATTTATTAGACGCCCCGGATGCCCATCATCCGAGGCGTTCGCGCCATTGTGCCACACTCAGATTCGCGCTTGAACCCAAAGCAGCACACCGGGCGTTTGCATTTGAAAACCGGCCTTTAAGGGGGGTTCACCGTTGCCGAGACACCACAGGACTTGCGCTTTAGAATCAGAGGTTGCCTTTGACACTCAGCCCCAGCCCCGACCACCCCATGACCCAGTTCGCCAAAGAAACCCTGCCCATCAGTCTTGAAGAGGAGATGCGCCGGAGTTACCTTGATTACGCCATGAGCGTGATTGTTGGTCGCGCCCTGCCCGATGCAAGGGATGGTCTGAAACCGGTGCATCGGCGCGTGCTGTTTGCCATGCACGAACTGAACAACGACTGGAACCGACCCTACAAGAAATCGGCCCGTATCGTGGGCGACGTGATTGGCAAGTACCACCCCCACGGCGACAGCGCGGTCTACGAAACCATCGTGCGCATGGCGCAGGACTTCTCTTTGCGCCACATGTTGGTGGACGGTCAGGGTAATTTCGGGTCGGTGGACGGCGACAACGCTGCAGCCATGCGCTACACCGAAATCCGCATGTCCAAGATCGCGCATGAACTGCTGGCCGATCTCGACAAAGAAACAGTCGATTTCGGCCCCAACTACGACGGCAGCGAGCAGGAACCCCTGGTCATGCCGGCGCGCTTCCCCAATTTGTTGGTGAATGGATCCTCCGGCATTGCAGTGGGCATGGCCACCAACATCCCTCCGCACAATCTGAATGAAGTGGTTGACGGCTGCCTGCATTTGCTGCGCAATCCACATGCATCGATCGACGAGTTGATGGAGATCATCCCGGCGCCAGACTTCCCGACAGCAGGCATCATTTACGGTATCAACGGCGTCAAGGACGGCTATCGCACCGGGCGCGGGCGCGTTGTCATGCGCGCCAAATGCCACTTCGAAGATATCGACAAGGGCCAGCGCCAGGCCATCATCGTCGACGAGTTGCCCTACCAGTGCAATAAGAAGACCTTGCAGGAACGCATGGCCGAGTTGGTGCACGAGAAAAAGATCGAAGGTATCAGCCACATCCAGGACGAGTCGGACAAATCCGGCATGCGTCTGGTGATTGAGTTAAAGCGCGGCGAAGTACCCGAGGTGGTGCTCAACAATCTGTACAAGCAGACGCAGTTGCAGGACACCTTTGGCATGAACATGGTGGCGCTGATCAACGGTCAGCCCAAGCTGTGCAACCTGAAGGATCTGATTGAGGTCTTTCTGGAGCACCGCCGAGAGGTGGTAACGCGACGCACCATCTTCAACCTGCGCAAGGCGCGCGAGCGCGGCCATGTGCTCGAAGGTCTGGCGGTTGCTCTGGCCAATATCGACGAGTTCATTGCCATCATCCGCGGTGCACCTACCCCCCCGGTGGCGAAGGTGGAACTGATGAACAAACCGTGGGACAGCCAGCTGGTGCGCGAAATGCTGACACGCACCCGGGCCGATGGCGGCATCGTCAACGCCGACGACTACCGCCCCGACCGGCTCGAAAAGATGTACGGCATGGGGAGCGACGGTCTGTACCGTTTGTCGGAAATCCAGGCGCAGGAGATCCTGCAAATGCGCCTGCAGCGCCTGACCGGGCTGGAGCAAGACAAGATCGTGGCCGAGTACAAGGAGGTCATGGCCGAGATCGATGACCTGCTCGACATTCTGTCGCGCCCGGAGCGCGTCTCCACCATCATCAGCGACGAACTCAGCGCGATCAAGACCGAATTTGGAGAAACCAAGCTCGGCGCCCGTCGCTCTTTGGTGGAGCACAGCTCGTTTGACCTCAGCACCGAAGACCTCATCACGCCCACCGACATGGTGGTCACGCTCTCGCACAGCGGCTATATCAAGAGCCAGCCGCTCAGCGAATACCGGGCCCAGAAGCGCGGCGGCCGCGGCAAGCAGGCGACCGCCACCAAGGAAGATGATTGGGTGGATCAGCTCTTCATCGCCAACACGCACGACTACATCCTGTGCTTCAGCAACCGGGGCCGCCTGTACTGGCTCAAAGTCTGGGAAGTGCCGCAGGGCTCGCGCGGGTCGCGCGGGCGCCCGATCGTCAACATGTTCCCGCTGGCCGAGGGCGAAAAGATCACCGTGGTGCTGCCGCTTACCGGCGAAAAGCGGACCTTCCCGTCCGATCACTACGTGTTCATGGGCACCAGCATGGGCACGGTCAAGAAGACGGCCCTCGACGAGTTCAGCAACCCGCGCAAGGCCGGCATCATTGCCGTCGATCTCGACGATGGCGACTTCCTGATTGGCGCCTCGCTGACCGACGGGCAGCATGACGTCATGTTGTTCAGCGATGGCGGCAAGGCGGTGCGCTTTGACGAGAACGACGTGCGACCGATGGGTCGACAGGCGCGCGGCGTGCGCGGCATGACGCTCGAGGAAGGCCAAAGCGTGATCGCCATGCTGGTTGCCGAGGATGAACAGCAAAGCGTGCTGACCGCCACCGAGAACGGCTTTGGCAAGCGAACTGGCATCACCGAGTACACGCGCCATGGACGCGGCACCAAGGGCATGATTGCGATCACCCAGTCGGAGCGCAATGGCAAGGTGGTCGCGGCGACGCTGGTGCATGCCGACGATGAAATCATGCTGATCACCGACAAGGGCGTTCTGGTTCGCACCCGGGTCAGTGAAATCCGCGAACTCGGCCGCGCCACCCAAGGCGTCACCCTGATCGGCCTGGATGCAGGCTCGAAACTGAGCGGCTTGCAGCGGATTGTCGAGAACGACGCCAATCCGCTCAACGGTGACGCGCCCGATGACGGCGAGGTTGGCGAAGCCGATGAGGCCTGATTGCCCCCGAATTGCGATGAAGCGTCCGTTCAATTTCTCTGCCGGCCCCGCGGTCATGCCAAACGAGGTGCTGGCTGAAGCCGCCAGCGAAATGCTCGACTGGCACGGCAGCGGCATGAGCGTCATGGAAATGAGCCACCGGGGCAAGGAGTTTGTCTCGATTTACGAACAGGCGCAGCGCGATCTGCGGGAACTGCTGGCAGTGCCTGACCACTTCAGGATCCTGTTCATGCAGGGCGGCGGTCTGGCTGAAAACGCCATCGTGCCGCTGAACCTCTCGCGTG
>CAIMBE010000029.1 GCA_903839085.1 uncultured beta proteobacterium | reverse complement strand
GCCAGCCCAGGCCCGAGGGCTGGCCCGGCACCGTGACCACCGTTTCACAATGGCCAGCCATGTCGACGCGCTGCACGCGGTGCGTGTAGAAGTCAGAGAACCACAAGGCGCCCTCATGCCAGCGCGGCGACTCTGGGAATGCCAGCTGGTCGAGAAAGGGCGTGAGTTGGAGGTCGGTTTGCATGTTCGATCCGAGCTGCAGAGATGCCTGCATCGTAAAGGGCTTGCTGCCATCGGTTTCGAGGAGTGCCAGGCACTGGCAGCATAATCCCGTCGCGATAGCACCATGATTGCCCTCATTGAACAACACCGCTCCAAAGTTGCCGCGCTATGCAGCCGTTTTGGCGTGCAAAGCCTGGAGGTGTTTGGCTTGGCTGCCGACGGCGCGTTTGACCCGGCACACAGCCATATTGATTTTTTGGTCCAATTCCTTCCGGGTGACGCGGGCAGTCTGTTCGATAGCTACTTTGAACTGCAGGAAGCGCTGGAGCGATTGTTTTCCCGCAAGATTGACCTGGTAACGCCCTCCGCCCTGGAAAATCCTGACGTTATTGCGGTGGTCAACCAGTCGCGCCAAATCGTCTATCAGTATCAGTCTCCTGTGTTTGGTGCGGCGTGAGCAGTGGGTCTTGTGACGGGTGGTGCAAACTCAAGTCTGGACAAGCAAGCAGCAAAGCGGTAAAGTAAGGATTCCTTACTTTAACCAATTCGCCATGCTCGCCAAGATCACTTCCAAGAACCAACTCACTCTACCCAAGAGCGTGACGCAAGCCGTCGGTACCGCCGAGTACTTTGACGTAGAGGCCCGTGCGGGTCAGATTATTCTGACGCCAGTGCGCATTCATCGCGGCGACGCAGTCCGCGCCAAACTCGCGGAGCTGGATCTCTCGGATGCGGACATTGCGGATGCTGTGGCCTGGGCGCGCACGGCGGTCAGTGCGCCGGCAGTGGCGGCGGAGCCGGCAGCGTCTTATGGCCCTGTCATCAAGAAGCCCAAACCGGTGGCAAGCAAAAAGGCCACCTCCAAAAAGCCAGCCTCCAAAGTATGAGCGCCCCCTTGCGTGTGGTGCTAGACACCAACGTCGTGCTTTCGGCTTTGGTGTTTGGCGCTGGCACCGCTGGACGGTTGCGCCTTGGGTGGCAGCAGGGCACTTTTGCGCCGTTGGTAGGCACCGCGACAGTGCAGGAATTGATACGGGTGCTGTCCTATCCAAAGTTTGGCCTATCGAGGTTGGAGCAGGATGAACTGTTGGCCGACTATCTGCCCCATACGCAGGCGGTACGCATTCCGGTACCGCCCCCGACAGTGCCCAAGTGCCGCGACCCGCTGGATGTGCCGTTCATGCATCTGGCCGTGGCTGGCAAGGCCAAGGTAGTGGTTTCTGGGGATAAGGATTTGCTGGTGTTGGCGGATGTGTTTGAGAAAGCCAGCGGCTGTCTGATCGTGAGTCTGGATTCCTTTCTTCGGGTGTATTCGATGCCCTCAGAGGAGTACACGCCGGCGCGCATCAAGGAGTTTGACGATGCCGAGGCCAAGCTGGCGCGACTGATGCAACATCCCAAACCAATCAGGGGCGCATGATTTATGGTCACCCGCTACGACCCGTCAGGCATTCAGACTCACTTTGAGCCTGGTTCGCGTGGTCGTGTGCTGCGCAATTTGCTGGGTATCAAGCGTGTCGGCGATATGAGCGAGGCGGAGTCGCAATTCTTGTTGGTTGCACAAACGCAGGCAATCAACCGTTACGGGGATGATCAACGGTTCACTGCCAAAGATATTTGCGATTTGCATCGCCTTTGGTTGTCGCAGATTTATGTTTGGGCGGGTGAAGGCCAATGTGATTTTCTTCGAGCGCAAACCTGCCAGCGAAATAGCTTGGACCAAGAAGCTGTGGATTTACGACCTGCGTACCAATCAGCATTTCACGCTCAAAACCAATCCGCTCAAGCGCGAGCATCTGGACGAGTTCGTC
>CAIMBE010000028.1 GCA_903839085.1 uncultured beta proteobacterium | reverse complement strand
GCCTGCATCGCGCGGTGTGCCGCCATGGCGACAAAACCGCCTTCTGAATACCCTGTGATAAACAGCTTGGCGCTCGCTGTGGTCGGCGAAATCAGGGTCGGCAGCGCCTTCTTCGCTGCGGCCAGGATGTCGATCATTTCCTTGGACTGCTGATCTGCATTCAGGTAGGGGTGGTAGCTCAGGCTGGAACTGTCGTAGCCGGCGTAATTGGGGGCCACCAGGATGTAGCCCTGGGCTGCATAGAGGGCAGCGAGCATCACCGCTTCCGAAAACGCCGGGTTGGTGTCGTCGGCGAAGTTGGCCAGGTTATAGCTCTTGGTGATGTTGGTGCCATGGGCGTACATCAGGATCGGGCGGGCGCCGGTGCATTTGGCGTTGCTGCCGGTCGGCACCATCAGGACGCCCGACGCATCGGTTGCCTCGCCCGCGCCGCCGACGGTGCCGTACTTGATGTACTGCACGTCAACGCCGCAGACCGGCGTTCCGGCAAGCTGCAACAGACTGGCCGACTTGGCTGTCAACAGGGCCGTGAAGTCAGCGGCCGTCATCGACGTGATGCGCGGCGGCGGACTCTGCATCAGCGCGCCGCGGGCCGGTTTGGTGTCCTGCGTGCCCAGCGGTCCGCCGTCGCCGCCGCCGCAGGCTGCGACCAGCAGCGTGGCGCCGAGTGCGGCCCATGAAGCCTTGAAATTGATCATAGAAATTCTCCGTTGGTGATGCGCTGAAACAGACCGCCCTTGCGTGCAGTTGAGCAACATCATATAAGCCAATGAATGGCAAACAAGTCGGGGTATACCCTCTGCGCATCGGGCCTGTAAAAGCCATCTGCGCGCCAGGGTCAAGCCGCCCTGATGACGAGCATGCGGTCCGCAATCTGCTGATCCTTCGCCGCCACGGATAATGGCGCGCATGGGTTCTGCATCGCGTCCTCCTTCCAGCCGCTTTTCACCGCGCACAGTGGGCCTGGCCGCGGCTTTTGTCACGGTGCTGGTGTGGACGTCCTTCATTCTCATTGCGCGCGCCTCGGCCGATCCGGCGCGCGGTGGCAGCCTGACGCCTTTTGACATCGCCTTCTGCCGCATTCTGGGTGCCAGCCTTGTTTTGCTGCCCTGGGGCGCCTGGCTGGCCCGGCGCGACCGGGCCCTGGCTCACCGGCATTCGTCGATTCTTGGTTTGTCGCCCTTGCCGCTGCGCGTGACCCTCTCGGTCGGCCTGTTCGGTGGTGTGCTCTATGCGATGCTCGCCTACAACGGTTTTGTTTTTGCCCCGGCGCTGCACGCCTCGGTATTGATGCCCGGCAGCCTGCCGCTGTGGACGGCCTCGCTGGCCGTGCTGCTGCTGGGCGAGCGCATCACCGCGGCGCGCGCGCTCGGTCTCGGCCTGATCGTGGCCGGCGACCTCCTGGTTGGCGGTGCCAGCCTGCTGCGCGCCTTCGACGGGGGCGCGGTCTGGAAGGGTGACCTGCTGTTCATGGCGGCGGCCATGTCCTGGGCCATGTACAGCGTGCTGGCGCGCCGCCATGCGCTGGACGCGGTGCGCGCGACCATAGCCATCACGGTCTTCGCCTTTGTCAGCTACGTGCCGCTCTACACGCTGCTCGTGCTCACGCAGACGGTGAGCGGGCACGTGTTCACGGCGCCCCTGCGGGAAGTGCTGTTTCAGACCCTGTACCAGGGCTGGGGCTCGGTGGTGATTTCGGGCATGGCCTTCACCAAGATGATCGAGTACTTCGGGCCGGTGCGCTCGACCATGATCACGGCGCTGGTGCCGGGGCTGTCGGCCCTGGGTGCCGTGCTGCTTTTGGGCGAGCCGCTGTACTGGAATCTGGCCGGCGGCCTGGCGCTGGTGACCGTCGGCATCCTGTTTGGCGTGCGCGCCGGGGTCGCCCGATGAACCTGCTGGCCTTCGACACCAGCACCGAGTTCATGTCGGTCGCAGTTCAGCGCAGGGTCGATGGCGCTGAGCAGGTCTGGCAGCACACCGGCGCCGGCGGGGCGCGGACTTCGGCCACGCTGATTCCCACGATCGAGCACTTGATGGCGCAGGCCCAACTGGCGTATGGGCAGCTTGAGGCCATTGTTTTTGGCAACGGCCCGGGGTCCTTCACGGGTTTGCGCACGGCCTGCGCGGTGGCCCAGGGCCTGGCCTTTGGCGCAGCGCTCAGGGTTCTGCCGGTGGACACGCTGCTGGCGCTGGCGGAACAGGCGCGCTGGCAGCAGGCGCGCGCGCTGCAACGCTGGCAGGTGGTCGCCCTGCTGGACGCCAGGATGGACGAGATGTATGCCGCTTCTTATCAATTTGAAGACGGCCAATGGACGCGCATCGGCCACTGCCATCTGACGCGGCCCGATGACCTGCTGTGCGAAGCCGATTGCGCGCTGGCCGGCAATGTGTTCGCGGCCTATGGCGCGCGTTTGCCGCTGGCCATGACGCAGCGTGTCGATGCCTTGCCGACGGCCGGCGCCATGCTGCGCCTGGCGCCGGCGCTGCTGGCGGCGGGTGGGGCGTTGCCACCGGAGCAGGCCCTGCCGCTCTATGTTCGCGACAAAGTGGCGCAAACCACGCTCGAGCGTGCGGCGCAAAGGACTGCGCCGTGAGCGCCTTGCTGCAACCGGCCGAAGCGCGCTTCGAGGCGCTGACAGCGCGCCATCTCGACGCCGTGCTGGAGATCGAGCAGCAGGCCTATGCCCACCCGTGGCAACGGGCCAATTTTCTCGACTCGCTGCGCTGCGGGTATGAGGCGCAAATGCTGATGGCGCAGGACACTGCGCTTGGCTATTTCGTGGCCATGAAGGGGGTCGACGAGGTTCATTTGCTCAACATCACGGTGGCACCCGCTTACCAGCGCCAGGGCTGGGCGCATGTGATGCTCGATGCCATCGCGCTTTGGGCCCGCGGGCAGGGTGCGCACTGGCTCTGGCTCGAGGTGCGGGTCGGCAACCAGCGGGCGCTCGAGGTCTACCAGGCTCACGGTTACCGCCGTGTCGGCGAGCGCAAGGCTTACTACCCGGCGGACCGCGGGCAACGCGAGGATGCCGTGGTGATGAACCTGCACCTGTGACTCGGGGACAATGGAGCGATGAGCCTCGATCTTGACAAGCGCCAGCGTGCCATGTTGCAGGAGATGGGGGTGCGCGTCTGGTGGCCGGCGCCTGTGGCGGCAGCGGAGCCGGCCGCTGTTGTCCAGAGCGCACCGCGCCAGGCGGGCACGGCGGCGATGACGGCCCCGGTGGCGGCAGCGATGGCCCCGGCGCAGCCGGATCAAACCGGTTCAGCCCCGGCGGCTCAGGAGATTGCCGAGATGGACTGGTCGGCGCTGGCCCGGACCATTGCCGCGTGCCGTGCCTGCACACTGTGCGAGGGGCGGCGTTCCCCGGTGTTTGCCGCGGCCGCGGCGTGCCGGGCCGACTGGCTGGTGTTGGGCGAGCCACCCGATGACAACGAGGAGCGCATGGGGTCGCCGTTTTCGGGTCAGGCAGGTCAGTTGCTGGACAACATGCTCAGGGCCGTTGCCGTGCGCCGAACCGGCGCCGATGACGGCACGTCCGCCACGGCCGGGCTGGCCTATCTCAGCAATGCCGTCAAGTGCCGCCCGGCCAGCGCGCGCAACCCCGAGCCGCAAGACCTGGCCAGTTGCGAAGCCTATTTGCGCCGCGAAGTGGCCCTGGTCCAGCCCAAGGTCATTCTGGCGCTGGGCCGTTTTGCCGCGCAGGCCCTGCTGCTGGGCAGCGTGCCCGAGGTCGCCAGCATCCCGCTGGGCAAGCTGCGTGGGCAGGTCTATCGCTACCAGGGTGTGGCGGTCATTGTCAGTTATCACCCGGCTTACCTGCTGCGAACGCCGCAGGACAAGGCGCGCAGCTGGCTGGACTTGTGCCAGGCGGCGCAGCTCGTTGCGCGGCACGGCGAGTGAATGGGCGCGCTGGCGATGCCAGCGCACCGCTCAGCTTTTCCTACAATGCAGCGATGACCTTTCTTGACATGCTGGGCGCGGCCGAGCGCCAGAATGCTTCGCTGCTGTGTGTCGGGCTCGATCCCGATCCGGCCAGATTTCCGGCTCGCCTGCGCGGCGATGAAAAAAAAATATACGATTTTTGCGCGGCGATCGTGGACGCCACCGCCGATCTGGTGATCGCCTTCAAGCCGCAGATTGCCTATTTTGCCGCGCACCGCGCCGAAGACCAGCTCGAACGCCTGGTGGCCCACATGCGCCGTGCCGCGCCGCAGGTGCCGATCATCCTGGACGCCAAGCGGGGCGATATCGGCAGCACGGCCGGGCAGTACGCCATCGAGGCCTTCGAGCGCTACGGCGCCGATGCCGTCACCCTGTCCCCGTTCATGGGCTTCGATTCGGTGCAGCCCTACCTCACCTACCACGGCAAGGGCGCATTCCTGCTGTGCCGGACCTCCAACCCGGGCGGTGACGATCTGCAGAATCAGCGGCTTGCCGACGTCCTCGGGGCGCCGCTGCTGTATGAACATGTGGCACGGCTGGCGCAGGGCCCCTGGAATCTGAACGGCCAGCTTGGCCTGGTGGTGGGCGCAACCTACCCGGCCGAGATCGAGCGCGTGCGCGCGGTCGCGCCCAGCGTGCCGCTGCTGGTCCCGGGTGTCGGCGCGCAGGGTGGCGACGCCGTCGCCACGGTCAGGGCCGGCTGGCGCGCGGTCGAGGGCGAAACCGTGGCGCCGATCATCGTCAACTCCTCGCGCGCCATTCTGTATGCGTCGAGCGGAGAAGACTTTGCCCTGGCGGCGCGGCGCGAGGCGCTGAAAACGCGTGATCAGCTGCAGGCGGCCAAAGGCTGAACCGCAGTCAAGTACGATGCGCTTTGAAGCTCAGGTTTTAACAGGAGGCACCATGGCAGAACCCAAACTGATTCTTGACTATGTCTATGACCATGAGGCCGCTCAGCCCGACATGGTCTATCTGACCCAGCCGGTCGGTGACGGCAAGGTGGTCGACTACACCTGGGCCCAGACGCTGGACCAGGCGCGGAGAATGGCGGCGCACCTGAAAAGCCTCGGTTTGCCACCCGGCGCGCGCATCGCCATGCTGTCGAAGAACTGCGCCCACTTCATCATCGCCGAACTGGCGATCTGGATGGCCGGCGGCACCACGGTGGCGATCTTTCCCACCGAGACCGCCCAGACGGTGCGCTTTGTGCTCGAGCACAGCGAGGCCAGTCTGCTGTTTGTCGGCAAGCTCGATATCTGGCCGCAGCAGCAGCCGGGCGTGCCCGCCGGGCTGCCGTGCATCGCGTTTCCGTTGGCGCCCAAGACCGACTTCGATACCTGGGACGCGATTGTTGCCCGTACCGAGCCGCTCGGCGGCCGGCCTCCGCGCGCTGCCGATGATCTGGCGATGCTGATCTACACCTCCGGCTCGACCGG
>CAIMBE010000027.1 GCA_903839085.1 uncultured beta proteobacterium | reverse complement strand
GTCTACTCGTCATTGCCGTCTATTCGTCATTGCCGTCTATTCGTCATTGCGAGCGAAGCGCGGCAATCCAGGGCTGATGGATTGCCGCGCTACGCTCGCTATGACGATACCTATGCCTAGCTGCTCGCTATGACGATACCTATGCCTAGCTGCTCGCAATGACGATACCTATGCCTAGCTGCTCGCTATGACGATACCCATGCCTAGTTGCTCGCCAGCTCTATAAATCCAGTCCATGCGCATCCTCCTGTTGACCCACGCCTTCAACAGCCTGACCCAGCGTCTGGATGCCGAACTGCGCGCGTGCGGGCACCGGATCTCGATCGAGTTCGATATTGCCGACAGCGTGACCGAAGAAGCGGTCGCGCTGTTTCGCCCCGACCTGATCGTGGCGCCCTATCTGCGCCGTGCCATTGCCGAGTCGGTCTGGTCGCGCCATGTCTGCCTGATCGTGCACCCCGGCATCGTCGGCGACCGCGGGCCCTCGGCGCTGGACTGGGCGATTCAGGAGGACGCCCGCCGCTGGGGCGTCACGGTGCTGCAGGCCACTGGCGAGATGGACGCCGGGCCGGTCTGGGCAAGCGAGGATTTTGCGATGCGCAGCGCGAAGAAATCGAGCCTCTACCGCAACGAAGTAACGCAGGCGGCGTGCCGCGCCGTGCTGCAGGCGGTGCAGCGCTTCGAGGCCGGCGGCTACGCCGCGCAATCGCCGGAATCCTTTGCGCAGCGCGGCTCTCAGCGAGCGCCGATGAAGCAGGCCGACCGCCGCCTGGACTGGCAGCGCGATGACAGCGCCACGGTGCTGCGCCGGATCCGCGCCGCCGATGGTTTTCCGGGCCTGGGCGACAGCCTGTTCGGCCAGCCCTGCCAGTTGTTCGACGCCTGGCCCGAGAGCACGCTGCGCGGCGCACCCGGCGCCGTGATTGCGCGGCGCGAAACCGCCCTGCTGCGCGCCACCGTCGACGGCGCCGTCTGGATCGGCCATGTCAAGCGAAGCGACAGCATCAAGCTGCCCGCGGCGCTGGCCTTCGAGGCCGAGGCGGCCGACCTCCCGCAGGCGCCGCTGCAGAGCTGGTGGCGCAGCGACGTGCCAACCTGGCAGGACATCGCCTACGCGGAGGACGGGCCGCTAGGCGCCCTCTATTTCGAGTTCTACAACGGCGCCATGTCGAGCGCGCAGTGCGAGCGCCTGCGCGCCGCGCTGCAGTGGGCCAGGCAGCGCCCGACCGGCGTCCTGCTGCTGATGGGCGGCGAGGACTTCTGGTCCAACGGCATCCATCTCAATGTGATCGAGGCGGCCAGCCTGGGGCAGGGTTCGGCGGCCGACGAGTCCTGGCGCAACATCAACGCGATGAACGACCTGGCGCTGGAGCTGATCAACAGCCCGCAGCAGATCACGATCGCGGCGCTGGGCGGCAACAGCGGCGCCGGCGGCTGCTTTCTGGCGCGCGCCTGCGATCTGGTCTGGGCGCGCGAGGCCGTGCTGCTCAACCCGCATTACAGGAACATGGGCAACCTGTACGGCTCCGAATACTGGACCTACCTGCTGCCGCGGCGCGTCGGCATCGAGACCGCGCAGGCGATCATGCGCGACCGTCAACCGCTGACTGCGCGGCGCGCGCTTGAGATCGGCTTTGCCGACGCCTGCCTGCCGGGCGACGCGCCGGCCTTTCGCGCCGAGGTGCTGCGCCAGGCCGGCGCGCTGGCTGCCGCGCCCGGGCTCGGGGAGCAGCTCGCAGCCAAACGCGAGCAGCGCCAGCGCGACGAGGCGGCCAAGCCCCTGGCCGCTTACCGCGAGGAGGAACTGACCCAGATGCGACGCAATTTCTACGGCTTCGATCCGAGCTACCACATTGCGCGCCACCATTTCGTGCGCAAGTCGCCCGCCTCATGGACGCCGCGCCATCTGGCGCGCCACCGTGAGCTGGGATGGAAGGTGCCATGAGCGCCGCGCCGAGCCGCCTCAAGCAAGCGAGCGCCCCCTCGGGGGGCAGCGAGGACTTGCGTCATCGATTGCCATCGATGCCGGGGAAGTGCCGAGCGTGGGGGCTCTCATGACCCCTCGGCCGCCCTTGTCCGTGCTGGTGGTCGACGACGAGCAGCGCTCGCTGGAGACGCTGCGGCGCACGCTCGAGGATCACTTCACCATCTTCACCGCGCGCTCGGCCGACGACGGTTTTGGCCTGATGGAGAGCGAGTACATCCAGATCGTGCTCTCGGACCAGCGCATGCCGGGCACCTCGGGCGTCGAGTTCCTGCGCAGCGTGCGCTCGCGCTGGCCCAACACCGTGCGCCTGATCCTGTCGGGCCACACCGAGGCCGAGGACATCATTGCCGGCATCAACGAGGCCGGCATCTGGCAGTACCTGCTCAAGCCCTGGCATCCGGACCAGTTGCTGCTGACCCTGCAAAGCGCCGCCGAGCTGTGGCGCCTGCAGCAGGAAAACCAGCGACTGACGCTGGAGCTGCGCTCCAGCCCCGAGCACCTGTCGCAGCGCGTCGCCAACCTGCGCCTGAAGGCGCGCAGCCAGGCCGGCTTCGATCGCCTGACGCGCGCCGCGGACAGCCCGCTCAATGAAGTCTGCGCGCTGGCCGAGAGAATTTCCGGCCACGACCTGTCGGTCCTGATCACCGGCGAATCGGGCACCGGCAAGGAGTTGCTGGCGCGCGCCATCCATTACGCCAGCACGCGCGCCGACCAGCCCTTCGTGGTGGAGAACTGCGGCGCCATGCCCGACACCCTGCTCGAGAGCGAACTGTTCGGCCACAAGCGCGGCGCCTTCACCGGCGCCACCGAGTCGCGCATCGGGTTGTTTCAGCAGGCCGACGGCGGCACCCTGTTCCTCGACGAGATCGGCGAGACCTCGCCGGCCTTCCAGGTCAAGCTGCTGCGCGCCCTGCAGGAGGGCGAGGTGCGACCGGTCGGCAGCCCGCGCCCGGTGGCCGTCGATGTGCGGCTGATCGCGGCGACCAACCGCGATCTGGAGGCCGATGTCGCCAACGGGCGCTTCCGCGAAGACCTCTACTACCGGGTGGCCGGCATCACGCTGGACCTGCCGGCGCTGCGCGAGCGCCCGCAGGACATTGCGCCGATCGTCGCTGAAATGCTCAAGCGCTCAGGCCTGAGCGGCAGGACCCTGTCCGACGAGGCCATGAAGTGCCTGGTCGAGCATGGCTGGCCCGGCAACGTGCGCGAACTGCAGAACGAACTGCGCCGCGCGCTGGCGCTGGGCGACGGGCCGGTGCTCGGCGCCGACCTGCTCTCGGGCCGCCTGCGCCAGACAGTGAAGGCGCCGGCCCTGGCGGCGGCTGCCGGCGGCGCCGATTCGGGCCTGCTCAAGCACCAGCTCGAGCGCGTCGAGGCGCAGGTCATCCGCGATGCCATGCGCCGGCACAAGGGCAACAAGACGCACGTCGCCGACGAACTCGGTCTGACGCGCGTCGGGCTGCGCATGAAACTGATGCGCCTGGGGCTGGAGCGCGACGGCACCCCGTTCTGAATCCGGTTTTGGGCGCTCGGCCCTGATGGCGTCAAGGATCGCCTGGTGCCGATGACGCTTCGCTGGCGATACTGTGGATAATGGATCGCATGCAATCGCAACAGATCCTGCACAGAGAGAACCTCGTCGGCATCTTCTGGATGATTGCGGCGATGGCCGTGTTTTCGGTCGAGGATGTTTTCATCAAGACCGCCACCCGGCAGTTGCCGGTCGGTCAGGTTCTTGTTCTATTCGGCACCGCAGGGGCCATCCTGTTCGCCTGCCTGGCCTCTCGCGCTGGTTACAACCTGGCCCCGGCGCAGGTGTTTTCCAGGGTCATGTTGATCCGCGCCGTGTTTGAACTGGCAGGCCGACTGTTCTACGGGCTGGCGATCGCGCTCACGCCTCTGTCCTCAGCGACCGCGCTGCTTCAGGCCACGCCAATCATCGTGGTTCTTGGCGCAACGGCGTTCTTCGGTGAAGCTGTCAGTTGGCGACGCTGGTGCGGCATCATTGCAGGCTTGGTCGGCGTCATGATCATCCTGCGACCTGCAGCCCAGGACTTCTCGGCGCTGTCTCTTCTGGCCGTTGTAGGCACGCTCGGATTCGCCGGCCGGGACCTGGCGAGCCGTGCGGCACCCGCTTCGCTGTCCACCTGGGTCCTGGGCTTGTATGGGTTCCTGACCGTGGTGGGTGCCGGTGCACTCTTTTCGTGGTTTGATGGCAAGCCATTTGTCTGGCCGACGCTCGCCAATGCCATGGGAATTGCTGGCGCCGCGGTGGCTGGCGTGTTCGCCTACGCGGCGCTGATGAAGGCGATGCGCTCAGGCTCCGTGTCGGTCGTCACGCCGTTCAGGTACACGCGGCTTCTCTTTGGCATCACCCTGGGCGTTGCGATCTTCGGCGAGCGCGTTGACGCTCCCATGATCGTGGGCTGTGTCGTGATCATCGGCTCGGGGCTGTTCGTTTGGTGGCAGGGCAAGGTTCCCGCGCAGCGGTAATCTGGCTGAAATCAAGCGGCGGCCCGCGTCATCGGCACCACATTCCAGATCGTCTTGGCGTATTGCGCGATGGTGCGGTCCGATGAGAACTGGCCCATGCCTGCCACATTCAGAATTGCCTTCTGCGTCCAGGCCGCCGGATCGCAAAAAAGCAGCCCGACCTGATCCTGGCAGGCGACGTAAGAGGCGTAGTCCGCAAGCAGGCGGTAATGGTCGCCACGGTGGGTCAGGTTATCGAACAGGGGCTTGAAGCGGTCGTGATCCTCGGGCGAGAAGTAGCCGTCGCGCAGCATGTCGAGCGCCTGCCTGAGTTCGGCATTGCTGTCGTAGTAGACCCAGGGGTTGTGGCCGGCGGCGTAGGTCTGTGCCACTTCGTCGGCGCTCATGCCGAAGATGAAGATATTGTCCGCTCCCACCTCGCTTCGGATCTCGACGTTGGCGCCATCGAGGGTACCGATGGTGAGCGCACCGTTGAGCGCGAGCTTCATGTTGCCGGTGCCCGAGGCCTCGGTGCCGGCGGTGGAGATCTGCTCCGACAGGTCGGCGGCCGGAATGATGATCTCGGCGGTGGAGACATCGTAGTTCGGGATGAAGACCACCTTGAGCCGGTCGTGCATCCGCGGGTCGTTGTTGACGATGTCGGCGACGTCATTGATCAGGCGGATGATGAGCTTTGCCGTGTGGTAGCCGGGAGCCGCCTTGCCCCCGAAGATCACCGTGCGCGGCGGCGCGTCGGCGCCGGCGCAAAGCCGGTTGTAGAGCGTCACGATGTGCAGCACGTTGAGCAGTTGGCGCTTGTATTCGTGGATGCGCTTGATCTGCACGTCGAACATGGAAGCGGGATCGACGCGCACGGCCAGGCGCTGCGCGATGAGCTGCGCCAGACGCGCCTTGTTGTTGCGCTTGACCTGCACGAAGGCAGCGCAAAAGTCCGCATCGTTTGCCAGCGGGGTGAGGCGGCGCAACTGATCGAGATCCTTGAGCCAGCCGCTGCCCAGACGGCTTGTGATCAGACCTGAAAGAGCCGGGTTGGCCTGATTCAACCAGCGCCGCGGCGTGATGCCATTGGTCATATTGACAATCTTGTCCGGCCACAAGCGGTGAAAGTCGGCAAAGATGGTCTCCTTCATCAGGCGGGTGTGAATGGCCGCGACGCCATTGACCTTGTGGCTGCCGACGATGGCCAGGTGCGCCATGCGGATGCGCTTGCCCTGGGCGTCATCAATCAGCGACATGCGGCGCCACAGCGCCGGCGCGCCGGGGTAGTGGTGCATCACGTCCTGCAGGAAACGATGGTTGATCTCGTAGATGATCTGCAGGATGCGCGGCAGCACCAGCTCGAACAGCGGCACCGGCCAGGTCTCCAGCGCCTCGGGCATCAGGGTGTGGTTGGTATAGGCAAAGGTTCGCGTGGTGATGTCCCAGGCGCGCGCCCACTCGAGGCGGTGCTGGTCGATCAGGATGCGCATCAGCTCCGGCACGGCGATCGATGGATGCGTGTCGTTGAGCTGGATCGCGACCTTGTCCGGCAAGAGATCAAGCGGCGCGCCCGACTTGGCAAAACGGTAGAGCATGTCCTGCAGCGAGGCCGAGACGAAAAAATACTGCTGCTTGAGCCGCAGCTCGCGGCCCATCTCGGTGGCGTCGTTCGGGTAGAGCACCTTGGACAGGTTCTCGGACGCGTTCTTGTCCTCGACCGAGCGGATGTAATTGCCCTCGTTGAAATACCTGAGATCGAAATCGCGGCTGGCCTTGGCAGCCCACAGCCGCATGTTGTTCACGGTGCCGGTGTCATAGCCGGGAATTGGGTAGTCGTAGGCCATCGCCATGACATCCTCGGTGTCGACCCACTGATACCTCTTGTGGCCCTGCTCGTCGGCGAAGTCCACCACCCGGCCAAGGAACTTGACCTGGTAGAGCACCTCGGGCCGCGGGAACTCCCAGGGATTGCCATAGCGCAGCCAGTTGTCCGGGTGTTCAACCTGCTGGCCGTCCTCGATGCCCTGGTGGAACATGCCGTACTCGTAGCGGATGCCATAGCCGTAACCCGGCACGCCCATGGTCGCCATCGAGTCGAGAAAGCAGGCGGCCAGCCGCCCCAGACCGCCGTTGCCCAGCGCCGCATCGGGCTCCATTTCACTCAGGCGCTCGGGCTTGAGCCCCAGGTCGGTCAACGCCAACAGCGCGGCCTGAAACTCCTCGCCGGCGCACAGGTTGAGCATGGTGTTGGTCAGGGTGCGGCCCATGAGAAATTCCATGGAGAGGTAATAGACCCGCTTGCGGTCCTGCACATAGTAGCTGCGCATGGTCTCCATCCAGCGTTCGATCACGCTTTCGCGCGCCACCGCGGCAGCGGCGTAGAACCAGTCCCGGTCGGTGGCGGTGATGGGATCCTTGCCGATGCTGTAGATCAGGCGGTTGTAGAGCGACCGTCGAATCGACTCGGCATCAAGCGTCGGGTGATCGAGTTCGGGCAAGGTGACAGGCTTTTTCATGGAACGCTTCCTTGAACAGCACGAAGATCATCATACTCTGCGTGCGCAAATTCACTCGATGAAAATGCCCCGAGCACACCGGCACGGCGCAGCCTCATGCCAGGTTGATTCTTCGTTCATCGACATTGGCTCTTCGTTCTATGCCGTTGAAGCCTTTGGCGGCCTGCGCGCTGCTCCATGCCCTGTGCCAGGCGGCATCGGGCTGCCAGGTTGCAGCCCATTGGTGCATCTGCCCGGCGGGCATCGGCCGGGCAATGCCGTAGCCCTGCGCCAGCTCGCAGCCCAGCTGCAGCAGCGCACTGCCGTGTTCGACGGTCTCCACCCCTTCGGCGATGACCTCGCGCCGGAATGCCTCGGCCAGACCGATGATGCCTTCAAGGATGGCAAGGTCATCGGGGTCTTCGAGCATGTCGCGCACAAAGCTCTGATCGATCTTGAGCATGGCAACCCGCAGGCGCTTGAGGTAGGTCAGGGACGAGTAACCGGTGCCAAAGTCATCCAGCGCAAACTTCACTCCGATCTGGGCACAGGCCTCGATCACCTGGGAGACCTGGGCAATGTCTTCGAGCGCGCTGGTCTCCAGCACTTCGAGTTCAAGGTGGCTCGATTTCACGCTCGGGTGCCTTGCCAGAATGAATTTCAGCCGATCCACGAAGTCGCCTTGCTGCAACTGGCGCGCACCGACGTTGATGCTGACCCTCATGTCCAGGCCCGCCGCCTGCCACAACTCCATCTGGGTCAGGGCGGTGTCGATCACCCACTCGCCAATATCGACCGTCAGCGCATGGTCCTCGATCACGCTCAGGAACATGGCGGGCGGCAACAGTCCCTTTTCCGGATGCTGCCAGCGGATCAGGGCCTCGGCACCGATGATCTGACCGCTTCGCATATTGACCTTGGGCTGGTAATGCAGGACGAATTCATGATCTTCCAGGGCCATGCGGATGCGCTCCAGGCTCTCATGGCGGCCCCGGATGCTGCTGTCCTGCTCGGCGTCGAAGAGGTGGTAGCGGTTCTTTCCCGCCATCTTGGCCTGGTACATGGCCTGGTCGGCCTGGCGCAGCAATTGATCGGCATCGATCTCCTGCGACTGCGGATAGAAGGTGACGCCCAGGCTGGCCGAGACCTGAAGGCCGAGCTCCGCGACCTGAACGCCCTGGGCGCACGCAGCCAGCAGGCGCGATAGCATGGGTCGGCTGGCTGCCATGTCGTCCAGATCAATGAGCACCGCCACGAACTCGTCGCCGCCGAGCCGGGCCAGGCTGTCGCCCTCGCGCAGGGCCTGTTTCATGCGCCGGGCCAGGGTGATGAGGACCTGGTCGCCC
>CAIMBE010000026.1 GCA_903839085.1 uncultured beta proteobacterium | reverse complement strand
GCCGGCGCAGGTGCCGGTGCAGGTGCAGGTGCAGGTGCAGGTGCAGGTGCAGGTGCAGGTGCAGGTGCAGGTGCAGGTGCAGGTGCAGGTGCAGGTGCAGGTGCAGGTGCAGGTGCAGGGACTGGCATCGGTTCCGGTGCCGGCACCGGCGGCGGCGCTGGCTCGGGCAGTGGCTCGACAGGCAGAACAGGCTCGGGCCTGGGCGGTGGCGGCACCGGCACGGGCACGGGTGGCTCGGGCGGCGCAAGCTCCTTGCGCGGCGGCGCGGGCGGCACCACCGGCACCGGCGGCGCCTTCAACTCGACCGGCTTGTCGGGCGGCACCTCGATGGCCCTTGGCGCGACGACCGCTGGTGCGGGCGCCGGCACCACCTCATCGGGCAGCGCCCTGGGCGTGCGTATCGGCTTGGGCGCCGGCAGCGGCAAAGGCACCGTGATCGGCTCGAGCGGCCGCTCGGGCCGCAGCGTGATCGGCGCCAGGTAGTGAACCACCGAGCGCACCGTCTGCAGCATCGGCGCCGACTGCAGCGCCAGCCAGAGCAGCGCCAGGTGCATGACGCCGGTCGTCAGCAAGGCCGCCTGCGAGATGCGCGCCGGCTGGCTCATGAAGCGAGCAGTTCTCCAAAGCGGCGCAGGTCCACATTGCCACCGCTGACGATGATGCCCACGCGCTTGCCGGCAAGCGCCAGGCCGCCATGGCAGGCGGCGGCAAAGCCAAGGCAGCCGGTGGGCTCGGCCAGCATCTTCATGCGTTCGGCAAAAAAGCGCATCGCCTCGACCAGTTGCGCGTCGCTGGCGGTCAGCACGTCGTCGACATCGCGCCGGATCACGGCAAACGTGTGCTGGCCCAGATGCTGGGTCTGCGCGCCGTCGGCAATCGTGCGCGGCGTCTCGATGTGCACGATGGCGCCGCTGCGAAACGACTGCTGGCCGTCATTGCCTGCCTCCGGCTCGACGCCGTAGACCTGGCAGGCCGGCGACAGCGCGCGCGCCACCAGCGCCGAACCGGCCAGCAGCCCGCCGCCGCCCAGCGGCACCAGCAGGCAATCGAGCTTCCCGACTTCGTCGAACAACTCCTTGGCCGCCGTACCCTGACCGGCAATCACGTCAGGGTGGTCATAGGGCGGAATCAGCGTCAGTCCGCGCTGCCCGGCCAGTTCACGGGTCAGGCTCTCGCGGTCCTGCCGGAAGCGGTCGAACAGGATGACCTCGCCACCGTAGCCGCGCGTGGCGTCGATCTTGGTCTGGGGCGCGTCCTGCGGCATCAGGATGGTGGCCGGTATGCCAAGCAATTGCGCCGACAGGGCGATCGCCTGCGCGTGATTGCCCGAGGAAAACGTGATCACGCCGGCCTGGCGCTGCGCGGCGTCAAAGCGCGACAGGGCATTGAAGGCGCCGCGAAACTTGAAAGCCCCCATGCGCTGGAAGTTCTCGCATTTGAAAAACAGCCTGGCGCCCAGGCGCTGATCGGCCGTGCGTGAAGTCAGCACCGGCGTGCGGTGGGCATGGCCCTGAAGCCGCAGCGCGGCGGCGAGCACGTCGTCATAGGTCGGCGAAGTCGGCATAGCGATGAGTCCAGTGAGGTCAGTAACGTCCTGCGGAACAACAGGCCCAGTGTACCCAGCAAAGAAAAAGGCCGCCGGCACCGGTGCCGGTGCTGCGGGTCAAGCGGGCGCTGCCGGGGGCTCGGTGGCCTGCGCGCCGGTGAGGGCGTCCGTGTTGGCGAGCTGCAGGCTGGCCAGTTGCGCGGCCTTGATGTCGCCGACGTCTTCGTGGCTGACCACGATCCGTTTGTCGACATCCCGCACGGCCATGACCTTCATGCTGAGCCAGGCCCGTTGCGCCGCCACAAAGAAAGGGGCCTCGAGCTTGAAAGAGGGCGCCGCGCCAGACAGCACCGACGCCAGCCCGCTGGCCGCGGCCTGCATCGTGCGCGGCTCGTTTGCGATGATGCGCGCGAGCATCTCCAGGTACGGGCGGCCCGACCAGTTGTCGATTGCCGCGTTGTCGCTGTTCGCCGCATGCCTGCGCCAGGCCGCATTGGCTTGCAGGATCACGCCATCGCGGTCGAGCACCACGAGCGGGGCGTCCAGCGAATCGAAAATCGCCTGTTGGAAACGTGCGGCGTCGAGCAAGGCGCGTTCGTCCGATTTTCGGCTTGAGATATCAACCAGGGTGCCGATCATGCGCAGGGGCCGCCCGTCTGGCGCGCGCTCGACAATGGCGCCCCGGGCAAGCACCCACTTCCAGCTGCCGTCCTTGCAGCGGAGCTGCTGCTCGCTCCAGTACCGTTCAACGGCGCCGCGCAGGCAGGCATCGAGCTCGCCCAGAACACGCGCGCGATCGTCCGGATGAAGGCTTTGGCGCCAGTCCTCCACCCGGTCTCCGAGCGCCTGTTCGGCAAAGCCGAGGAGCTCGGCATAGCCCTTTGAATAGACCACCTCGCCGCTCTGCACATTCCAGTCCCAGACGCCGTCGCCGGCCGCTTCGAGCGCCAGCCTCCAGCGCTCCTCGGTGGCCCGAAGCTCGCGCCCATGCCGTATGCGATCGCTGATGTCCACCAGCGCGACTTGCCAACCCTGCCCGGCAGGGTCGGGTGAAACCCGCACATTCACGTGCTGGATCGCCAGATCGCCGTTCTTGAGCACCAGTTCCGCGCTCTGCAGCGCGCCCGCGCTGCGCGCGCGCTCGATCAGGGCATTGAAGGCCGTGCGATCGGCGTCGATGACATGCTGCCCCATCTTTGTTCCCACCAGGTGGGCGCGTTCACCCCCGAGCAGCCTGGCGGCCGCCAGGTTCAACCTGGTCATGGTGGCCGCGCCGTCCAGCGAGACGCTGCCCAGCGGCGAGAAATCGTAGAGCTCGCTGCTTTCATTCAGGGCCGCCTCGAGCTGCGCGCGGGTCGCGTTCAGGCTCTCATTCTGGTTTTCCAGTTCGATCTGATGAATCTTGAGGTCTTCCAGCAGCTGCTGTGTTTCCTGCCGGCTCAGGATCCGGGCGCCATCGACGCCCTGGCGCCGCAGGCGCTCCCGGGCCTGCTCGCGCAGCTCGCGCGTATCCGCCGGGTTCCTGCGATAGCCCATCAGCCGCCATCCTGACACGCACCGCGCTCGACTCGAGCGACATCGCCTCGATGCGCCGCCGCAACGTGCCATTGCTGTACTGCGAACACGGGCCCGACCTCCTCAGGGTTCGATGGCGCTGCGGCTCATCAGCGCCTCGGCCTCGGCGATCTCCCTGGGCGTCGGTCGGTCCACCATGACCGGGATCTGGGCCAGGGTCAGGGTCTTGATCGCGACGCTGCCCAGAAAGACCTTGGACAGGCCGCCGCGTCCATGCGAACCCATGAAGATCATGCTGCAGTTCTCGCGTTTTGCCGCGTCGACGATCGCCTGCGCGGGTGCCGAGTCGAACTCCACGAGCTTGCCGGCCGTGACACCGCGCGCCTTCGCCGCGTTGACCACGAGCTCGAGATAGCGCTCGGCGATGGCGCGGCACTGCATCTCGTAGTCGGCCTCCGATGGGTACTCGAAGGGGATGCCGCCAACATAGACCGGGTAGCGGTAAGCGGGAATCGAGTGAAAGGCGACGATGCGGACCTGCAGGCGCCTGGCAAACTCCACCGCCTTGAGCGCCGCCGCAACCGACAGGGAGGAGCCATCGGTGGGAACCAGCATGCCCTCAAAACCGTGGCCGCCGCGCTGCAGCGTCACCACGTTGTCGGCGCCCATGGCACTCAGGTTCCGAAGGTGCGCAGCGCTTCGTGCGAGTGGATCCTGATCTCGCGGCGCTCGACGCCGATGATGCCCGCACGCCGCAGCGCCGAGAAGGCGCGGCTGACCGATTCGAGCGTGACGTTGAGGTAGTTGCCGATGTCGCGCCGCGTCATCGGCAATATGAACTGGCTGGGCGAATAGCCCATGGCCGCAAAGCGCCTGGACTGAATCCACAGGAAATGCGCCACGCGCACCTCGGTCTTGGGCAGGCTGGTCATGGCGTAGGCGCTCTGCTCCTGCACAATCTCGCGGCTGATGGCCCAATAGGCCACGCGCTCGAGGTCGTTGCACGAGCGTTCCTGCGCAAACAGCAACTCGGTCGGAATCCTGATCAGGTCGCAGTCGGTCAGGGCCACCACTTCGCTCATGTACTTGCCCTGGCAAATGCCGTCAGAGCCAAGCAGGTCGCCCTTCATCGGAAAGGCAATCACGTGCTCGGCGCCGTCGGCATCCACCATCGAGGTCTTCATGGCGCCCAGACGGACCACGTAGAGCCCGTCGAAGGGCAGCCCCGTGCGCAGCGCGGCCTGCCCGGCCTTCAGGCGGCGGCGCCGGAACAGGCTGTCGTCATCGAGGTGCCTGACCGGGCCATCAAAGCGCAAGAGTCTCAGAACCTCCGGAAAATCCGACCAGCGCTCGTCCTTCTCAAGCTTGAGCGCGGGCTGGCTGAACGAAGGCTGCGAGAGCCAGCGGGTGCCGCTCAAGCTCGACTCGGCTTGCAGACTCATCATGGTATGTTCCCCCAACCGTATCGGACGCGCTGCCAACGGGCACCGCAATCAATCCTTGGGTGGAACTCTATTTGTTGTCCGGCGCGGCGTCTGTAGGGAGTTCTTGACACCGGGTGTCGGCGAACAGCGACAACGACGGCTGCCGGTCCTCGTGCCGCCGTCCCTTGCCGGGCGGCGCCAGGGCATCGGTCATGCCGTGCGCGATCGCGAGCCGCACCAGGCCCGGCACGTTGGTCACGCCGAGCTTGGCCATCAGCCGGCTGCGGTAGGTGGCGACCGACTTGGGCGAGAGATGAAGTGTCAGGCCGATCTGGGAACTGCTCTGGCCATTGACCACCATGGTGATGATCTGGCGCTCGCGCGGCGAGAGTTCGCGCAGGGGGTCATCGCTCACCGGATGCACGAAGTCATCGAGCGCCAGGCTGCTCACTTCGGCGCTGAGATACCTTTTGCCCTGGCTCGCGGCCCCGATGGCGCTCATGAGTTCGCTGGCGGGGGAGCCTTTGAGCACGTAGGCGCAGGCCCCCATGCGCATGGCCTCGGCCACGTCGCGCGGCTGCGCCGACATGCTCAGGACAACGCAGCGCGTCGGCAAACTGCGGCGCTGCATTTCAGCGAGCACCTCAAAGCCGGAACGCGCGCCGAGTTTGAGGTCCAGCAGCAAGACCTCGGGTTGCAGACGTTGCAGGTCGGCCAGCGTCTGCGTCACGTCGGCCGACTCCCCGACCACCTGGTGCCCTTTTGCCTCGAGCATGGCGCGCAAACCCTCGCGCACGATCTGATGGTCGTCGACCAGGTAGAGACGGGTCACGGCGCCGGGCTCCAGTTGAAACTCACGCGCGTTCCGTGCGGCTCGACCGCATCGAGCGCCACCACTGCGCCGATGGCCTGGGCCCGTTCGTGCATGCCAAGGATGCCCAGATGGCGCGAGGTGTCATTGGGCGCCGCCAGGACGCCAACTCCGCGGTCGGCGACCTCGAGCCGCAAGGACCCGGCCGTGCCCGAAAGGCGCACCGACACCGAGTTCGATTTCGAATGCCGCAGCGCGTTTTCCACCGCTTCGCGCGCCACCATAAAGGCGGCATGCTCGACCTCCGCCGGCCAGCGCGCCCCGGCGGTCTCGCTCGCCACATGAAACGAGATGTCGACGGCCGGCAGCACGAGCGAGCGCTTCATGAGTTCATTGTCGAGCGCGGCGATGAATCCCTTTTCCTCCAGCAGCGGCGGCCGCAGGTCGACCAGCACCTGCCTGACCTCGGCGATGGCCTGCCCGATCAGCGTCCCCATCTGCACCTGCACGCGTCCAATTTCAGTCGGCATCACGGCCAGCTGACTCGCCTGCATGGTCATCACCGTCTCGTGCGCCATGCGAATCGCCGCCAGGGTCTGGCCCAGGTTGTCGTGCAGCGCCTGGGCCATCCCCTTGACGAGCGCCCTCTCCTGCGTCATGAGCCGACGCGTCAATTCGGACAACTGCCGGCGCGACTGCTCCACGGCGGCGTCCAGGCGCACGCGCTCGGTGACGTCGCGCAGGCAGGCGATCAGCAAGGTCTCCCCGCCCTGCTCGACCCGGGATGCGGTGGCCTCCAGTTCGAGTTCCTGCCCGTCGGCGCGCAGTCCCTTGACGCGCCGGCCCATCCCCAGGGACAGCACGGCATGGCCCGACTCGTAAAAGGAGCGCAGGCGCTGCGCGTGGGCCGCACGAAAACCCTCCGGCATCAGCAGATTGACTGGCTCGCCCAGCATGCTCTGGCGGGTCCGGCCAAAAATGCGCTCGGCGCCCGGATTGAACATCCGGATCAGCCCATCGATGCCGGTCGCAACGATGGCGTCTCCGGTGGCGTTGATCACGGCATCGAGCACGCGCCGCTCCCTTGCCATGCGCTGTTCGTTCTCGTGCTTGGCGGTGATATCGCGAAAGTAGACCGCAAGGCCGGCTTCCAAAGGGTAGCAGGTGACCGACAGCCACCGGTTCAGTCCACCCCCGTCCAGCGCCTCGAAGTGCCTGGTGCAGCGCTCACTGATCGCGCGCTCGTACTCGACCTGGTAGATGCTCCCCGCCGCCTGCGGAAATTTGTCCCACACCTTGCAGCCGAGCAGTTCGTCGCGCGAGCGCTGCAGCACCTTCTCCGCCTGCCCATTGATGTAGGTGAAGCGCGTATCGCGGTCGACCATGAAGAAGGCGTCGGTCATGCTCTCCAGAACGGTCGTGAACCGCTCCGTCATCTCGCGGCGCACATTCTCCGGATCGGCACGCACGGACTCGTCGAGCGCGGTCACCAGGCGCGCCTGGATGCCGCCCAACATCAGATCCTGCTCCAGGATTTCAACATCGATCACGGCGCCGCCGCGATGCCGGTGCCACCTTCTTTGGGCGGTCCTGCGGATCAGATGCGGCTCGAAGTGCTCGCGCAGCGCGGCAAGCCCATCGGCGCTCTGCAGATCGGTCAGGCTCAAGCGCAGAAAGGCATCCCGGTCATGGCCGTACAGCGCCAGCGCAGACGCGTTGACCTCGAGCACGCGCAGGGTCTTCACGTCATAAACCCAGATCGGCAAGGGACTGTTCTCGATCAGCAGCCGATAGTCGGCGCTGCCCAGTTGGCTTGACGGGGTTTGATCGAGTGTAGCCATGCGAGTAGCTTGAGCGAAAGGCCGCAGTCCTGGCCGGTCGATGCCCGGACGCAAGCTTTTCGCTTTGGCAATCGATTCTACAGGAGGCAAGCACCGCATTTGCGAGTTATCAATTTCAAGAAGTGCCGCGCCGGCTATCCTTTTTCCGTTGCGCGGGTTCGAATGCACATGGGTCTGCGCAACCGACGTTGTGTACAAATTGATTTGAAAGGAAAGATCATGACTAGCTTGCGACTGTTTGAACCCAGCCTCAGTGATCCGTTCGAGTCGATGTTCAGGCGCTTCCTGACGCCGACACGACTGGACCGGACGCTCGACGAACTTGACGTCCGCGTCGATGTGGTCGAGAAGAACGGAACCTTCAAGGTCCGCGCTGACCTGCCCGGCGTCAGGAAGGAAGACATCAATGTCCGAATCGACGGCAACCTGGTGCAGATCGACGCCCAGACCAGGGACGAAAAAGAGTTCAAGGGCAACGGCGACAAGGTGCTGCGCAGCGAGCGCTACTACGGCGCTGTCTCGCGCGCCTTCGCGCTGACGCAGGATGTGGACGAGAGCAAGGCCGTGGCCAGGTTCGAGGACGGCGTCCTGACGCTTGAGCTGCCCAAGAAAGCCGGTTCCGCGGCCAAGCGGCTGACCATCAACTGATCCGCTCGCCAGGTTCGCGCAGCCGCCGCTGGCGAGAAGCGCGGCTGCGCGCCAGACCGGCAACACGACTCCCTTGTTGCGGCAACCGAACAGAGGAGATCGACACCATGAAGTGCTGTGAGTACAACGGCGGGGCCCTGTCGTTCATCGCCGGCCTGGGCATCATTGCCAGCTGCATCTCGGCCGGCTTGCTGTGGGGCGACAGGTAATTACGCAACTGCGCCCGGGCGTGGCAAGATCATGCCCCATGATCGCCCTGCTCAAAACCTTTTCCTGGCAAGAGCTTCGCCACCACCCCTGGCGCAACGCGGCGGCCGTGCTGGCCGTGATGCTGGGCGTGGCGCTGGCGTTCTCGGTGCATTTGATCAACGCCTCGGCGCTGGCCGAGTTCTCGACCGCCGTGCGCGCCATCGGCGGCCAGCCCGACCTGGAACTGCGCGCGGTGCAGGGCAGCTTCGACGAAGCCCTGTACGGCCGCGTGGCCGCCCGGCCCGAGGTTGCGCTGGCCTCGCCGGTGCTCGAGGTCGGCACCTACGCGCTGAGCGCGCAGGCCGAGCGCGTGGCGCTGCGGGTGATCGGCGTCGACGCCCTGCTGGTGGCGGCTGTGGCGCCGGCGCTGATGCCGCTGCCCGCCGACGGCGCCGACCGGCTGGCGCTGTTCGCGCCGGACACCGTGTTCCTCAATGCCAGCGCGCGCAAGCGCCTGGGCGCTGGGCGGCTGCAGCTTCAAAGCGCGCTGCAGCTCAAGACCGTCACGGTGGCCGGCCATGTCAGCGCCGCAGGAAGCGCGCTGGCCGTGATGGACATCGGCGCGGCGCAGGACCTGTTCGGCAAGGCCGGTCAGCTCTCGCGCATCGACCTGCGCCTGCGCCCCGGCGTCGAGCGCGGCGCCTTTGTGCGCGCCCTGCGCGACGAGCCGGGCTGGCCGGCCAACGTGTCGCTGAGCGAGCCGGCCGATGCGCTGACGCAGGTCAGCAACATGTCGCGCGCCTACCGCGTCAACCTCAGCGTGCTGGCGCTGGTGGCGCTGTTCACGGGCGCCTTTCTGGTGTTTTCGGTGCTGTCGCTGAGCGTGGCCAAACGCACGCAGCAGTTTGCCCTGCTGGGCGTGCTGGGCCTGAGCGCGCGCCACCGCATGGCGCTGGTCCTGTGGGAGTCGCTGGCGCTCGGGCTGGTCGGCAGCGGCGCCGGCCTGGCGCTGGGCACGGCGCTGGCCGCGCTGGCGCTGCGCCTGCTCGGCGGCGACCTCGGCGGCGGCTACTTTGCCGGCGCCGCGCCGAGCCTGCAATGGGACGGCCCGGCCGCGCTGCTGTACGGCCTGCTGGGCATCGCCGCAGCCTTGGTAGGCGGATGGTGGCCGGCGCGCCAGGCGCATCGTCTGGCCCCGGCGCTCGCGCTCAAGGGGCTGGATGCCGGCCTGGTGAGCCAGCGCGGTCACTGGGTCAGCCTGTTGCTGCTGGGGGCCAGCGTCCTGCTGGCGCAGGCCCCGGCGGTCTTCGACATCCCGCTGGCGGCCTACCTGGCGATCGGGCTGCTGCTGCTCGGCGGCATCTCGGCCCTGCCGCTCCTGATCAGGCTGCTGCTCGACCGGCTTGCGCCCGCGGTGGCGCACCAGGCGCTGCCCTTGCTGGCGGTGGAGCGGGCCCGGCGCGCCCGCGAGAGCGCGGCGGTGGCGGTCAGCGGCGTTGTCGCGTCGCTCAGCCTGGCCGTGGCGCTGACGGTGATGGTGGCGAGTTTTCGCGATTCCATGACGCACTGGCTTGACCAGGTGCTGCCAGCCGATCTGTACCTGCGCAGCGCGCGCAACGCGGGGGCCGGCGACACGGTCTACTTCAGCCCCGAATTCGTCGCGGCGGCGGCGCGGCTGGCGGGCGTGCAGCGGGTTCAGGCGCAGCGCCTGATGCCCGTGCTGCTCGACCCGGCCCGGCCCGCGGTGGCGCTGATCGCGCGCGACATCGGCGAGCCGACGCGCGGCCTGCCCCTGACCGGCGACGCACTGGCGGTACCGGACGGGCAGATCGGCATCTATGTGAGCGAGGCGATGGTCGACCTCTATGGTGCGCGCCCCGGTCAGGCGTTCAAGGCGCTGTCGGGGGCCTTTGGCGCGCTGAGCCCCTCGCAGCAGCGACCGGCCGCCGACTTCTTCATCGCCGGCGTCTGGCGCGACTATGCCCACCAGGGCGGCGCCATTGCGATCGACCGGCAGGACTTCGAGCGGCTCAGCGGCGACCGGCGCGCCAATGACCTGGCGCTCTGGCTTGATGACCCGGCGCAGGCCGAGGCGGCACAGCTGGCGCTGCGCCGGCTCGCCGACTCGTTCGAGCCGGGCTCGGGCCAGCTGCTCGAATTCGGCACCTCCCGGCAGATCCGCGCCACTTCCATGCGGATCTTCGACCGCAGTTTTGCCGTCACCTACTGGTTGCAGGCGGTGGC